>NZ_JBFAGV010000034.1:0-65304 GCF_040653855.1 Streptomyces sp. NPDC050856 | reverse complement strand
ATATCTAATAAGCTGCCGCGGGGCCCCCCCGGCCCCCCCCCCCCCCCCGGGCGCCCCCCCCGCGCGGGGGGGGGGGGCCCGCGCCGGGGCCCCGCGCCCGCGTTGCGGGGCTCCGCGGCGCGGCCTAGCCTCGGCGCCATGAGCCCCGTCGGCCGGAGGAGCACCGAGCAGCCGCCGGACCCGGCCCGGCCCGCCGCCACCGGCGAGGGCCGGCCCGCCCGGCCGGCCCCGCCCGCCGTGCCGCCCGGCGCCCGGTACGTCGCCCCCGGCACCCCGTACGCCGCCCGGGAGACCGCCTTACGCACCCGGTGGGCCGCCCCAGGCGCCCGCGCCGGGGCGCCCGCCACCCGGCCGGGGCCCGGCCGGGGCCCGGCCGGGTGGCGCGGGAGCGCAACCAACCGTGGCCCGACGCTTCCGCTTCACCGGTTGTTGATGCACCGTCAATGCGGGGCTTCTAGCTTCCGGAAGCGCGCGACCCCGCCGCCCGACCGGAGCGGCGGGGCGGTCATCCCCCCTGGAGTGACAAGTGGAACGTCGCAGTTTCCTGCGTGGAGCGGTCGTCGGCGGCACGGCGGCGGCCTTCGGCGGCACGTTGATGCGGGGCGCGGCCTACGCGGCCCCGGCCCAGCCCGGCGCGGGCCCGTACGGAGCCCTCGGCGCCGCGGACGCCAACGGAATCCAGCTGCCCGGCGGCTTCACCAGCCGGGTGATCGCCCGGTCCGGCCAGAAGGTCGGCTCCACCTCCTACACCTGGCACAACGCCCCCGACGGCGGTGCCTGCTTCGCGGACGGCACCGGCTGGATCTACGTCTCCAACTCGGAGATCAACCCGGGCGGCGGCGCGGGCGCGGTCAAGTTCTCCGCCACCGGCGCGATCGTCGGCGCGTACCGCATCCTGTCCAACACCCGTACCAACTGCGCGGGCGGCAAGACCCCGTGGAACACCTGGCTGTCCTGCGAGGAGGTCAGCCTGGGTTACGTCTACGAGACCGACCCGTGGGGCGTGAAGGCCGCGGTCCGCCGGGACGCGATGGGCCGGTTCAAGCACGAGGCCGCCGCCGCCGACCCGGTGCGCAAGGTGATCTACCTGACCGAGGACGAGTCGAACGGCTGTCTCTACCGGTTCGTCCCGGCCACCTGGGGCGACCTGTCCTCCGGCACCCTCCAGGTGCTCAGGGCCGGCACCGCCACCTCCGGCTCCTTCACCTGGGCGACCGTCCCCGACCCGGACGGCTCCCCCACCTACACGCGTGACCAGGTCTCCGGTGCGAAGCGGTTCAGCGGGGGCGAGGGCTGCCACTACGCCAACGACACCGTCTGGTTCACCACCAAGGGCGACAACCGTCTCTGGCAGCTCAACCTGGCCGACAACACCTACGAGCTGGCGTACGACGACTCGCTCGTGCCCAGCGGGGCCGCCCCGCTGACCGGTGTGGACAACGTCACCGGCTCGTCGTCCGGGGACCTGTTCGTGGCCGAGGACGGCGGGAACATGGAGATCTGCGTGATCACGCCGGACGACGTGGTGGCTCCCTTCCTGCGGATCAACGGCCAGTCGGGCTCCGAGATCTGCGGCCCGGCCTTCTCGCCCGACGGCAAGCGGCTCTACTTCTCCAGCCAGCGCGGCACGACCGGCAGTTCGTCGGGCGGCATCACCTACGAGGTGACGGGCCCGTTCCGCGCGTAACGCCGGCACTTGGGCTGGGCGCCGCCGTGCAGGAGGGCGGCGCCCAGCGGGGTGAGGGTGTGCAGCACGGAGCTGCCCTGGCGCAGGGTCACCACCAGACCCGCCTCGCGCAGCACTCCCGCGTGCTGGCTGGCCGACGCGAGCGAGACCCCGGCCCGGCGGGCGAGCTCGCTGGTCGTACCGCCGTGGCCTATGGCCTTCAGGACGGCGGACCTGGTGTGGCCGACGAGCCGGCCCAGCGAGGTCCCGTCGCTCGCGCCCGGCTCGGCGACCGCCGAGGCGTCGGTGTGGGTGACCGGGTACACCAGCACCGGCGGCAGTTCCGGGTCGCGGTAGACCACCGGGGTGCCCCGGCAGAAGTAGGACGGCTGGAGCAGCAGCCCCCGCCCGTCCAGGTGCAGGTCCCGGTCGACCGGATAGTCGGCCTCCAGCACCGGTGAGCGCCAGCGGAACATCGGCGGCAGCGTGGCGAGCAGTTCCTCGGCCCCGCCGTCGAGCAGCGCCCGGCCGCGTACGGCGCGGTCGGCCTCCACGCGGGCCTGGATGTACGACCAGTAGGGCTCCACGGCCGCCCGGTGGTAACCGCGCAGGGCCCCCAGGAGCCTTCCGACGGGCTCTGGGCCGCCTTCGGCGAGCGACCTGGCCCAGCCGGGCAGCCGGGCGCCACCGGGGCGGGAGGCGGCGAGCAGGGCGAGCTCGGTGTGGATCCGGGCGGGCGGCGTGGCACGCAGGGCCTGGAGGCCCTCGTCGAGGCCGTCGAGCCCCTGCGGCGGCGTCAGGAAGTCCGGGAAATATCCCCGGACCGGCACGAGCGTGCCGAGCATGCGCGTTTCACCGCTCAACCGCGTCCGGGCCTCGGTGCGCCATTCCCCGTAGACCAGCGCGCCCCGCCGGTCGCGCAATCGGTGAAAGCTGAGAATCGTCTCCCACAACGCATCCGGCCGGGCGGCCATCCGGATGCCGGCGAGACACTCCCCGGTGAAATGAATACGAAGCACTGAACCCCCACCTGTTGCATGCGCAATCACCCCCCGCCAATGAGTATGCACACCATCACAGCACGTTACCACGGCCTTTCAGCCACAGTTGAAACGCATCGCGGAGGTGGGGTCGGAACCGAAAAGCTGTACGCCGTCGGACGGGAAACCTTCTGGACCGAGGTGACGTGATGAAGACCGTGGGGGGCTTCGCGCGTCCGGCGGCGGTCCGGGAAGGTTGCGGCTCTCCTGTCCGGCAGGGGTAATGGGGCGCGGTCGGCGGGTGGGGATCCGGTGGCCGCGCTCCGCCCGTTCTTTGCGGCATGAATGGCGCAATTCGACCGGGCGGGAACACTTCGCGATTCAACTTCGCCGTGCGGCACGCGGAATTCGACCGGCCGCTATGCAACACCAAGCTGCTTTTTCCCTCCGGGTTCCCCGGGCGGTACACGGCGCCGGTACGGAACACGACGCCCGGGACGCGGCACGGCTCGCGGGACGACACGCGGCCCGCCGGACCCGGCACGGGCCCGCCCGGCGCCCGACGGCACTCGGTACTCGGTACTCGGCATCGGTACTCGGCTCACGGCTCCCGGCACGGCGCCCAGGGTACGGCCTGCCGAACGCGGCCCCGCGACCGGGGCGGGCCACCCGGCACCCGGCGCGGCCCGTCCGGTGACCCGCTCCCGCCGGCTCCCGCCCCGCCCCGCTCCGGCGCCGGCACGCCACCGGTACGGCCCGCCGGCACGCCGCACCGCGACCGGGCCGCCCGGGGGCCCGGTCGCCCGGTCGCCCCGGCGGCGCCCACGCCCCGGGCCGCCGCCGGGTTCGCCCCCACCGTGGTGCTCGCCCGGATCCTGGACCGGACCGCCGAACCGCCCGTCGTGCCCCGCCGGTCACGCCCCGCGCCCGGGCCGGGACCGGGGACGCGGCGCCCGTCCCCGCCGGCACGGGGCGGCGCGCGGCACCGGGGGCGGGCGCACGACAGGGCGGACACCTCCGCACAAGGTGTCCGCCCTGTTCTGTGTCCGGCTCACCGCCGGGTGTCACCCGGTGCCGGGCCGTATCGGCCGGGCACCGCGCGGCGCCCCGCGGCTCGCTCGTCCGCCGGCTCCCGCCCCGGCCGGGCGTACCACGCTCCGGCCGGGGCGGGCCGGCGTACCGGAGCCGCCGCCGCGTCGGTGAGGGTCGGATGGACCCGGCGGCTGCTCCGGTGGCCGGTCAGCGGCTGTCGCTGCCGCTGGACTGTGCCGCCGCCCGGCCCGCCTCCAGGCGGGCCACCGGGATGCGGAACGGCGAGCAGGACACGTAGTCCAGGCCCACCTCGTGGAAGAAGTGCACCGACTCCGGGTCGCCGCCGTGCTCACCGCACACGCCCAGCTTCAGGTCCGGGCGGGTGGCCCGGCCGGCCGCCACCGCGTCCCGCACCAGCTTGCCCACGCCGTCCTTGTCGATGGTCTCGAAGGGCGACACCCCGAAGATGCCCTTCTCCAGGTACGCGGTGAAGAAGCTGGCCTCCACGTCGTCGCGGGAGAAGCCCCACACCGTCTGGGTGAGGTCGTTCGTACCGAAGGAGAAGAACTCCGCCGCCTCGGCGATCTGACCGGCGGTCAGCGCGGCGCGCGGCAGCTCGATCATCGTGCCGAGCGCCAGCTTCAGCTCGACGCCGGTCCGCTGCTGCACCTCGGCGATGACCTGCTCGGCCTCGTCCCGGACGATCTCCAGTTCCTGGACGGTGCCGACGAGCGGGATCATGATCTCGGCCCGCGGGTCGCCCTTGGCCTCGATGCGCTGGGCGGCGGCCTCGGCGATGGCACGGACCTGCATGGTGAACAGGCCGGGGATGACCAGGCCGAGGCGCACGCCGCGCAGACCCAGCATCGGGTTCTGCTCGTGCAGCCGGTGCACGGCCTGGAGCAGGCGGAGGTCGTTCTCGTTGTGGTCCTTGCGGGCCTCGGCGAGCGCGACGCGCACCGACAGCTCGGTGATGTCGGGCAGGAACTCGTGCAGCGGCGGGTCCAGCAGGCGGACCGTGACGGGCAGCCCGTCCATCGCCTCGAACAGCTCCACGAAGTCCTGCTTCTGCTGGGGCAGCAGCGCCGCGAGGGCCTCCTCGCGCTCCTCGTCGGTGTCGGCGAGGATCAGCTTCTCGACCATCTCGCGCCGCTCACCGAGGAACATGTGCTCGGTGCGGCACAGGCCGATGCCCTGCGCCCCGAAGCGGCGGGCGCGCAGCGCGTCCTCGGCGTTGTCGGCGTTGGCCCGCACCCGCAGGCGGCGGCGCCGGTCCGCGTAGGCCATGATCCGGTGGACGGCGGCGACGAGTTCGTCGGCGTCGTCGGCGCCGGCGTGCATCCGGCCCTCGAAGTACTCCACGACCGGCGACGGCACGACGGGTACCTCACCGAGGTAGACCTTGCCGGTGGAGCCGTCGATGGAGACGACGTCGCCCTCCTCGACCACGTGCCCGCCCGGCACGGTCATCCGGCGGCGCTTGGTGTCGACCTCGAGCTCCTCGGCGCCGCACACACAGGTCTTGCCCATGCCGCGCGCCACGACGGCGGCGTGCGAGGTCTTGCCGCCGCGCGAGGTCAGGATGCCCTCGGCGGCGATCATGCCGTCCAGGTCGTCGGGGTTGGTCTCACGGCGGATGAGGATGACCTTCTCGCCGGACCGGGACCACTTGACGGCGGTGTACGAGTCGAAGACGGCCTTGCCGACGGCGGCGCCCGGCGAGGCGGCGATGCCCCGTCCGACCTGCTGCACCTGGGCCTTCTCGTCGAAGCGCGGGAACATGAGCTGCGCGAGCTGGGCCCCGTTGACCCGCTGGAGCGCCTCGGCCTCGTCGATGAGGCCCTGGTCGACCAGCTGGGTGGCGATGCGGAAGGCCGCGCCGGCGGTGCGCTTGCCGACCCGGGTCTGGAGCATCCAGAGCTGGCCGCGCTCGATGGTGAACTCGATGTCGCACAGGTCCTTGTAGTGCGTTTCGAGCGTCTGCATGATCTGCATGAGCTGGTCGTACGACTTCTTGTCGATCGACTCCAGCTCGGCCAGCGGCACCGTGTTGCGGATGCCGGCGACGACGTCCTCGCCCTGGGCGTTCTGGAGGTAGTCGCCGTAGACGCCCTGGTGGCCGGAGGCGGGGTCACGGGTGAAGGCGACACCGGTGCCGGAGTCGGGGCCGAGGTTGCCGAAGACCATGGAGCAGACGTTGACGGCGGTGCCCAGGTCGTGCGGGATGCGCTCCTGGCGGCGGTAGAGCTTGGCCCGCTCGCCGTTCCAGGAGTCGAAGACCGCCTTGATGGCCAGGTCCATCTGCTCGCGCGGGTCCTGCGGGAAGTCGCGGCCGGCCTCGGTCTTGACGATCTTCTTGAACTGCTTGACCAGCTTCTTCAGGTCGGCCGCTTCGAGGTCGGTGTCGACCGTGACCTTCTTGGCGTGCTTGGCCTCCTCCAGCGCCTCCTCGAAGAGGTCGCCGTCGACGCCGAGGACGGTCTTGCCGAACATCTGGATCAGGCGGCGGTACGAGTCCCAGGCGAACCGCTCGTCACCGGCCTGCTTGGCCAGTCCCTCGACGGACTTGTCGGAGAGCCCGATGTTGAGAACCGTGTCCATCATGCCGGGCATGGAGAACTTGGCGCCCGAGCGCACCGAGACCAGCAGCGGGTCGTCGGCCTGGCCGAGCTTCTTGCCCATCTTCTGCTCGAGGGCCTGGAGGTGGGAGCTCACCTCGTCACGCAGCTCGGCGGGCTCGTCGCCGCTGTCGAGGTAGACCTTGCAGGCCTCGGTGGTGATGGTGAAGCCGGGAGGGACCGGAAGGCCCAGGTTGGTCATCTCGGCGAGGTTGGCACCTTTGCCGCCGAGCAGGTCCTTGAGGCCCTTGTTGCCCTCGGTGAAGTCGTACACGAACTTCTGATCTTTGTTTTCCGACACGGGTCTCGACTCCTCGAGGACTCGGTGGCTGCCCTGACGGCGAGGAACATACCCAGATCGAAGGTGCCTGGGTATGTACGCCTACCCGTCATACGGGCTTAACCACTCGTCCGCCAGCAGATCGAAAGTGACCACCGTGTTGGTCCGGACATGCCGAATGATTCACCCCTTGAAGTGAGGTGCGCTCCCATGGGCGGTACGACCGCTCACATGAGCAACAGCAGGCGCCTTTGTCTTCAACACTTGAACACATAAGGGGTGGCACTGAGTGCCATCCTTTAGGAAGTGCATCCGCCTTTTGGGCGCTCATGTGAGCGCAACCCCTATCAAGGGTGGCGAGAATCACGCCGCCCGGGAAGCGCCGATTCCAGCATGCGGAACCCCTTGACGTGCTGTTGACGCCCCGTTGACGCGTGCTTGACGCCCCCGGCCGGGGCCGCCGGAGGACCGGGCCGGCGATCGGCCGCCGGCCCCCCGGCCCGGCCCCATCAGCCGCCCGACGTGTCCAGTTCCGCCTCCGCGCCGACCGCCGAGCAGTCGTACGGGTCCTTCAGCCAGCCGTCCGGCAGGACGACCCGGTTGTTGCCCGACGTGCGCCCGCGCGGACCGTCCGCGCCCGCCGGCCACGGCTGATCCAGGTCCAGCGCGCTCAGCTGAGCGCGCAGCTCGTCCAGCGACGAGGTGACCGCCAGCCGCTTGCGCATCTCCGAGCCGACCGCGAAGCCCTTCAGGTACCAGGCCACGTGCTTACGGAAGTCGATGACACCTCGGGACTCGTCACCGATCCACTCCCCCAGGAGCTGGGCGTGGCGCACCATCACGTCGGCGACCTCGCGCAGCGTGGGCGCCGCCGCCTCGCCCGTCCCCTCGAACGCGGCCACCAGGTCGCCGAAGAGCCACGGGCGGCCCAGGCAGCCACGCCCCACGACGACGCCGTCGCAGCCGGTCCGCCGCATCATCCGCAGCGCGTCGTCGGCCGACCAGATGTCACCGTTGCCGAGCACCGGGATCTCCGGGACGTGCTCCTTCAGCCGGGCGATGGCCTCCCAGTCGGCCGTGCCGCCGTAGTGCTGGGCGGCGGTGCGCCCGTGCAGGGCGATGGCCGTCACGCCCTCCTCGACCGCGATCCGCCCCGCGTCCAGGAAGGTGATGTGGTCGTCGTCGATGCCCTTGCGCATCTTCATGGTGACCGGCAGGTCCCCGGCGTTGGAGACGGCCTCGTTGAGGATCGCGCGCAGCAGGGGCCGCTTGTAGGGGAGGGCCGAGCCGCCCCCCTTGCGGGTCACCTTCGGCACCGGGCAGCCGAAGTTCAGGTCGATGTGGTCGGCGAGGTCCTCGTCGACGATCATCCGGACCGCCTTGCCGACGGTCACCGGGTCCACCCCGTAGAGCTGGATCGAGCGCGGTGTCTCGGTGGCGTCGAAGTGGATGAGCTGCATGGTCTTCTCATTGCGCTCGACCAGCGCCCTGGTGGTGATCATCTCGCTGACGAACAGGCCCTTGCCCCCGCCGGCCGCGCCCTTCGGCGGGTGGCCGGCGAAGCCCCGGACGCCTTCGGCGAATTCGCGGCACAGGGTGCGGAAGGGGGCGTTGGTGATGCCGGCCATGGGGGCGAGCACCACCGGGGGCCGCACGGTGTGCGGGCCGATGGCGAGGGGACTGAACGCGGTCATGCCCCCTATTGTCGCGTACCGCTCCGGCGGGTCGTTAGTTAGCCGTACTTTGGATATATGCCCGAGCTCACCCACCGGCGGCGGCTGCTGGTCCTGGCGATCTGCTGCACGAGCCTGCTGATCGTCAGCCTCGACAACACCGTCCTCAATGTCGCCCTGCCCGCCATGCGCCGGGACCTGCACCCCACCGTGGCGGGCATGCAGTGGACCATCGACGCCTACACCGTGGTCCTCGCCTCGCTCCTGATGCTCGCCGGCTCCACCGCCGACCGGCTGGGCCGCCGCAAGGTCTTCACGGCCGGGCTGGTCCTGTTCACGGCCGGGTCCCTGCTGTGCTCCCTCGCACCGAACCTGGAAGCCCTCGTCGCCTTCCGCATGGTCCAGGCCGTCGGTGGCTCGATGCTCAACCCGGTCGCCATGTCGATCATCACCAACACCTTCACCGACCCGCGCGAGCGCGCCCGCGCCATCGGTGTCTGGGGCGGTGTCGTGGGGATCTCCATGGCGGCCGGCCCGCTGGTCGGCGGGGTGCTCGTGGACTCGGTGGGCTGGCGGTCGATCTTCTGGATCAACCTTCCGGTGGGCCTGGCCGCCCTGCTGCTCACCCTGCGGTACGTGCCGGAGTCCCGCGCTCCCCGGGCCCGCCGCCCGGACCCCGTCGGGCAACTGCTGATCATCGTTCTCCTGGGCTCACTGACGTACGCGATCATCGAGGCGCCCGTCGCGGGCTGGACCTCGCCGGTGATCCTGGGCTTCGCGTCGGCCGCCGTCCTCGCCCTGACCGCACTGCTGCTGTACGAGCCCAGGCGCACCGACCCGCTGATCGACCTGCGCTTCTTCCGCAGCGCCCCGTTCAGCGGTGCCACCGTCGTCGCGGTGAGCGCCTTCGCGGCCCTGGGCGGGTTCCTCTTCGTCAACACCCTCTACCTCCAGGAGGTGCGCGGGCTGTCGGCGCTGCGCGCCGGCCTGTACACGCTGCCGATGGCGGCGCTGACCCTGGTGTGCGCGCCGCTGTCGGGCCGGCTGGTCGGCACTCGCGGACCACGTCTGCCGTTGCTGGTGGCGGGGGTGACGATGGCGGCGAGCGGAGTGCTGTTCGCGGCGTTCGAGGCGGAGGCGTCGACGCCGCTGCTGATGACCGGGTACGTCCTGTTCGGCATCGGCTTCGGCATGGTGAACGCGCCCATCACCAACACGGCGGTCTCCGGCATGCCCCGGGCCCAGGCGGGCGTGGCCGCCGCCGTGGCCACCACCAGCCGGCAGATCGGCCAGGCGCTGGGCGTCGCCGTCATCGGGGCCGTACTGGCCGCCGGGGTCCCGCCCGCCGCTCCGACCACGGGGTTCGTGGCGGCCAGCCGCCCCGCCTGGTGGATCGTCGCCGGATGCGGTCTGTCGGTGCTGGTGGTGGGCGCGGCGACCAGTGGCCCCTGGGCCCGCCGGACGGCGGAGCGCACCGCCGCCCGGCTGGAGTGCCGCACCCCGGCGACGGCCGGCTCCTGAACCCCGGCGGCCCGGGGCCGGGCGCCCCGCCGGGACGGTGAGCGGCCGGCCCCCCTGCCGCCGGCCGCCGCCTCCGCGCCCCGGGCCGGGGCCGTGGCGGCGGGCCGGGCGCACTCGGTCCCGGTCGTCCACTCGCCGGATGACGGCCGTGGGCCCGGGCCACCCGAAGGTGGCCCGGGCCCACGGGCGTACGGCCTACCGGTGTCCGGTCGGTCAGCTCTCCGAACCGGCCTGCTCCTGCGCGCGCTCGCGCATCTTGCGCAGCAGCTCCTGCTTCTGGTCGGCGGACGCCTTGCGGTTGGCGGCTCGGGCGGGGGCGGAGCCCTGCTGGTCGGCACGGGACAGCTTCTTGCGCTGTCCGCCTACGCCGAGGAGGTTGTTTCGGCTCTTGGCCACGGGTTCTCCATCAAGGGTGAGAAGTGATGCGGAAACGCGTCGGGTGGGGGGCGGGAGACCGGGCTGCCCGCCGCACTCTCACTCGTAGATCGGGAGGAACGGCATGCGGGTGAGGTTACCCCGCGCCCGGCGGCCCGGCACACCGGGTTTTCCGCACCCGCGCACCGGCCGTGCCCCGCGCGGCGGCGCTCGGTGGCCGCCGCCGCCGGCCCCGCGCCCCGTGCCGCCGGGACCGGCCGGCGAGGCGCCGGCCCGACGCCGAAGCCCCCGGTTCCAGGTGCGGAACCGGGGGCTTGGGCGGTCAGCGGGAGGTCAGCAGCCGAGCAGGCGGGCGCCCAGGTAGCCCTGGATCTGGTCGAGCGAGACCCGCTCCTGCTTCATGGTGTCGCGCTCGCGCACGGTCACCGCGTTGTCGTCCAGGGTGTCGAAGTCGACGGTGACGCAGAACGGCGTACCGATCTCGTCCTGGCGGCGGTAGCGGCGGCCGATGGCGCCCGCGTCGTCGAAGTCGATGTTCCAGTTCTTGCGCAGGTCGGCGGCGAGGCCCTTGGCCTTCGGCGACAGCTGGGGGTTCCGGGACAGCGGGAGCACCGCGACCTTGACCGGGGCCAGGCGCGGGTCGAGGCGCATCACGGTGCGCTTCTCCATGACGCCCTTGGCGTTGGGGGCCTCGTCCTCGTTGTAGGCGTCGAGGAGGAACGCCAGCATGGCGCGGCCGACACCGGCGGCGGGCTCGATGACGTACGGGGTCCAGCGCTCGCCGGCCTCCTGGTCGAAGTACGACAGGTCGGTGCCGGACGCCTTGGCGTGGGCCGAGAGGTCGTAGTCGGTGCGGTTGGCGACGCCCTCCAGCTCGCCCCACTCGCTGCCGCCGAACTGGAAGCGGTACTCGATGTCGGCGGTGCGCTTGGAGTAGTGGGAGAGCTTCTCCTTGGGGTGCTCGTACCAGCGCATGTTCTCCTCACGGAGACCCAGGTCGCGGTACCAGTTCCAGCGCTGCTCCATCCAGTATTCCTGCCACTGCTCGTCCTCGCCCGGCTTGACGAAGAACTCCATCTCCATCTGCTCGAACTCGCGGGTGCGGAAGATGAAGTTGCCCGGAGTGATCTCGTTCCGGAAGGACTTGCCCATCTGGGCGATACCGAACGGCGGCTTCTTGCGCGAAGTCTGCTGCACCTGCGCGAAGTTGGTGAAGATGCCCTGCGCGGTCTCGGGGCGCAGGTAGGCCACCGAACCGGAGTCCTGGGTGGGGCCGAGGTGCGTGGAGAGCAGGCCGGAGAACTGCTTGGGCTCGGTGAAGGTGCCCTTGTTGCCGCAGTTGGGGCAGTTGAGGTCGGTGAGGCCGTTCTCGGGGGCCTTGCCGTGCTTCTCCTCGTACGCCTCCTCCAGGTGGTCGGCGCGGAACCGCTTGTGGCAGGAGGTGCACTCGGTGAGCGGGTCGGTGAAGGTGGCCACGTGACCGGAGGCCTCCCAGACCTCGGGGGCCAGGATCACCGACGAGTCGATACCGACGACGTCCTCGCGCGAGGTGACCATGTAGCGCCACCACTGGCGCTTGAGGTTCTCCTTGAGCTCGACACCCAGCGGCCCGTAGTCCCAGGCGGCACGCTGTCCGCCGTAGATCTCGCTGCACGGGTAGACAAAGCCACGGCGCTTGCTCAGGTTGACGATGGAGTCGATCTTGTCGGCGGCCACGGTGCTCTCTTCATAACGGTGACGACGAATTGGACAGGGGGGCGCTGATGCGCCTCGATGAGGGGGTGGTGCTCGGGAGACGGGCGGGCGAATGCTCAGGTTACCGGCGCTCGCACCCTCTGGATCAAATCGGTGGGCGCCCAGGGCCACTTACCCGCTTTGTTGACAATCGTTTCCACTTTTGTTGAAAATGAATCCCATGAACGTACGACGCCACATACCCACCACCGCCCTCGCCGGAGCCGTGGCCCTCGGCCTGCTCGGGCTCACCGGCTGTTCCGGTTCGCCCGGTCCCGCCGAGCCGGAGGGCGAGAACGGCAAGCTGGACGTGGTGGCGTCGTTCTACCCCATGCAGTTCCTGGCCGAGCGGATCGGCGGTGACCACGTCACCGTCAGCACCCTCACCAAGCCGGGCGTCGAACCGCACGACCTGGAGCTCAAGCCGAGGCAGATCGGCGAGCTCGGCGAAGCGGACTACATCCTCTACCTCAAGGGCATCCAGCCCGCCGTCGACGACGCGGTCGAGCAGGCCGGGGTGAAGAACACCGTCGACGCGGCCACCCTCACCACGCTGGAGGAGCACGGCACCGGGGCCGGCCACGACCACGGCCACGAGGAGGCGGGCGGCCACCACGCCGACGAGGAGGCGGGCGCCGACCCGCACATCTGGCTGGACCCGGTGAAGTACACCGAGGTCGCCAAGGGCGTCGGGGCCTCCCTGGCGAAGGCCGACCCCGGCCACGCCGCCGACTACCGCAAGAACACCGACGAGCTGGTGAAGCAGCTCGGCGCCCTGCACACCGCCTACCAGCAGGGGCTGCGGAACACCACCACCAGGACCTTCATCACCACCCACTCCGCCTTCGGCTACCTCGCCGAGCGCTACGGGCTGGAGCAGGAGAGCATCTCCGGTGTGGACCCCGAGTCCGAGCCCAGCCCCGCCCGGATCAAGGAGCTCCAGGACATCGCGAGGAAGGACAAGGTGGGCACCGTATTCTTCGAGACCCTGGCCAGCGACAGGACCGCCAAGACCCTCGCCAAGGACGCGGGGCTCCGGACCGACGTCCTGGACCCGCTGGAGGGAATCACCGAGCGGTCCGAGGGCGCTGACTACACCGAGGTGATGCGGTCCAACCTCGCCGCGCTCCGGAAGGCCCTCGGCGCGAAGTGAACGACGTAACGGAGGCACTGTCGTGAGCAGCGAGCCCGTCATGGCCGAGCCCGTCATAGCCGTCCGCGCGGCCACCGCCACCCTGGGCTCCCGCCCGGTGCTGCGCGGCGTCGACCTCACCGTCCGGCACGGTGAGGTCGTCGCCCTGCTCGGCGCGAACGGCTCCGGCAAGTCGACCGCCGTGCGCTCGGTGATCGGCCAGGTGCCGCTGAGCGGCGGCTCGATAGCCCTGTTCGGCACGGAGCTGCGGCGCTTCCGCGACTGGGCGCGCGTCGGCTACGTACCGCAGCGCACCACCGCCGCCAGCGGCGTGCCCGCCACGGTGCGCGAGGTCGTCTCCGCCGGGCGCCTGTCGCGTACCCGGCTGCGCCGGCCCTCCAAGGCCGACCGGGCCGCCGTCGAGCGCGCCATCGGGCTCGTCGGGCTGGCCGACCGGGCCAGGGACTCGGTGGACGCCCTGTCCGGCGGCCAGCACCAGCGCGTGCTGATCGCCCGGGCCCTGGCCGCCGAACCGGACCTGCTGATCATGGACGAGCCGATGGCCGGCGTGGACCTGGCCAGCCAGGAGATCCTCGCCTCGACGCTGCGCGACCAGGTCGCGGCCGGCACGACCGTCCTGCTCGTGCTGCACGAGCTGGGCCCGCTGGAGCCGTTGATCGACCGCGCGGTCGTGCTGCGCGACGGCTGCGTCGTCCACGACGGACCGCCGCCCCGGGCGGTGGGCCAGCACGCGCTGCCCGGCCACGACCACGTACATCCGCACGCGGCCGACCAGCCGCTCCGCACGGGACTGCTGACCTGACCATGGAATTCCTCCAGCCCGACTTCATGCAGCGCGCGCTCCTGGCGGCCGTCCTCGTCGGCGTCACGGCGCCGGCCGTCGGCATCCACCTGGTGCAGCGCCGGCAGGCCCTGATGGGCGACGGCATCGGCCATGTCGCCATGACCGGTGTGGGCCTCGGCTTCCTGCTGTCCACCAACCCGGTGTGGATGGCCGCGCTGGTCTCCGTGGCCGGCGCGGTCGCCATGGAGCTGATCAGGGCGTACGGGCGCACCCGCGGTGACATCGCGCTGGCGCTGCTCTTCTACGGCGGCATGGCCGGCGGTGTCATGCTGATCAACCTCTCGCCGACCGGCTCCAACGCCAACCTCACCTCGTACCTCTTCGGGTCGCTGTCGACCGTCTCCGACGAGGACGTCACCACGATCTGCCTGCTGGCCGGCCTCGTGCTGCTGGTCTCCCTCGGCCTGCGCCGCCAGCTCTTCGCCATCAGCCAGGACGAGGAGTTCGCGCGGGTGACCGGCCTGCCGGTGCGGGCGCTGAACCTGCTGGTCGCCGTGGTCGCGGCGGTGACCGTGACGGTCGCCATGCGCGTGGTCGGACTGCTCCTGGTCAGCGCCCTGATGGTGGTACCGGTCGCGGCCGCGCAGCAGCTCACACGCGGCTTCCGCACCACGTTCGCGCTGGCGGTGCTGATCGGTACGGGGGTGACGCTGACCGGCACGGTCACCTCGTACTACCAGGACGTGCCGCCGGGCGCGACGATCGTACTGCTGGCCATCGCGGTGTTCGTGGCGCTGACGGCGCTGGCGGCTCCGCTGGCCAGGCGCCGGGCACGCACGGCGGAGCGGCCCCCGGAGGCGTGCGACGTGGACGTGGAGCCGGGGCCGGGAGCGGCCGACGAGGTCCGGGTCTGACCGGGCCGCTCGCGCGGCCTGGCACAATGGCCCGACGTAGTGAGGGCGGGCCGAGTGAGGAGGCACCTGTGGCGACGGCTGGATCCCCCGGCGTACGCGGCCGGTCGACCAGGCAGCGGGCTGCCGTGTCGGCGGCGCTGAACGAGGTGGACGAGTTCCGCAGCGCGCAGGAGCTGCACGACATGCTCAAGCACCGCGGCGACTCGGTGGGCCTCACCACGGTCTACCGCACGCTCCAGTCCCTCGCCGACGCGGGCGAGGTGGACGTGCTGCGCACCAGCGAGGGCGAGGCGGTCTACCGCCGCTGCTCCTCGGACGGTCACCACCACCACCTGGTGTGCCGGGTCTGCGGCAAGGCGGTCGAGGTGGAGGGTCCCGCGGTGGAGCAGTGGGCCGACGCCATCGCCGAGCAGCACGGCTTCGTGAACGTGGCGCACACGGTGGAGATCTTCGGCACCTGCGCGGAGTGCGCCGCCAAGGGCTGAGACGTACGCGCGGGTGGCCCGTGCCCCCGGGGTTCCCCCGGGGGCGCGGGCCACCGTCGTACCGAGACCCCCTAGGACCGGGTGGTCTGCATCGCGGCGCGGTCCTCGTCGGGGATGGCGCCGAAGCGGCGGTCGCGCGAGGCGTACTCGACGCAGGCCCGCCACAGGTCGCGGCGGTCGAAGTCGGGCCACAGCACGTCCTGGAAGACCATCTCGGCGTAGCTGCTCTGCCAGATCAGGTAGTTGGACGTGCGCTGCTCGCCGCTGGGCCGCAGGAAGAGGTCGACGTCGGGCATGTCCGGGTAGTACAGGTACTTCTGGAACGTCTTCTCGTTGACCTTCGACGGGTCCAGCCGGCCGGCGGCGACGTCCTCGGCGATCCTCTTGGCCGCGTCGGCGACCTCGGCCCGGCCGCCGTAGTTGACGCAGAAGTACAGCGTCATCGCGTCGTTGTCCTTCGTCTGCTCCTGGGCGACCTGGAGCTCCTGGACGACCGACTTCCACATCTTGGGCATCCGGCCCACCCAGCGGATGCGGATGCCCAGTTCGTCCATCTCGTCGCGGCGGCGGCGGATGACGTCACGGTTGAAGTTCATCAGGAAGCGCACCTCCTCGGGCGAGCGCTTCCAGTTCTCGGTGGAGAAGGCGTACAGCGAGAGGTTCTTGACGCCGAGCTCCAGGCAGCCCTTGAGCACGTCCAGGACGACGCCCTCGCCGACCTTGTGGCCCTCGGTGCGCGGCAGGCCGCGTTCCTTGGCCCAGCGGCCGTTGCCGTCCATGACGCACGCGACGTGGTCCGGGATCAGCTCACCGGGCAGCTTCGGCGGACGCGCGCCCGACGGGTGCGGCTCGGGGACCTTGTACTCGCGGCGGGACCGGCCCAGGATTCCGCGTCGTGCCATGCGGCTCACATCTCCATCTCTCTACTTCTCCACATACCGAAGCGAGCGCAGGCCGCGCTCCAGGTGCCAGTGCAGATAGGCGGACACCAGCCCGCTGCCCTCCCTGACATGACGCGGCTCGCACGCGTCGGCGGTCTCCCAGTCGCCGGTCAGCAGCGCGCTGAGCAGGCCGACGGCCTCCGCAGAGGGTACGACGCTCCCGGGCACCCGGCAGTCGCCGCAGACGACACCGCCCGCGGCGACCGAGAAGAACCGGTTCGGCCCGTGGATGCCGCAGCGCGCGCAGTCCTCGAACGAGGGCGCGTAGCCGTTGACGGCCAGCGACCGCAGCAGGAACGCGTCCAGGATCAGGTGCGGGGCGTGCTCCCCGCGCGCCAGGGTCCGCAGCGCCCCGACGAGCAGCAGGTACTGCTGCACGGCCGGCTCGCCCTCGTGGTCCGTGAACCGCTCGGCGGTCTCCAGCATGGCGGTGCCCGCGGTGTAGCGGGCGTAGTCGGTGACGACGCCGCTGCCGTACGCGGCGATGGTCTCGCTCTGGGTGCACAGCGGCAGCCCCCGCCCCACGAGCTCGCCGCCCCGCGCGAAGAACTGCACGTCCACATGGCTGAACGGCTCCAGCCGCGCCCCGAACTTCGACTTGGTGCGCCGCACCCCCCGCGCCACGGCCCGCACCCGTCCGTGCCCCCGGGTGAGCAGCGTGATGATGCGGTCCGCCTCCCCCAGCTTCTGGGTGCGCAGCACGATGCCGTCGTCGCGGAACAGGGTCATGGGCCCATTCTCCCGTACGCGGCGGGGACGCCGGGCCGGGGCGGGGGAAAGGCCCTGCCCGCCCGGTGTCCGGACGGGCCCCCCTTCGTGCCGTCCCCCGCCACGCGCCCGTCCAGGTGGCGAGGTCACCTGGTAGGGGTGACCGTGACGGGACCGCCATCGGAACCGGCCTCGGACGCGTACCGCTACCTCAGCCGCCGGCGCCCCCGCTCCGTCGGGGCCGCCTCGGCGCGGATGAGGGCGCGGGCGAGGATCACTCCGCTGACCATCAGGCCGACGCCGAACCAGGAGGCCGCCGCGTCCAGGACGAGGGTGAGGACGCCGATGGGGATGAGCAGGCCGACGAAGGGGGCCAGCAGGCCGCGAACCGGGGGCTCGGGTTCGCCGGAGCCGAGGCGGGCGCGCACCAGGCGCGGGTACCACTCGGTGAAGCGCGCGGCGGTGACGAAGGCGACGACCTGGACGAGCCACGCGGTCCACAGGTTGACCGGATTGCGCAGGACCAGGTCCCCGATGGCGCCCGCGACGGCCGCGGTGAGGAAGGCGAGCGCCCAGAAGCCGGTGATCACGCGGTTGGTGCGGAGGAACTCCGGGGCGTGCCAGTACCCGGGATCGGTCCCGCGGCGGGCGTAGGGCAGGGTGAAGGGCCGCCGTACGGCGATGGACGCGCCCGCGAAGAGCACCAGGAGCAGGCCGGCGCCCTCGGCCGCGTGGGTCTCCAGCCAGCGGTACCCGCCCGCCGGCACGGTCGGGCCGGCGACGGCCGCCACCGTGAACAGGACGACCGCCGCCGGTTCGAGGAAGGAGGCCCCGCTCCTGGCCAGCCGCCGCGCGGTGACCAGCGCGAGGGCCAGGGCGAGGGCGAGGACGGCGGCCGGGACGTACCGGCCGGGCCCGGCGACGAGTGAGAAGACGATCCAGGGGGAGACCCCCGAGACGGAGCTGTCCAGCAGCCGGGCGCCCCGTCGGCGGCCGGCCGGGGTCGCGTCGTCTGCTGTGGCGGCGGTCATGGCCAGCGGCCCCCTTCCTGACCTTCAGCGTCGCGCGCGGCGCCCCGCGGCGCGACGCGGAGAGCTCCCGCCGGGTCATAGCCGCGCCTTATGGGTCCATAGAAGGGGGGCGGGTACTGAGGTGAGGCCACCCTTACTTAGGCTGGGGCCGAGCAGCCGCTCACTCGTTCGCTCGAAGGGAACTGCCATGCCCCGCCCCCTGCGGGTCGCGATCGTCGGTGCCGGTCCGGCCGGGATCTACGCCGCCGACGCGCTGCTGAAGTCCGAGGCCGCCACCGACCCCGGCGTCTCCATCGACCTCTTCGAGCGGATGCCGGCGCCCTTCGGGCTGATCCGGTACGGCGTCGCCCCCGACCACCCCCGGATCAAGGGCATCGTCACCGCCCTCCACCAGGTCCTCGACAAGCCCCAGGTCCGGTTGTTCGGGAACGTCGACTACCCCTCCGACATCAACCTGGACGACCTGCGCGCGTTCTACGACGCGGTGATCTTCTCCACCGGCGCGAGCGCCGACCGGGCGCTGGACATACCCGGCATCGAGCTCGACGGCTCGTACGGCGCCGCCGACTTCGTCTCCTGGTACGACGGCCACCCCGACGTGCCCCGCACCTGGCCGCTGGAGGCCGAGAAGGTCGCGGTGCTCGGCGTCGGCAATGTGGCCCTGGACGTGGCGCGCGTCCTCGCCAAGACCGCCGACGAGCTGCTGCCCACCGAGATCCCGCCGAACGTCCACGCCGGCCTCGCCGCCAACCGGGCCCGCGAGATCCACGTCTTCGGCCGGCGCGGCCCCGCCCAGGCCAAGTTCAGCCCCATGGAGCTGCGCGAGCTCGACCACTCCCCCACCATCGAGGTCGTCGTCAATCCCGAGGACATCGACTACGACGAGGGCTCCATCGAGGCGCGGCGCTCCAACAAGCAGGTCGACATGGTCGCCAAGACGCTGGAGAACTGGGCGATCCGCGATGTCGGCGACCGGCCGCACAAGCTGTTCCTGCACTTCTTCGAGTCGCCCACCGAGGTGGTCGGCGAGGACGGCCGGGTCGTCGGACTGCGCACCGAGCGGACCGAGCTGGACGGCACCGGCAACGTCAGGGGCACCGGCCGGTTCACCACCTGGGACGTGGGAGCCGTGTACCGGGCGGTCGGCTACCTCTCCGACGAGCTGCCCAAGCTGCCGTTCGACGTGGCGAGCGGCACGGTCCCGGACGAGGGGGGCCGGGTGGTCGAGGGCGGCGAGCACATGCCGTCGACGTACGTCACGGGCTGGATCCGGCGCGGTCCGGTCGGGCTCATCGGGCACACCAAGGGTGACGCCAACGAGACGGTCGCCAACCTGCTGGCGGACCACCGCGACGGCCGCCTGCTCACCCCGGCGGCGCCCGGTGAGCAGGCCGTGGTCGACTTCCTGCGCGAGCGGGACGTGGAGTACACCACGTGGGAGGGCTGGCACCGGCTGAACGCCGCCGAGCAGGCGCTGGGCGCCGCCGAGGGCCGCGAGCGGGTGAAGATCGTCGAGCGTGAGGCGATGCTGCGGGCGAGCGGCACGCGGGACTGAGACGCCGGCGGGCCGTGGCCGGGACCCGTCCGGGAGGACGGGTCCCGGCCACGGCCGCCTCGGCGTACGCCCGCGAGGCCGTCCAGGACGCCACCTCCGCGGCTCCTCGGACTGCGGTGCCGGGGCCCCGCGCCGCGTACCGGCCGCTCCCCGCGTCCGGCGGTTCTGTGCGGCGTACGAGCCGTCGCGCCCGGCGGGGGCGGACGCCTCCACGGCCCGCCCGCGCCCGGGCCGGGGCGCGGGCGGGCACGCGGGCGTGCGGGCCCGGCCCGGCGGGTGGGCGCGGGCGGCGCGCACGGGTCAGACGGCGGCGTCGAGCACCGGGATGAGCTGCTCCTCCTCGTACGTCAGGTGGCGTTCGAGTTCGTCCGTGAGCCGTTCGACCTCGGCGAGCAGCCGCGCCGGGTCCGTGTCCTCGGCGGAGACCGTTTCCTGGAGGGCGCCGAGGAGGGCCGCGATCTTCTCGTGCTCCGCGCGCATACGGTCGAGGGCCGAGGCGAGCTCGGGCCGGCGGTCGGCCAGCAGGGGGAACATCCCGGCGTCCTCACCGGTGTGGTGGTTGCGCAGCCCCTGGCAGACGGTCAGGCAGTTCACCCGCAACTGGGCGCCGATCGCGGGGCCGGCCGCGCCCGCCAGGGCGATCTCCTCGCGTATCAGGGCCAGTTCGCGCCGGAAGCCGTCGTGCACCACCTTGAGGGCCTCGCCCCACGACGTCGCGTTGGGCTTCGGCGGGCCCGGCACCGCCGACAACGCGACGACGGGGATGACCCGTTCCGTCCGGGCCTGGTACTCGGCCCATCCGGGGTCGGCGGCGACCGCCCGGGCGAAGGCGCTGTCGCGTTCGGCGCCCTCCAGGACGGTGGCGTCGGCCTCGTAGGTGAAGACGCCGTCCTCGACGGTGACACGGGGGTTGGCCCGCAGGTTGTGGAACCAGGCCGGATGCTTGGGCGCACCGGCGGCGGACGCGATGACCAGGACGCGTTCACCGCCGTCGGGCAGGTAGCCGACGGGGGTGGTGTGCGGGGCGCCGGAGCGGGCTCCGGTGGTGGTCAGCAGGAGCAGCCTGGCTCCCTCGAACCAGCCTCCGACGCGCCCGTTGTTGGCGCGGAACTCCTCGATGACCTGCGTGTTGAAGTCGTTCGGCATTCTCTTCTTCCTTCGGGACGGAGCATGGGGATGCGTCGCATACGGAGAGAAAGAAGAGAGAGGGCGGGGCTCTGGCCCGCCCCGGCGTCAAGCCGAGGCCGGGTGCCCTACTCGATCGTGGCCCATGGCCGACCCGGCAGTCACCCGGTGAACCTAACGCCCGTCAGGCGCACGGGCAACCGGTTTACCGGGCGCCCCTTCAGAACGGCGCCCGGGCCGATTCCAGCAGCCGCGCCGTGTCGTCGGGGCGCAGCCGCAGGGCGTTGCCGACGGTGGTCAGGACGTCCCGCTCGGCGGCGCTGTACGCCCCGTCGGCCAGTGCGATCCGGGCGCCCTGGAGCAGGATCGACTCGCGTCCGGCCGGGGCCAGGTGCGGGGTGAGCGGTTCCAGCGCCTCGTGCAGCTCGATGGCGAGCGCGACCCCGCAGGGGCTCGCGGAGCCGGCGAGGAACCGGCCGGTGTCGGCGGCGAGCGCCTCGACCAGGGCGGAGAGGTTGTCGGCGGTGCACTCGTCGTACCCGGCGGCCCGCACGGCCGAGACGGCGGTGCGCAGGACCGGTGCCGAGTCGGCGCCCCCGGCGGCCAGGACGGCGAGCGCCACGGTGTGCACGGCGTCGCGCAGCATCGCCGAGAAGCGGGCGGTGGTGGGGTGGTCCAGTGCGTCGGGGCCGAAGTGGGTGTGGCAGGCCGCGCATTCGAGCACCGGCCCCGCCTCGCCGCGCGGGAGCAGCGGGACGCCGAGAACAGTGAGCCGCCGGCGCCCGGTACGGCGCCGGTAGTTGCGGTCGCCCCCGCACGCCGGGCAGAAGAACTCGCCGTCGCCCACGGTGCTCCAGGAGGTGTGGACGGCGCAGATGCGCAGTCTTCGCCCGTGTGACCCTCGTGCTGGCAGCACGTCGCACCTCCGTAGCCCCTCGGCCGCTCTGCCGCGTTGGCGTGATGTTAGCCACATCCGTGATGCGGCGTCAGCACCTCGGCCCGAGATCGCCGCGGACATGGCCGAACCCCGCCCGCCGGGGCGGGCGGGGTGCGACCCTCCGGACGTCAGCGCGCGGCGCGGTTGACGGCCGAGATGACCGCCTTCAGCGAGGCGCGGGTGGTGTTGGCGTCGATGCCGATGCCCCACAGCACCTTGCCGTCGATGGCGCATTCGATGTACGAGGCGGCCTGCGCCGAGGCGCCCTCGCTCATCGTGTGCTCCTGGTAGTCCAGCAGGCGTACGTCGATGCCGATGGCCTGGAGCGCGTCGAAGAAGGCGGAGATCGGGCCGTTGCCGGAGCCGGTCAGCACCACGTCGGCACCGTCGACGACCGCCTCGACGGTCAGGGTGTCGGTGCCGTCGGTGTCGGTGGTGGTCTGGCCGGAACGCAACTGGACCCGGCCCCAGGCGTTGTCCGGGTTGGGCAGGTACTCGTCCTGGAAGACCGCCCAGATGTCCTGGGGGGTGACCTCGCCGCCCTCGGCGTCGGTCTTGGCCTGGATGATCCTGGAGAACTCGATCTGCATCCGGCGCGGCAGGTCCAGCTTGTGGTCGTTCTTCAGGACGTAGGCGATACCGCCCTTGCCGGACTGCGAGTTGACCCTGATGACGGCCTCGTAGGACCGGCCGACGTCCTTGGGGTCGATGGGCAGGTACGGCACGGCCCACTCGATCTCGTCGACGGTCCTGCCCCGCTCCCCGGCGGTGGCCTCCATGGCGTCGAAGCCCTTCTTGATGGCGTCCTGGTGGGAGCCGGAGAAGGCGGTGTAGACCAGGTCGCCCGCGTAGGGGTGGCGCGGGTGGACCTCCATCTGGTTGCAGTACTCGCTGGTGCGGCGGATCTCGTCGATCTGCGAGAAGTCGATCTGCGGGTCGACGCCCTGCGAGAACAGGTTCATGCCCAGGGTGACCAGGTCGACGTTGCCGGTGCGCTCGCCCTGGCCGAACAGGCAGCCCTCGACGCGGTCCGCGCCGGCCATGACGGCCAGCTCGGCGGCGGCCACCGCGGTGCCCCGGTCGTTGTGCGGGTGGGCCGACAGGCAGACGTGCTCGCGGCGGGACAGGTTGCGCGACATCCACTCGAACCGGTCCGCGTGCGTGGACGGTGTGGAGCGCTCCACGGTGGCGGGCAGGTTCAGGATGATCTCGCGGCCCTCCTCGGGCTGCCAGACGTCCATCACCCCCTCGCAGACCTCCAGGGCGAAGTCCAGCTCCGTGTCGGTGAAGATCTCCGGGCTGTACTGGTAGCCGAACACCGTCTCGTCGCCCAGCAGCTTCTCGGCGTACTCCATCACCAGCCGGGTGCCGTCCACGGCGATCTGCCTGACCTGCTCGCGCGAGCCGCGGAAGACGACCCGGCGGAAGACCGGCGCGGTGGCGTTGTACAGGTGGACGGTGGCCCGGTGGGCGCCGCGCAGCGACTCGACGGTCCGCTCGATCAGCTCCTCGCGCGCCTGGGTCAGGACGGAGATGGTCACGTCCTCGGGGATGGCGCCCTCTTCGATGATGGAGCGCACGAAGGCGAAGTCGGTCTCGCCGGAGGAGGGGAAGCCGACCTCGATCTCCTTGTAGCCCATGCGGACGAGCAGGTCGAACATCGCCCGCTTGCGGGCCGGCGACATCGGGTCGATCAGTGCCTGGTTGCCGTCCCTCAGGTCCGTGGAGAGCCAGCGCGGCG
This sequence comes from Streptomyces sp. NPDC050856, assembly GCF_040653855.1. Lineage (NCBI taxonomy): Bacteria > Bacillati > Actinomycetota > Actinomycetes > Kitasatosporales > Streptomycetaceae > Streptomyces > Streptomyces sp. NPDC050856. Next base: position 42,051 of record NZ_JBFAGV010000034.1, on the reverse strand, counting down.
CCTTGGTGATCCGGTTGTCCGGCCAGGTGCGGTCGGGGATCGGGACGGCCTCGTACGGGCGGTACTTGTGGACCGGCATCCCGGACGGCTGCTGGGTGTGCGTCGCGTTGGTGACGGGTGTGGGACGGCCAACGGGCTGAGACATCGCGTGGGGCTCCTCGGGTCCTGCGGGGGACGGCCGACTGTGTCGAAGCAGCACTGACTCCGCGGGGAGGGGGTCGGCCTACGACTACAGGCCCTCGCCGCGGCAGCTAAGGAGAAGCAGCCCGAAACGCATGGTGCACAGCAGCCTAGCCGAGGGGGAACGGGATCGGAGGTGCCGTTCCAGTATGCGGGACTCGTGCCCACCAAACGCCGAACCGTGACCTATCACTCGTATGCGTCAATCGCCGTCGCAGCTGGTGACATCATGGTGACCCACTGCCACATTGCGGTTATGACCGCCATGCCTGCCAGGCCCGCCGCGCCTGCCGTGTTCTGCACGATCGTGCCCCCGCACCTGCTGGACCGCCTCGCCCGCGCCGCCGATCCGGCCATCGCCGCGGCCGCCCGGCGCACGCTCGTCGCGGACGCCGCCAACCGCACCGCCCGCCGGCTCACCACGGTGATCGGCGCGCGACCGGTCGCCGCGCCCGAGGGAGCCCCCGCCGCCAAGCCGCACCGCACGGTGTACGACGCCGGGCACCGGACCGGGCTGCCGGGGGCCCAGGTCCGCGCCGAGGGCGCGGAACCCACCGGGGACGCGACCGTCAACCGCGCGTACGCCGGTCTGGGCGCCACCTTCCAGCTCTTCCTGGACGCCTACGGCCGTGACTCGATCAACGGCTCGGGGCTGCCGCTCGACGCGACCGTCCACTACGACAAGGACTACGGCAACGCCTTCTGGAACGGCGAGCAGATGGTGTTCGGCGACGGGGACGGGGAGATCTTCCTCGATTTCACCATTCCGGTGGACGTCATCGGCCACGAGCTGGCGCACGGCGTCACCCAGTACACCGCCAATCTCGCCTACTTCGGCCAGCCGGGCGCGCTCAACGAGTCGATGTCCGACGTCTTCGGCTCGCTGGTCAAGCAGTACGCGCTGGGGCAGACCGCCACGGAGGCGGACTGGCTGATCGGGGCGGGGCTGCTGGCGCCGGACGTGCGGGGTGTGGCGCTGCGCTCGATGAAGGCCCCCGGGACGGCGTACGACGACGACGTGCTCGGCAAGGACCCGCAGCCGGCGAAGATGGCCGACTACGTGCGTACCGGCAGTGACAACGGCGGCGTGCACATCAACTCCGGCATCCCCAACCACGCCTTCTACCTCTTCGCCACCGCGCTGGGCGGCCACGCCTGGGAGCGGGCCGGCCAGGTCTGGTACGACGTGCTGGCCGGCGGCGACCTGGCGGTGGACGCGGACTTCGCCGACTTCGCGCGGCTGTCGGTGGCGGCGGTCGGCGAGCGCTTCGGCGAGGGCGGCGCGGAGGACGACGCGGTGCGCAAGGCATGGTCGACGGTAGGGGTGCCTACCGCCTGAGGCGGGAGCGGAGTAGACAGGCCCCATGCGCATTCGGGTACGACGCACGGGCGGGTTCGCCGGCATCGAGCGGCTGGCGGAGGTGGACACCTCCGCCAGGGCCGACGCCGCCGAGTGGCACGCCCTGGCCGAGGCGGCCCTCGCCGACGGCCGGGACACGCCACCGGCGGGAGTGCCGGACGGGTTCGCCTACGAGATCACGGTCGACGGCCGCACGGTGTACGGCGCGGATCCGTGCCTGGGCGAGGCTCAGCGGGAGCTGGTCACCCGGGTGCTCAAGGAAGGGGCGTGAGCGGCCCGCCCGGCACCGGTCCGCTCAGAAGCCGAGCTTGCGCAGCTGCTTGGGGTCGCGCTGCCAGTCCTTGGCCACCTTCACGTGCAGGTCCAGGAAGACGGGCGTGCCCAGCAGCGCCTCGATGTGCTTGCGGGACTTGGTGCCGACCTCCTTCAGGCGCGCGCCCTTGGGGCCGATGATGATGCCCTTCTGGCTGGGGCGCTCGATGTAGAGGTTGGCGTGGATGTCCAGCAGCGGCTTGTCCGCCGGGCGGTTCTCGCGCGGGATCATCTCCTCGACCACCACCGCGATGGAGTGCGGCAGCTCGTCCCGCACGCCTTCCAGCGCGGCCTCGCGGATCAGCTCGGCGACCATGACCTGCTCCGGCTCGTCCGTGAGGTCGCCCTCGGGGTAGAGCGGCGGGCTCTCGGGCAGGAGCGGGATCAGCAGGTCGGCGACCAGCTGGACCTGCGTGTCCCCGACCGCCGAGACGGGGACGATCTCCTGCCACTCCACGCCCAGCTCCTGGCCGAGCCGGTCGACCGCGATGAGCTGCTCGGCCAGGGTCTTGGAGTCGACCAGGTCCGTCTTGGTGATGATCGCGACCTTCGGGGTCTTCTTGATCCCGGCCAGTTCCTTGGCGATGAACCGGTCGCCCGGGCCCAGCTTCTCGTTGGCGGGCAGGCAGAAGCCGATCACGTCGACCTCGGCCCAGGTCGTGCGCACCACCTCGTTGAGCCGCTCGCCGAGCAGCGTGCGCGGCTTGTGCAGGCCGGGGGTGTCCACCAGGATCAACTGCGCGTCCGGACGGTGCACGATGCCGCGCACGGTGTGCCGAGTGGTCTGCGGCCGGTTGGAGGTGATGGCCACCTTCTGGCCGACCAGAGCGTTCGTGAGGGTGGACTTGCCCGCGTTGGGGCGGCCGACGAAGCAGGCGAAACCGGCCCGGTGGGCGGCTTCGGATTCTGGGTTACGAGCGCTCATGGAGGCCATTGTCCCCGATCCCGGGGCGCCCCACGTACCGCAGGGCGAGCGGGCCCGGCCGGGCGCCCGCCGGCCGGGCCCCCGGGGCCGCTCGCCCGGCGCGCTCAGCCTGCGGTCAGCGCGGCGCGCAGTTCCCCGTCCGGGCCGGCCAGCAGGACGGGCGTGTCCGCCCCGCCCAGGTCGCGCACGGCGGCGCGGTCGGCGTCGGACGCGGTCTCGGAGTCGGTCACCACGGCCGCCGCCTCCAGCGAGGTGGCGCCGCTCGCCACGGCCATCGCCACCGCCGTCTGCAGGGCACTGAGCCGGAGCGACTCCAGGGCGACCGTCCCGGCCACATAGGTGCGGCCGGTCTCGTCCCTCACCGCCGCGCCCTCGGGCACGCCGTTACGGGCACGGGCGCTGCGCGCCAGCGTGATGATCTTGCGGTCCTCGGGGCCGAGCTCGGAGATCTGTGTCATGCCCCGAGCATAGGTCGGCGACCGGGGCCGGATCCGGGCACCCGTACGGAACCTCTCGGTCCGCCTTCAGCCCGCCACCGGGTACATCGCGCCCCGCCGCCCTTCCGGGCTCGCCAGCCACTGGAGCTTCGCCGCCGTGTCCGCCTCCGGCAGCGGGGTGTGCAGCACGATGGTCAGGTCCGGCCGGGCCGGCACACGCAACTGGGTCGACTCCAGGTGCAGGGTGCCCACCAGCGGGTGTTCCAGCTCCTTGCGCACCTGCCCCCCGGGCGCGATGTCACGGCGCTCCCACAACCGGGCGAACTCCTCGCTGTTCCGCTTCGCCTCCGCCACCACCGCCCGGAAGCCCTCGTCGTCGGGGAACTCCGAGCAGGCCGCCCGGAACTGCGCCACCACACCGGGCGCGTTGCGTTCCCAGCTCCTGGCGCGGTCCCGGTAGACGGGGTCGGTGAAGAAGGACAGCAGGCAGTTCTGGGGCATGCCGGGGCGCATCCCGAGGACGATCGCCGCCGAGTCGTTGTACATGACGGCGTTCCAGTAGATGTCCATGATGTGCGCGGGGAACGGCATCCAGGTGTCGATCAGCCGCCGCAGCCCGTCGCACATGTGCCGGTGGGCCGGATCGACCTCCGGCGGGGGCGGGTTCAGCCCGGCCAGTACGTAGAGGTGGCGGCGCTCGGCCGGGCGCAGCCGCAGCACCCGGGCCACCGCGTCCAGCACCTGGGGCGAGACGGTGATGTCCCGGCCCTGCTCCAGCCACTGGTACCAGGAGACGCCCACTCCCGCCAGGACGGCGACCTCCTCGCGGCGCAGACCGGGGGTGCGGCGCCGGGCACCGCCGTGCGGAAGTCCCGCCTCGGAGGGGGTGATCCGCGCCCGGCGGCTCCGGAGGAACTCGCGCAGCTCGGCGAGCCGGTGTTCCTTCGCGTTGTCGGTCCCCGCCGGTGCCGCCACGTCGTCACTCCCCCTGTCGCTGCCTGGTGGTGCGGCCACCAGGATAAGTACCCGCTCCCCACGGGCAGTCCGTCCGCCGCAGGGTGAGGGACATGACAATCGACACCTCCGCACCCGCCTCCCCCGCCCGTTCCGGCGCGGCGGACCCGGCCGCGTCCGAGCGGCTCACCGGCCGTGCCGGGCTGATCCTGTTCGTGCTGTGCGCCGCCCAGTTCATGGTGGCGCTGGACTTCTCCGTACTGAATGTGGCGCTGCCCGTCCTGGGCGAGGACCTGGGCTTCAGCCAGTCGGCGCTCCAGTGGGCGGTGACCGCGTTCGCGCTGCCGTCCGGCGGGTTCCTGCTGCTGTTCGGCCGGATCGCCGACCTGTACGGGCGGCGCAGGCTCTTCCTCGCCGGACTGGCCCTCTTCGGCGCGGCCTCGCTGCTGGCGACGTTCGCCTGGGACCCGGCGTCGTTCCTGGCCGGACGGGCGCTCCAGGGGCTGGGCGCCGCGGTGATCGTGCCGACCGGCATGTCGCTGCTGACCACGACGTTCCCCGAGGGGCCGATGCGCGCCCGGGCGCTGGGCATCAGCGGCACCCTGCTCTCGCTGGGGTTCACCATCGGCATGGTGCTGGGCGGCGTGCTGACCGACACGCTGGGCTGGCGCTCCACGATGGGCCTGCTCGCCGTGTTCACGCTGATCGTGCTGCCGCTGGCGCCGGGAGTGCTGCCGGAGTCCCGTACGCCGGACCGGCCGCGGCTGGACCTGCCCGGCGCGGTCACCGTCACCGGTGGTCTGCTGGCGCTGATCTACGCGCTGTCGACGGCCGCCGAGCGCGGTTTCGGCGGCACCGACGTGCTGGTGACGCTGGTGGCCGGGGCGGCGCTGCTGTCGGCGTTCGTGGTCATCGAGTCACGGCACCCGGCGCCGCTGGTGTCCCTGCCGATGCTGCGCCGGCGGACGGTGGCCTTCGGCAACCTGGGCGGGCTGGTGACCTTCTCGATGATGTCCACGGTCGTCTTCGTGCTGACCCTGTACCTCCAGGAGGTCCTGGGCCTGTCGGCGCTGTGGACCGGACTGGTCTTCGGGGTCCAGGGCGTGATGTCGGCGGTGGCGGGGTCCCTCGCGTCGAGGGTGATCGCCCGGATCGGCGCCCGCCGCACGCTGGTGGTGTCCCTGCTCGGCCAGGGCGTGTTCGTGGCGCTGCTGCTGGGGCTGGGCGCCGAGTCGGGGGCCGTCCTGGCGACCGTCGGCGTCTCGGTGGCCAGCATGTTCCACCTGGGCGCGATCATCTCGTACGGCCTGACGGTGACCTCGGGCGTCCCGGACGGGGAGCAGGGCCTGGCGACGGGCCTGGTGACCACGACGCAGCAGGTCGGCATCACGATCGGCATCCCGCTGCTCGGCGTGCTGGCCACCACGGGGGACGAGCTGTTCGACGGGGTGCGTACGGTGCTGGCGGTGGACGCGGCGGTCGTCCTGGCGACAGCCCTGCTGGTCGCGGTGGGCCTGCGCCGCGCCCCCCGCGCGTGAGCCGGCGCCGCCCGGGCCCGCGGCCGCTCCCGCCCCGGGCCCGGGCGGTCACGGACGGTCGAGCCCGAGGCGCACCGCGCGCGGCAGGCCGGCGACCACCAGGTCGTAGGAGTCCTCGATGAGCTCGCGGACCATGCGACCGGGCAGTTCCCCGACCGTGACCGTGTTCCAGTGGCGTTTGTTCATGTGCCAGCCCGGCACGATCGCGGGGTGCTCGGCGCGCAGCCGTACAGCGATCTCCGGTTCGCACTTGAGGTTGACGGTGAGCGGCCGGGCGTCCAGCGCGGACAGCGCGAACATCTTCCCCTCGACCTTGAAGACGGAGGTCTCCGGGCCGAAGGGGAAGTCCTCCACGGCGCCGGGGAAGTCCAGGCAGAGGGCGCGCAGCCGCTCGGGGGTCATGCCGCCTCGTCCTCGGTCTCCGGTGCCACGGGCTCCACGAGCACGGTGACGATCTTGTTGCGGCGGCCGGCCGGGGACTCGGCCGTCAGCCGCAGTGCCCGCCCGTCGGGCAGGTCCACCACCGCGGTCGCCCCGGCGATGGGCACCTTGCCGAGGGCCTTGGCGAGCAGGCCGCCGACCGTCTCGACGTCCTCGTCGTCGTACTCGTCCAGGCCGAACAGCTCACCGAGGTCGCCGATGTCGAGGCGGGCGGTGACCCGGTAGCGGCCCTCGTCCAGCTTCTCCACCGGCGGCAGTTCCCGGTCGTACTCGTCGGTGATCTCGCCGACGATCTCCTCCAGGATGTCCTCGATGGTGACGATGCCGGCCGTCCCGCCGTACTCGTCGATGACGACGGCGCAGTGGTTGCGCTCCTTCTGCATCTCGCGCAGCAGGTCGCCGGCGTTCTTGGTGTCCGGTACGAAGACGGCGGCCCGCATCGCGGTGGAGATCAGGTCGTTCTCGGAGTCGCGGTTGACGTGGGTCTTCCGGACCAGGTCCTTCAGGTACACGATGCCGACGATGTCGTCCTCGTTGTCACCGGTGACCGGGATGCGGGAGAAGCCGGAGCGCAGCGCCAGGGTGAGGGCCTGGCGGATGGTCTTGTACCGCTCGATGGAGACCAGGTCGGTGCGCGGCACCATCACCTCGCGTACGAGGGTGTCGCCGAGCTCGAAGACGGAGTGCACCATCCGGCGTTCGTCGTCCTCGATCAGTGACTCCTGCTCGGCCAGGTCGACCATGGCGCGCAGCTCGGCCTCGGAGGCGAACGGCCCCTTGCGGAAGCCCTTGCCGGGGGTGAGCGCGTTGCCGATGAGGATCAGCAGTTGCGGGAGGGGCCCCATGACCCGGGCCAGCGGCAGCAGGACGTACGCGGCGGCGGTGGCGGTGTTCAGCGGATGCTGACGGCCGATGGTGCGCGGTGAGACGCCGACGGCGACGTACGACACCAGCACCATCACGCCCATCGCGACCAGCAGTGCCGCCCAGGTCGTGGCGAACTCGGCCAGGCACACGTAGGTGACCAGGACCCCGGCCGCCATCTCGCAGGCGACCCGCACCAGCAGGGCCATGTTGAGGTAGCGGGTGGGGTCGGTGGCGACCTGGATCAGCTTGGCGGCGCCGCGCCGGCCGCTCCGTACCGCCTCGGCGGCCCGGAAGCCGGAGACGCGCGCGATGCCGGCCTCCGCGCACGCCGCCAGCCACGCCACCACGACCAGCGCCACCGCGCACAGGACGAGTTGGGCGGTCATGAGACGGTCGGCGCCGGGGAGGGGCCGGTCAGGCCCTTCTCCGCCCGCCAGCCATCGACGATCGCCGCCTGGAGGCCGAACATCTCGGCCTTCTCGTCGGGCTCCTCGTGGTCGTACCCCAGCAGGTGCAGCACTCCGTGGACGGTGAGGAGCTGGAGCTCCTCGTCCATGGAGTGCCGCGTCGGTGCCTCCTGGCCCTGCCTGGTGGCGACCTCGGGACAGAGCACGATGTCGCCGAGGAGCCCCTGCGGGGGCTCCTCGTCGTCCTTGGACGGCGGGCGCAGCTCGTCCATCGGGAAGGACATGACATCCGTGGGGCCCGGCAGGTCCATCCACTGGATGTGCAGCTGCTCCATCGCCTCGGCGTCCACCACGATCACCGAGAGCTCGGAGAGCGGGTGGATGCGCATGCGCGTGAGCGCGTAGCGGGCGACGTCCAGGATCGCCCGCTCGTCGACCTCGGTACCGGACTCGTTGTTGACGTCGATCGACATGGTGCTGTTCGGTCTACTTCCCGTTTCGGTTGTCGAACTGCTCGTACGCGTCGACGATACGGCCGACGAGCTTGTGCCGTACGACGTCGTTCGAGGTGAGCCGCGAGAAGTGGACGTCCTCGACGCCTTCCAGGATGTCCTGGACCTGGCGCAGACCGCTCTTGGTGCCGCCCGGGAGGTCGATCTGGGTGACGTCACCGGTGATGACGATCTTGGAGTCGAAGCCGAGCCGGGTCAGGAACATCTTCATCTGTTCGGGGCTCGTGTTCTGCGCCTCGTCGAGGATGATGAACGCGTCGTTGAGCGTCCGGCCCCGCATGTACGCCAGCGGCGCGACCTCGATGGTGCCCGCCGCCATCAGCCGCGGGATCGAGTCGGGGTCGAGCATGTCGTGCAGGGCGTCGTACAGCGGGCGCAGGTAGGGGTCGATCTTCTCGTAGAGCGTGCCGGGCAGGAAGCCGAGCCGCTCCCCCGCCTCGACCGCGGGCCGGGTGAGGATGATCCGGGTGACCTGCTTGGACTGCAGGGCCTGGACCGCCTTGGCCATGGCGAGGTACGTCTTGCCGGTACCGGCGGGGCCGATGCCGAAGACGACCGTGTGCTTGTCGATCGCGTCGACGTACCGCTTCTGGTTCAGGGTCTTGGGCCGGATCGTTCGACCACGGCTGGAGAGGATGTTCTGGGTGAGCACCTCGGAAGGCGCCTCGGCGCCCGCGCTCTCCTCCCGAAGCATGGCGATCGAACGTTCCACCGCGTCCTCCGTCATCGGGGCGCCGGTGCGCAGCACCAGCATCATCTCGTCGAACAGGCGCTGGATCAGCGCGACTTCCGCCGCCGGTCCGACAGCGCTGACCTCGTTGCCCCGGACATGGATGTCGGCGGCCGGGAACGCCTCTTCGATCACACGCAGCAGAACGTCTCCGGAACCCAGCACGGTCACCATGGGGTGCTTGGCGGGGACGGTGAAGTGGGCTCGCGCCTGCTGGGGCGTCTGGGCTGTGGGTGTGTGAGTCATGGGCCGGCTCTGGGGCCTGCGCATACCTCCTGTTGCAGGGTTCTCGCTGCTCGACAACCTCTGTCGTCCAGCGTACGACGTGCCACGGACAAGCCCGAAGGCTTTTCCCGCAGCCGCGCCCCGAGGGCCCGGCGGACCTCGGGGGGAGGCCCGCCCTAGGCGGAGCGGAAGCCGATCGTCGGCACGGCCCGCCGCAGCGGCCAGGGCCTGACCGGGGCGGGCAGCAGCGCCTCCAGGAAGGCGTACCGGCGCAGCGCGTCCGGGTCCTGGCCGGAGCAGTCCTGGACCAGGTTCCACCAGGCGGCCACCTCCACCCAGCCGGGCGCGGACAGCGACCCGCCGAACTCCTGCACCGACAGCGCGGCGGTCAGCCCGGCGAAGGCGAGCCGGTCGGCGAGCGGCCAGCCGGCGAGCGTGCCGGTGACGAAGCCGGCCACGAAGACGTCACCGGCACCGGTCGGGTCCAGGGCGGCGACCTCGATGGCGGGGACCTCGGCGCACTCGCCGGTCGCCTCGTCCACGGCGTACGCGCCCTCCGCGCCGAGCGTGACCACGACGAGGGGCACCTTGCGGGCGAGGGCCCGGGCGGCGGCCCGGGGGCAGGAGGTGCGGGTGTAGCGCATCGCCTCCTCGGCGTTGGGCAGGAACGCCTCGCAGTGCTCCAGGTCCACCAGGCCGGCCAGGTCCCAGCGGCCGGTGTCGTCCCAGCCGACGTCGGCGAAGATCCTGGTGGAGCGCCGGGCGGCGCCGGCGACCCACTCCTCGTGGCGGCCCGGAACGAGGGAGGCGACGGCGGCACGCGCGCGTGGCGGGTACTCGGGCAGGGCTCCGTCGGGCGGTGGGGCCTCGTGGCCGTGGGACACCATGGCGCGTTCGCCGTCGTACGCCATGGAGACGGTGACCGGGGAGTGCCAGCCGGGCACCGTGCGGGACCGGGACAGGTCGATGCCCTCGCCCGTTTCCAGGGCGTCCCAGCAGTACTCGCCGTAGTGGTCGTCGCCGAACGCGGCGGCCAGTGCGGTGCGCAGGCCGAGGCGGGCGAGCGCGGTGGCCATGTTGGCGACGCCGCCGGGGCTGGAGCCCATCCCGCGCGCCCAGGTCTCGGTGCCGCGCGCGGGGACGCTGTCGAGGCCGGTGAAGACGATGTCGAGGAAGACCGTCCCGGTGAGGAACACATCGCAGCCGGGGTCGTCCGGACCGCGCAGGCGGGCCAGCGGGTCGACACCGGCGGTGTGCCGCTGGTGTGGCTGCTCTCCTCTGGGTGTGGTCACGGCGGGCTCCCCGGTCGTGGTGCGGATTGACCCAGTGTGCCCCATTCGCGAAGCCGCCGACGGCCTCGCGGCACCCCGGAAAATCGCTGCAACTACCCGGGCCGACGGGACGCAAACCTTATGTGTCCCGGATCACAGCGCTCCGGCTTCTCGCCCGGTCGGCGCGCTTGATACAAATTGGCCCGCGTTCCCGTGGCGACACCGGGCGCCCTCCCCTCCCCCGGCCCTTCGCCCCGCCCCGCCCTGGAACGCCCATGCCCCCGCGCTCGCGCGCCCCGTGGCCCCTCGTCGCCGTCTTCACGGCCGGCTACCTCGCCGCGTACCTCCTGCCGACCGTCGTCGGCAGCCTCTCCGCCGGCCTCGGCCTGACCCCCGCGCAGGCCGGGCTGGTCGGCTCCACGCTCCTGTCGGGCTCCGCCACCGCCGGTTTCACCCTGGCCTCGCGGGTGGAGCGGTACGGCCCGCGCCGGCTGGCCAGGTGCGGGCTGCTGCTGGCGACGACCGGGTACGGCTGCGCCGCGCTCACCTCGTCGGTGCCGCTGGTGGTGGCGGGCGCCGCGTTCGGCGGCTTCGGTTCCGGTACGGCGACGGCGGTCGCCGCGGCCGGGTTCGCGGGCCGGCGCGACCCGCACCGCGCCTCCGCGCTGGGCCTGTTGACGGTGTCGGCGACGGCGGGCGCGCTGTATCTGACGCTGCCGCACCTGGGCGGTGGGCACGCCCTGCCGTTCGCGTCGATCGCGCTGGTCGCGGCGGCGGTCTGGCCGGCGACGGCGCGCCTGGAGAGCGGTCACGACACCGGTGAGGCGCCGGCGCCGGGGGCGCCGCTGCCCCGCCCCCGCTCGGGGCTGGTGCTGGCGGGCTCACTGCTGTGCTGGTCGATGGCGCAGAACGCCCTGTGGGGCGTCAGCGGCCGGATCGGGGTGACCCAGGCGGGTCTGAGCGAGGTCACGGTCGGCGCGGTGTTCGCGGCGGCGCTGGGCGCCGGCCTGCTGGGCGTCACGGCCGCGGGCGCGCTGGGCGCCCGGCTGGGGCGGGCGGTGCCGATCGGCGTGGGCACGGTGGTCATCGCGGGGTGCGTCGCGGTCAGTTCGGCCGCCGACGGGCTGGTCACCTTCGCGGCCGGCGAGATCCTGTGGAACGCCTGCTACCCGGTGGTCCTGTCGTACGTGATCGGCCTGGCCGCCTCCCTGGACCCGCGCGGGCGCTGGGCGGTCCTGGTCGGCTCGGCGTCCTCGCTGGGCGTGGCCTGCGGCCCGGTGACCGGCAGCGTGCTCTCGGAGCGGGCGGGCTACCCCGGCATGGGCCTGGTGCTCGGCACGCTCCTGCTGCTGCTGGCGGTGCCGTTGACGGCCGTCGCCCTGCACACCTCGGGCCGCCCGCTGGTGGCGGGCGCGGTCCGGCGCCGCGGTGGCGCCCCGGCGGCGGTGGTCGCGGGCACGGCGGGCCCGGGTGCGGGGCCGGTCCCGCAGATGGGCGCCCCGGAGCAGCGGGTCACCGAGATCCCGGTGCCCGTCCCCTCCCGCCGCCGCACGGCCCAGCGCGCCTACCGCCTGGCCCGCCCCTCGGACGCGCCGCACTGACGCCGGACGCGGCCCCGGGCCGGCGGCTCCGGGGCGGGCGGCTCCGGGGTGGGCGGCTCCGGGGTGGGCGGCCCGGCCCCCGGGGCGCGGCGGGCGCGCCTAGTCGAACTCGTACGCCTCGACCTCGGCGAGGTACCGGGCCCGCCGCTCCTCGTCGTGGTCGAGGAACGACGCCCGGAAGGAGTTCCGGGCGAGTTCGCGCAGTTCCTCCTGCCCCAGGCCCAGGGCCTCGCGCACCGCGTGGAAGGTGTCACCGACGTAGCCGCCGAAGTAGGCGGGATCGTCGGAGTTGACGGTGACCAGCAGCCCGGCCGCCATCATGGCCTTCAGCGGGTGCTCCTCCAGGGTGTCGATCGCGCGCAGCCGGACGTTCGACAGCGGGCACAGCGTCAGCGGCACCCGCTCCCGAACCAGCCGCTCCACCAGCTCCGGGTCCTCCATGGAGCGCAGCCCGTGGTCGACGCGCTCGACGCCCAGCACGTCCAGGGCCTCGCGGATGTACGCCGGCGGGCCCTCCTCGCCCGCGTGGGCGACCTTGCGCAGACCGAGCGCCTCGGCGGCGGCGTACACCTCGCGGAACTTCGCCGGGGGGTGGCCGACCTCCGCCGAGTCCAGGCCGACCCCGGCGATCCGGTGCAGGTAGGGCTTCGCGGCCTCCAGCGTGGCCATCGCCGACCCGGCCGGCTGGTCGCGCAGGAAACACATGATCAACTGGGTGGAGACGCCGTGCCGCTCCTCGCTCCCGTCGAGCGCCCGGGCCAGGCCCTCCACGACCGTGCCCATCGCCACGCCCCGGGCGAGGTGCGCCTGCGGGTCGAAGAAGATCTCCGCGTGCCGCACGCCCTGTCCGGCGGCGCGCGCCAGATAGGCGTCGGCGAGCTCGGCGAAGTCGTCCGCCGTGCGCAGCACCGCCATCAGCTCGTAGTAGAGGTCCAGGAAGGACTGGAGGTCGCTGAAGAGGTACGCCTCGCGCAGCTCCTCGGTGTCCGCGTACGGCAGGTCGACACCGTTGCGCGCGGCGAGGGCGAAGGCCAGTTCCGGTTCGAGGGTGCCCTCGATGTGGAGGTGGAGTTCCGCTTTGGGGAGGGGCATGGTGGTGGCTCTCTAGCGTTTGGGAAGGGGGACGCGCGCCAGGTCCTGGGCGATGGTGAGCTCGCCCCGGAAACCGGCCGCGCGCGCCTGTTGTCCGAACAGGCCGGGGTCGTCGTAGCGCTGCGAGAAGTGGGTCAGCACCAGGTGCCGCACACCGGCGTCGCGCGCCACCGCCGCGGCCTGGCCCGCGGTCAGGTGTCCGTGATCGGCGGCGAGCCGGGCGTCCTCGTCCAGGAAGGTCGACTCGATGACGAGCATGTCGCACCCCTCGGCGAGGGCGTGGACGCCGTCGCAGAGCCGGGTGTCCATGACGAAGGCGAAGCGCTGCCCGCGCCGCACCTCGCTGACCTCCTCCAGGCTCACCCCGCCCAGCCGGCCCTCGCGCTGGAGGCGGCCCACGTCGGGGCCTCCGATGCCGTGCGCGGCCAGTCTCTCCGGGAGCATGCGGCGCCCGTCGGGCTCGGTCAGCCGGTAGCCGAACGACTCGACGGGGTGCGACAGCCGGCGCGCCTCCAGCGTGTACCCGGGAGTGCTGGCGAGCACGCCGTCGGCGGCGACCGGCGCCTCGGCCAGCTCCACCGTCTCGCGGTAGGCCGTCGCGTACCGCAACCGGTCGAAGAACCGCTGCCCGCTCGCCGGGTAGTGCGCGGTGACCGGGTGCGGCACCTGGTCGAGGTTGATCCGCTGGATCACCCCGGCCAGGCCCAGGGAGTGGTCTCCGTGGAAGTGCGTGACGCAGATCCGGTCGATGTCGTGCGCGGCCACCCCGGCCCGCAGCATCTGGCGCTGGGTGCCCTCGCCCGGGTCGAAGAGGACACCCTGGCCGTCCCAGCGCAGCAGGTAGCCGTTGTGGTTGCGGTGGCGTGTGGGCACCTGGCTGGCGGTGCCCAGCACGACGAGTTCCCGTACCGACATGGTGCGGTTATCCGGGGGGCCAGTTGAGGCCGCGGCCGCCGAGGACATGGGCGTGGGCGTGCCAGACGGTCTGGCCCGCGCCGGTACCGGTGTTGAACACGACGCGGTAACCGGTGCCGTCGATCTTCTCCTGGGCGGCCACCTCGCCCGCCTCCCGCAGCACGTCGGCGGCGACGTCCGGCGCCGCGGCGGCGAGCGCGGCGGCGTCGGCGTGGTGCGCCTTGGGGATGACGAGGACGTGCGTGGGTGCCTGCGGGTTGATGTCCCGGAAGGCGACGGTCGTCTCCGACTCACGGACGACGGTGGCCGGGACCTCCCCCGCCACGATCTTGCAGAACAGGCAGTCGCTCTGCGGCTCTCCGGCCATGGTCCGGCCCCTTTTCGCTTCGGCGTGGATATGGGTGATCGTCGGTGACGACCTTATCGGCCGCGCGGCGCCGGGACCCCGACGTGGGCGCTCCGGGCGCCGGGACCCGCCGGGCGGGGCTGCCGGGGAGCGGTGCGAGCCGCGCCGCGGCCGGCGGGACGGGCGGCGGGGCGCCGCGCGGAGATCCGTCAGGACCAGCGGCCGGTGCGGCCGAGCAGCAGCGCGGTGGCGGCCGTTCCGGCCGTCGAGGTGCGCAGCACGCTGCGGCCGAGGCGGTAGGGCTTGGCGCCCGCCTCGGCGAAGGCCGCCAACTCCTCGGGCGACACGCCCCCTTCGGGGCCCACCACGAGCACGATCCGGCCCGAGGCGGGCAGTTCGGCGGTGGCCAGCGGCTCGGCGCCCTCCTCGTGCAGGACGGCGGCGAAGTCCGCCCCGGCGAGGAGCCGGGCGACCTGCTTGGTCGACGCCGCGTCCGCGACCTCCGGGAAGCGCAGCCGGCGCGACTGCTTGCCCGCCTCGCGCGCGGTGGCGCGCCACTTGGCCAGGGCCTTCAGGCCCCGGTCGCCCTTCCACTGGGTGACGCAGCGGGACGCGGCCCACGGCACGATCCCGTCGACGCCGGTCTCGGTCATGGTCTCCACGGCCAGTTCCCCGCGGTCGCCCTTGGGCAGGGCCTGGACGACGGTGATACGGGGCACCGGCGCCGGTTCGGTCCGCACCTGGGCCACGGCCACGTCGAGGCGGTCCTTGCCCTCGACGGCGGCGACCGTGCCGTAGGCGCCGGTGCCGGCGCCGTCGGTCAGGACGATCTCCTCGCCGACCCGGAGCCTGCGCACGGAGACGGCGTGGCGCCCCTCCGGGCCGTCCAGCGTGACCGTGGCCGCCCCCGGCGGGACCCGGTCCACGACGAAGACCGGAGCGGTCATGACGCCGCCCGCGGCGCGAGGGCGGCCACCGACGCCTCCAGTTCGGCGTTCAGCACCTCGACCAGCCGGGCGGCGGGCAGGTCACGCGCCAGCCGGTGCCCCTGCCCGGCCCACAGCGCCATGCCCTGCGGGTCGCCCGCCTGCGCGGCGGCCTTGCGCAGGGTGCTGGTCATGTGGTGCACCTCGGGGTAGGCGGCGGGGGCGTACCGCCCGTGCTCCCGTATGAACCGGTTGACCAGGCCGCGCGCGGGCCGCCCCGAGAACGCCCGGGTGAGCTCGGTACGGACGAACAGCGGGTCGGTCATCGCCGACTTGTGCAGCGGGTGTGCCCCCGACTCGGGGCACACCAGGAACGCGGTGCCCAGCTGCGCGGCCTCGGCGCCGGCCGCGAGCACGGCGGCGATCTGGCTGCCGCGCATCAGGCCGCCGGCGGCGACGATCGGCAGCGGCACGGTCTCCCGGACCGCCGCGACCAGCGACAGCAGGCCGGTCCCCGCACCGTCGGCCGCCGGGTCGTCGCGGTGGGTCCCCTGGTGGCCGCCGGCCTCGACGCCCTGCACGCACACCGCGTGCGCACCGGCCTGCCGCGCGGCCAGCGCCTCCTCCGGCGAGGTGACCGTCACCACGGTGAACGTGCCGACCCGGGCGAACGAGTCGAGCGTCTCGCGCGTCGGGCACCCGAAGGTGAAGGACACCACGGGGACCGGGTCCTCGAACAGGATGGCCAGCTTGGCGTCGTACCCGTCGTCCCGTCCCGCGGCGGGGTCGCCGAGCGCGGTCTCGTACCAGGCGGACTCGCCGGCGAGCTGGTTCCGGTACACCTCGACGGCGGCGGCGTCGGCCTGGCCGGGCTGCGGCATGAACAGGTTCACCCCGAAGGGGCGCGCGGTCAGCCCCCGGACCTGCTTGATCTCCTGGTACATGCCGTCGGCCGTCTTGTAGCCGGCGGCCAGGAAGCCGAGGCCCCCGGCGTCGCACACGGCGGACACCAGCCGGGGACAGGAGGCGCCGCCCGCCATGGGCGCCTGCACGATCGGGTACCGGCAGAGATCGGTCAGTGCGGAGGACATGCACGCATGGTGTCACGCCCCCGGTCCGGGCCCGAAACCCGCACCCGCGAACGGGCGTCCCCCCGCGCCACCGGGCGCGGGGGGACGGAGGCGGGCCCCTAACGTCCGTTGAAGGCGTCCTTCAGGCGGGAGAACAGGCCCTGCTGACCCGGCTGGAACTGGCCCAGGGGACGCTCCTCGCCGCGCAGCTTCGCCAGCTCCCGCAACAGCCGCTCCTGCTCCGCGTCCAGCTTGGACGGGGTCTGGACCTCCACGTGCACGATGAGGTCACCGCGCCCGCCGCCGCGCAGGTGCGTGACACCGCGCCCGTGCAGCGGGATGGACTGGCCGGACTGCGTGCCCGGCCGGATGTCGACCTCCTCGACACCGTCCAGGGTCTCCAGCGGGCACTTGGTGCCCAGCGCGGCCGCCGTCATCGGGACGGTGACCGTGCAGTGCAGGTCGTCGCCGCGCCGCTGGAAGACCGCGTGCGGCAGCTCGTGGATCTCCACGTACAGGTCGCCGGCCGGGCCGCCGCCGGGGCCGACCTCGCCCTCGCCGGCCAGCTGGATGCGGGTGCCGTTGTCGACACCGGCCGGGATCTTCACCGTCAGGGTGCGGCGGGAGCGGACCCGGCCGTCACCCGCGCACTCGGGGCACGGGGTGGGCACCACGGTGCCGAAGCCCTGGCACTGGGGGCAGGGCCGGGAGGTCATGACCTGGCCCAGGAAGGAGCGGGTCACCTGGGAGACCTCGCCACGGCCGCGGCACATGTCGCAGGTCTGGGCCGAGGTGCCGGGGGCGGCGCCCTCGCCGGAGCACGTGGTGCAGACGACCGCCGTGTCGACCTGGATGTCCTTGGTGGTGCCGAAGGCCGCCTCGTCGAGGTCGATCTCCAGACGGATCATCGCGTCCTGGCCGCGCCGTGTGCGCGACCGGGGCCCGCGCTGGGACGCCGTGCCGAAGAAGGCGTCCATGATGTCGGAGAAGTTGCCGAAGCCGCCCGCGCCGAAGCCGCCGGCGCCACCGCCGCCCGAGGAGGACAGCGGGTCGCCGCCGAGGTCGTAGACCTGCTTCTTCTGCGGGTCCGACAGCACCTCGTAGGCGGCGTTGATCTCCTTGAACCGCTCCTGCGTCTTCGGATCGGGGTTGACGTCCGGGTGCAGCTCGCGAGCGAGCCGCCGGAACGCCTTCTTGATCTCGTCCTGGGACGCGTCGCGGCGTACGCCGAGTACGGCGTAGTAGTCCGTGGCCACTTACGACTCCGCCAGGATCTGTCCGACGTAACGTGCCACTGCGCGTACCGCTCCCATCGTTCCGGGGTAGTCCATGCGGGTCGGTCCGACCACGCCGAGTTTGGCGACTGCCTCGTCGCCTGAACCGTAACCGACCGCGACGACGGACGTGGAGCTGAGCCCCTCATGGGCGTTCTCGTGCCCGATGCGTACGGTCATGGCCGAGTCCGTGGCCTCGCCGAGCAGCTTGAGGAGCACGACCTGCTCCTCAAGCGCCTCCAGCACCGGCCTGATCGTCAGCGGGAAGTCGTGCCCGAAGCGGGTGAGATTGGCGGTTCCGCCGATCATCAGCCGCTCCTCGGTCTCCTCCACCAGCGTCTCCAGCAGGGTGGCCAGCACCGTGGAGACGGTCCCGCGGTCCTCCGTCTCGAAGGACTCGGGGAGGTCCTGCACCAGCTGCGGTACGTCGGTGAAGCGCCGCCCGACCACCCGGCTGTTGAGCCGCGCCCGCAGGTCGGCCAGGGACGTCTCGCCGAACGGCGCGGGGCAGTCGATCATGCGCTGCTCCACCCGGCCCGTGTCGGTGATCAGGACCAGCATCAGCCGGGCCGGCGCCAGCGACAGCAGCTCGACGTGGCGCACGGTGGACCGGGTCAGCGAGGGGTACTGGACGACCGCCACCTGCCGGGTGAGCTGCGCCAGCAGCCGTACCGTACGGCCGACGACGTCGTCCAGGTCGACCGCGCCGTCCAGGAAGTTCTGGATGGCGCGCCGCTCGGGCGTCGACAGCGGCTTGACCCCGGCCAGCTTGTCGACGAAGAGCCGGTAGCCCTTGTCGGTGGGGATCCGGCCGGCGCTGGTGTGGGGCTGGGCGATGAACCCCTCCTCCTCCAGGACGGCCATGTCGTTGCGCACGGTGGCCGGGGAGACGCCGAGGTTGTGGCGCTCGGTGAGCGCCTTGGAACCGACCGGCTCCTCGGTGCCGACGTAGTCCTGGACGATGGCGCGCAGCACTTCGAGTCTGCGTTCGCTGAGCATGCGCACACCTCCAGCTAGCTCTGGTTCCTGCCGTTTGGCCTGGCACTCGCCCTGTCCGAGTGCCAGCCGTCCCCGGGTCAGTGTACGGGGCCCGGGCGCGCCCGTGCCAAGGGCGGCGGTCACGCCGTCGGCGGGGCGGGCCCCTGGGTTTGCCGATAGCGTCGCGGTATGGACGTCCGTTGGGAAGACTTCGGCTGGGAGCGGCTCGGCGACGGGGTCGGCAGGCGGCGGCTGCCGGTCTGGGACGCGACCACCGCGCTGGTCGCCGGGGAGCGCGGGGCCCTGCTGTTCGACACGGGTGCCACCCTGCGGGAGGGCGCCGAGATCAGGGCCCAGGCGCAGCGGCTGCTGGGCGGCCGCAGGGTGACGCATGTCGCACTGAGCCATCCGCACTTCGACCACGTGCTGGGGACGGCGGCGTTCGCCGGGGCGGAGGTGTACGGGGCGGTGGGCGTCGACGCCCTGCTGAGCCGGGAACGGGACGCGCTGCGCGTCGACGCGGTACGTCACGGGGTCGCCGAGCCGGACGCGGTGGAGGCGACGGACGTGCTGGTCGTGCCGCACCACCTGGTCTGCGGCGGCTGGACGGTGGAGCTGGGCGGGCGCCAGGTGCTGCTGTCCGACGCCGGACCGGGGCACAGCGGCCACGATCTCGCGCTGCTGGTGCCGGGCGGGAACGGGTCCCGGGCGGTGGTGTTCTGCGGCGACCTGGTGGAGGAGTCGGGCGACCCGCAGGCCGGGCCGGACGCCGTCCCGTCGCGCTGGCCGGCCGCGCTGGACCGGCTGCTGGAGCTGGGCGGTGAGGACGCGCTGTACGTGCCGGGCCACGGGGCGGTGGTCGACGCCGCGTTCGTACGCGCCCAGCGCGATGAGCTGGCCCGCCGGTTCGGGGTGTCGTAGCGTCTGACGGATGCGCAGCTACCACCCCGATCTCACGCCCCCCTGGAAGCGTTCCGCGCCGGTGCCGGAGGTACCCGCCGAGCCGGACCTGGTGGTGGAGGAGGTGGGCACGGGTTTCTGCGGGGCGGTGATCGGCTGTGAGGCGGGGACGGTCACCCTGGAGGACCGGTTCGGCAAGCAGCGGGCCTTCCCGCTGGCGCCGCGCGGGTTCCTGCTGGAGGGCCGTACGGTCACCCTGGTGCGTCCGGCCGCAGGGCCCGCGCGGCCGTCCCGCACCGCCTCCGGCTCGGTCGCCGTGCCGGGTGCGCGCGCCCGGGTGGCCCGGGCGGGGCGGATCTATGTGGAGGGCCGCCACGACGCCGAGCTGGTGGAGCGGGTCTGGGGCGACGACCTGCGCGTCGAGGGCGTGGTCGTGGAGTACCTGGAGGGCGTCGACGACCTGCCGGCCGTCGTGCGGGACTTCGGGCCCGGCCCGGACGCCCGGCTGGGCGTCCTGGTGGACCACCTGGTGCCGGGCTCCAAGGAGTCCCGTGTCGCGGCGCGGGTCACGGACGCCCACACCCTGGTGGTGGGGCACCCGTACATCGACATCTGGGAGGCGGTGAAGCCGTCCTCCGTGGGCATCCCCGCGTGGCCCGCCGTGCCCCGCGGCCAGGACTGGAAGACGGGGGTGTGCCGCGCCCTGGGCTGGCCGGAGAACACGGGCGCGGCCTGGCAGCACATCCTGTCGCGGGTCCGCTCCTACAAGGACCTGGAGCCGGCGCTGCTGGGCCGGGTCGAGGAGCTGATCGACTTCGTGACGGCGCCCTGAGCCGGGTTCAGTCCACCAGGTCCCGTACGACGGCGTCGGCCAGCAGCCGGCCGCGCAGGGTGAGGACCGCGCGGCCCCCGGCGAAGGGGCCGGGGTCCAGGAGGCCGTCGGACACCGCCCGGCCGGCGGCGGCCAGCCCGGCGGGCCTGAGCAGGGACAGCGGGCAGCCGTCCCGCAGGCGCAGCTCCAGCAGCACCCGCTCGACGCGCCGGTCCTCCCCCGACAGCAGCTCGCGGCCGGCGCCCGGGGAGCGGCCCTGGGCGAGGGCGGCGGCGTAGGCGCCGGGATGCTTGACGTTCCACCAGCGCACCCCGCCCACGTGGCTGTGCGCGCCGGGCCCGGCTCCCCACCAGTCGGCGCCGCGCCAGTACAGCTCGTTGTGCAGGCACCGCCCGGCCGACGAGGTGGCCCAGTTGGACACCTCGTACCAGTCGAACCCGGCGCCCGTCAGGAACTCCTCGGCGATCAGGTACCGGTCGGCGTGCACGTCGTCGTCGGTCATCGGCACCTCGCCGCGCCGGATGCGGCGGGCGAGCTGGGTGCCCTCCTCCACGATCAGGGCGTACGCGGACACGTGGTCGGGGCCCGCGCCGATCGCCGCCTCCAGGGACGCCCGCCAGTCGTCGTCGCTCTCGCCGGGGGTGCCGTAGATCAGGTCGAGGTTGACGTGCTCGAACCCGGCCGCGCGGGCCTCGGCGACGCAGGCCTCGGGGCGGCCCGGGGTGTGGGTGCGGTCGAGCACCCTCAGGACGTGCTGCCGGGCGCTCTGCATGCCGAAGGAGATCCGGTTGAAACCGCCCTCCCGGAGGGTGGCGAGGTAGCCGGGGTCGACGGACTCCGGGTTGGCCTCGGTGGTGATCTCGGCGTCGTCCGCGAGCCCGAACTCGTCACGGATCGCGGCGAGCATGGCCACCAGGTCGGACGCGGCGAGCAGCGTCGGTGTGCCGCCGCCCACGAAGACGGTCCGTACCGGCCGGGGGTCGTCGCCGAGCACCTTGCGGGCCAGGCGGACCTCGTCGGTGAGGGTGGTGGCGTAGTTGTCCCGGGAGGCCAGCACGCCGCCGGAGCCGCGCAGCTCGGTGGCGGTGTAGGTGTTGAAGTCGCAGTAGCCGCAGCGGGTGGCGCAGTACGGCACGTGCAGATAGAACCCGAGCGGCCGCTCACCGGACCCGAGCAGGGCGGACGCGGGCAGCGCGCCGTCCTCGGGCATGGGCTCACCATCGGGCAGTACGGAAGGCATACCGCCCATTGTCCGTCACCCGGCCGCGTGACCGGGTCCGCCGCCCGGCCGCCCCGGGCCGGCCGCCACCCGGTGGCCCCGTGCGGTCCGTCAGCCGGTGAGCTGGCCGGGGGCCGGGGCCTGGAGGACCAGCAGGGCGAGGTCGTCGCGTACGGGTGTCTCGCCGAAGGCGTGGACCGCGCGCCTGACCCGTTCGGCGACGCTCTGCGCGCTGTGTCCGGCGCAGGCGGTGAGGATCTGCGCCAGGCCGTCCTCGTCGTCGAGCATCCGCCCGGTGCGCGAGCGCCGCTCGGTGACGCCGTCGGTGACACAGAGGAGGGTGTCGCCGGGGGCGAGGTGGAAGGTGTGGCTCTCGTATCCCACGTCGTCGACGACACCCAGGAGGACCTGCGGCACGGCGGCCTGGAGGACCGTTCCGTCAGGGCGCAGCAGCAGCGGCAGGGGATGGCCGGCGCAGGCCAGGGTGCACCGGGCCCCGCCGCCGTCCTCCGGAGCCAGCGGGACGATCTCCCCGTACAGCAGGGACAGGAACCGGGACTGCCGCGAGCCCGGCAGGTCCTGGCCGCCGGCCGCCGCGGCCATCAGGGCGGCCGCCTCGGCGACCTCCGTGGCGTCGTCGAGCAGGAGCCGGTTGAGCCGGTCGAGTACCTCGCCGACCTGGTGTCCCTCACGGGCCAGCAGCCGCAGCCAGGGGCGGGCCAGGCCGGTGACGACGGCGGCCTCGGGGCCGCTGCCCTGGACGTCGCCGAGCATGAAGCACCAGCGCCGGACGCCCGGGCCCGCCTGGAAGATGTCGTAGAAGTCGCCGCCGGCCAGCCCGTCGCCACTCGGCTCGTACACCACGCAGCTCTCGACGCCGGGAATGCGCGCCACCTGGCTGGGCAGCAGCCCGCGCTGGAGCACCCGGCTGATGGTGACCTGGCGGGTGTACCGGCGGGCCGCCCCGATGGCGAGGGCCACGCGCCGCGCGAAGTCCTCGACGAGCGCGGTGACCGCCTCCGGGACGCGGGCCTGTCCGCGCCGTCCCAGCAGCAGGGTGCCGAGCCCCCGGCCGCCGACGACCAGCCGGTAGGCCAGGGCGGCGCCGCGGCCGGTCCGGCCGCAGAAGGTCTCACCGCCCTGGCCGGTCTCCTCCGGCCAGGGAACGGGGACCGGGCCGGGGTGGGCGGGCTCGGTCATCGGTGGGGGTTCCTTCTGGAGCACCATGCGCAGCGGCTCGATGGCGGACTCGTCGGCGTGCCAGACCCGGGCCAGGCGGGGAGACGTGCCCTCACTGTCGTCGCCCTCCAGCCAGAACGCGCACCAGTCGGCCAGCCGGGGCACGAGGAGCTGCCCGGCGAGGGCCGCCACGAGGTCCTCGTCGAGTTGTCCGGCCAGCAGGTCGGAGGCCTCGGCCAGGAAGGAGAGCGCGCCGCCGCCGGCCCACTCCTGGTCGTCGCGCACCGGGCGCCGGGGGGCGGGCGCGAGGATCTCGGCGGCGCGCAGGCCGCGCTGGATCGCCTGTTCGCCGCCGGGCACCGGGCAGGTGTCCCAGCCGTCGAGCGGCAGCCGCGCCCAGACGGTCTTGAGGCCGGGGTGGTAGGTGATGCCCCAGCACTCGGCGAGGGCGGCCACGAGCTGGAGCCCGCGGCCGTACTCGGCGATGCCGCACTCGTCGGGCTGCCGCCCGTCGCGCACGTTGCGGGCGGGGTGGTGGTCGGACACCTCCAGGACGAGGGCGGCGGGCTCGTCCTCGGTGGGCTCCTCCAGCCGGAAGAGGAGCTCGACGGTGGTGCCGGCGTGCACGACGGCGTTGGTGACCAGCTCGTCGACGACCAGGACGGCGTCGTCGGCGACCCGGTCGGTGATGGTGGCCGCGGCGGGCAGCGCCAGGCCGGTCCAGTCGGCGAGCGCGGCCCGGACGAACCGGCGCGCGGCGGACGGGGCGAGCGGGTTGCCGGGCAGGCTGGTCCGCGCGAGGGAGGGGCCCGGCGGCGGGTGCGGGGGCGAGAGATGGTGAGGTGTCGGGGCGGTGGCCCGTTGTGACGGAAAGGACCCCACGTGCGGCTCCTCGTCGGCTCCGGTTCGGACACCGACAGGGTGACAGATCGGACTCGCCCGTAAGCGCCGAGTCATGGAACTGGCCGCACAATTGACCCCGAACAGGGGGCGCCGTCCACGGGACGGCTCCCCCTGCCCGGGGCCCGGGCCGCGCGGTGGGCTGCACCGCGGGCCGTGGCTCGCCGGGGTCACACCTCCCGGGTGCCCGCGTACATCTCGTCGATGAGGTGGCGGTACTCGCGCTCCACCACCGGGCGCTTCAGCTTCAGGCTCGGTGTCAGTTCGCCGTGCTCGATGTCCAGGTCGCGCGGCAGGAGCCGGAACTTCTTGATGGTCTGCCAGCGCTGCAGGCCCTGGTTGAGCTCGTCCACGTACCCCTGGATGAGCCGCTGCGCCTCCGGCGCGGCGACCACCTCGGCGTACGGCCGGCCGCCCAGTCCGTTCTCCTCGGCCCAGCCGAGGATGGCCGGCTCGTCCAGCGCGATCAGCGCCGTGCAGAAGTTCCGGTCGGCGCCGTGCACCAGGATGTTGGAGACGTACGGGCAGACCGCCTTGAACCGGCCCTCGACCTCGGCGGGCGCGATGTACTTGCCGCCGGAGGTCTTGATCAGGTCCTTCTTGCGGTCGGTGATGCGCAGGTAGCCGTCCGCGGACAGCTCTCCGATGTCGCCGGTGTGGAACCAGCCGTCCGGCTCCAGGACCTCGGCGGTCCGCTCCGGAAGCCCGTGGTAGCCCTCCATGACGCCGGGGCCGCGCAGCAGGATCTCGCCGTCGTCGGCGATGCGCACCTCGGTGCCGGGCAGCGGCTTGCCGACCGTGCCGGTGCGGTAGGCCTCGCCGGGGTTGACGAAGCTGGCGGCGCTGGTCTCGGTGAGCCCGTAGCCCTCCAGGATGTGGATGCCGGCCCCGGAGAAGAAGAAGCCGATCTCGGGCGACAGCGCGGCCGAGCCGGAGACCGCGGCGCGCAGCCGCCCGCCGAACGCCTCCCGGAGCTTGGAGTACACCAGGGCGTCGGCGACCTTGTGCTTGGCGGTGAGCCCGAGGGGGGCGGTAGCCAGGCCGGTGCGGCGGAAGTTGTCCTGGGTGACCTTCGCGTACTCGCGCGCCACCTCGGCGGCCCACTGGAAGATCTTGTACTTGGCCCCGCCGCCGGCCCGCGCCTTGGCCGCGACGCCGTTGTAGACCTTCTCGAAGATGCGGGGGACGCCGGCCATGTAGGTCGGCTGGACCACCGGCAGGTTCTCGATGATCTTGTCGACCCGGCCGTCCACCGCCGTGACGTGCCCCACCTCGATCTGCCCGGAGATCAGCACCTTGCCGAAGACGTGGGCGAGCGGCAGCCACAGGTACTGGACGTCGTCGGGGGTGACCAGGCCGGTGGCGGCGATGGCCTTGGCCATGTACGACCAGTTGTCGTGCGGCAGCCGCACCCCCTTGGGGCGGCCGGTGGTGCCGGAGGTGTAGATGAGGGTGGCGAGCTGCCCGGGGGTGATCGCCGCGACCCGCTCGCGGACGGCGTCGGGGTTCTTCTCCAGGTACTCCCGGCCGCGTGCCTCCAGGTCGGCCAGGGACAGCACCCAGCCCTCCGGGTCGCCCTGCGCCGGCTGCGCGCCGGCCGGGTCGACGACCACCACATGGGCGAGGCCGGGCAGCTCGGCGCGCCGCTCGCGCGCCTTGGCGAGCTGGGAGGCGTCCTCCGCGATCAGCACCCGGCTGGCGGAGTCGGCCAGGATGTACGCCGACTCCTCGGCGTTGGTCTGCGGGTACACGGTGGTGGTGGCGGCGCCCGCGCACATCACGCCGAGGTCGGCCAGGATCCACTCCACGCGGGTGGCCGAGGCGAGGGCGACCCGCTCCTCGGGGAGCACCCCGAGGCCGATCAGCCCGGCGGCGATGGCGTGGACCCGTTCGGCGGTCTCCGCCCAGCTGAGCGACTTCCAGTCGTCGGGGCCCTGGCCGGAGGGCGAGGGCACCGGGTAGCGGTAGGCCTCGGCGTCCGGGGTCCTGGCGACACGCTCGGCGAAGAGGGCCGCCACGGAGGGCGGGCGGTTCTCGATCTGGGGGTGTGTGTTGCTCACGACGTCCTCCGGGCGGCCTGCGGCAGGGCTGCGCGACTGGGCAGGTGCAGGTTGTTTAACTGGCGAGTAACCTCGGGCGGGATCAGGTTAGAGCGCGGAGGTCCGCCATGTAAGGGGCTGTGGCCGGGTGCTTCATACCCGCTTCATAACGACTGCCGCCCGCTCCGGCCCGTCCGGAGCACGCGAAAGCGCCCGTCCATGGACCGAACGGGCGCTTCCGTGTGCCGTGCCTGCGCGCGGGCCGGGTA
Organism: Streptomyces sp. NPDC050856; assembly: GCF_040653855.1. NCBI lineage: Bacteria > Bacillati > Actinomycetota > Actinomycetes > Kitasatosporales > Streptomycetaceae > Streptomyces > Streptomyces sp. NPDC050856. The sequence goes on along the minus strand of NZ_JBFAGV010000034.1, from coordinate 16,352 downwards.
CGGCTCCGGCGCGTGGTTACTTCTTGCCCTTGCCGCCGGCGTCGTCGTCGCTGGACAGCACCGCGATGAAGGCCTCCTGCGGCACCTCGACGGAGCCGACCATCTTCATCCGCTTCTTGCCTTCCTTCTGCTTCTCCAGCAGCTTCCGCTTACGCGAGATGTCACCGCCGTAGCACTTGGCGAGGACGTCCTTGCGGATGGCGCGGATGGTCTCGCGGGCGATGACCCGGGAGCCGATGGCCGCCTGGATGGGCACCTCGAACGCCTGCCGCGGGATCAGCTCGCGCAGCTTGGCGACCAGCCGCACGCCGTACGCGTACGCCGCGTCCTTGTGCGTGATGGCGGAGAAGGCGTCGACCTTGTCGCCGTGCAGCAGGATGTCGACCTTGACCAGGCTGGACGTCTGCTCGCCGGTGGGCTCGTAGTCGAGGGAGGCGTAACCGCGCGTCTTGGACTTCAGCTGGTCGAAGAAGTCGAAGACGATCTCCGCGAGGGGAAGGGTGTAACGGATCTCCACCCGGTCCTCGGAGAGGTAGTCCATGCCCAGGAGGCTGCCGCGACGGTTCTGGCACAGCTCCATGATCGAGCCGATGAACTCGCTGGGCGCGAGGACCGTGGCGCGCACGACCGGCTCGTAGACCTCGCTGATCTTGCCCTCGGGGAACTCGCTGGGGTTGGTGACCGTGTGCTCGCTGCCGTCCTCCATGAGCACGCGGTAGACCACGTTGGGGGCGGTGGCGATCAGGTCCAGGCCGAACTCGCGCTCCAGGCGCTCCCGGATCACGTCCAGGTGCAGCAGGCCGAGGAAGCCCACGCGGAAACCGAAGCCCAGCGCGGCGCTCGTCTCCGGCTCGTAGACCAGCGCGGCGTCGTTGAGCTGGAGCTTGTCCAGGGCGTCACGCAGCTCCGGGTAGTCGGAGCCGTCCAGCGGGTACAGGCCCGAGAACACCATCGGCTTGGGGTCCTTGTAACCGCCGAGGGCCTCGGTCGCGCCCTTGTGCAGGGTGGTGATGGTGTCACCGACCTTGGACTGGCGGACGTCCTTCACACCGGTGATGAGGTAGCCGACCTCGCCGACGCCGAGCCCGTCGGCGGGCAGCATCTCGGGCGAGTTGGTGCCGATCTCCAGCAGCTCGTGGGTGGCGCCGGTCGACATCATCTTGATGCGCTCGCGCTTGCTGAGCTGCCCGTCGATGACACGGACGTAGGTGACGACGCCGCGGTACGAGTCGTAGACCGAGTCGAAGATCATCGCGCGGGCGGGCGCGTCCTTGACGCCGACCGGGGCCGGCACGTCGCGCACCACCCGGTCCAGCAGCGCCTCGACGCCGACGCCGGTCTTGGCCGACACCCGCAGGACGTCCTCCGGGTCGCAGCCGATGAGGTTGGCGAGCTCCTCGGAGAACTTCTCCGGCTGGGCGGCCGGCAGGTCGATCTTGTTGAGCACCGGGACGATGGTGAGCTCGTTCTCCATCGCCAGGTAGAGGTTGGCGAGGGTCTGCGCCTCGATGCCCTGGGCGGCGTCGACGAGCAGGACGGTGCCCTCGCAGGCGGCGAGGGACCGGGACACCTCGTACGTGAAGTCCACGTGACCGGGGGTGTCGATCATGTTCAGGATGTGGGTGGTGCCCTGGTCGGGCCCCTCGTTGGGGGCCCAGGGCAGCCGTACCGCCTGGGATTTGATCGTGATGCCGCGCTCGCGCTCGATGTCCATGCGGTCGAGGTACTGGGCGCGCATCTGCCGCTGCTCGACGACACCGGTCAGCTGGAGCATCCGGTCGGCGAGGGTCGACTTGCCGTGGTCGATGTGCGCGATGATGCAGAAGTTGCGGATCAGCGCCGGGTCGGTACGGCTCGGCTCGGGCACGTGGGTAGGGGTCGCGGGCACGCAGGGTCCTGATTCTTGAGGCGCCGGGCGTCTCTGCTCGGGTCGACGTCGGATCGATACGTAGGTTCCATGGTCCCACGGACGGGGACGGGCGCTCGGTTTGGGCCGCTCCGGTGGCGACTGGTAGCCTGAGCAGCTGTGTCTCGTAGCCCTCTCGGGGGCAGTCCCGTGCCCGAAGGGCCACGGGGAGGCGGGACGCACACCGAGAATCATTACGAACCTGAAAAGGCTCTTTCGTGGCGAACATCAAGTCCCAGATCAAGCGGAACAAGACGAACGAGAAGGCGCGCCTGCGCAACAAGGCCGTCAAGTCGTCGCTCAAGACCGCGATCCGCAAGGCCCGTGAGGCTGTGGCCGCGGGTGACGTCGAGAAGGCCACCGCGGCCGCCCGCGAGGCGTCCCGCAAGCTCGACAAGGCTGTCTCGAAGGGCGTCATCCACAAGAACGCCGCCGCCAACAAGAAGTCGGCGCTGGCGACCAAGGTCTCCTCCCTCCAGGGCTGAGCACGCATCTGATGTGATCGCCGGGACGGACCCAGCGGGCCCTCTCTTCCGCTCCTGACCGGCGCCCCCGGACTCGCACGCGGCCTGCGTTCGCCACGCGGGTGCGAGTCCAGCCAGTGTGACCACTGGAACCAGTCGTGACCCGAAGGCCCCGGCTGCCGCCCTTCCCCAGGGCGGCAGCCGGGGCCTTCGGCATGTCCGGGCCTTGGGGGGGCGGCGCGCGCGTGAGGGCTGGGGCCTTGGGGACCTGGTGGCGGGAGCGGTTGGGGTGGGCCTTCTGGGCACGGGGCGGCCGGGCGCCGGTGCGCAGGTGCGCCGCCTCGGGTGCGGGCCGGCGTGGGCTTCCGGGCAGGGGGCGGCCGGGTGCGGGAACGGCCGGGGCCGCGCTGCTTGGGTGCCGGGTGTGTGGCGTGGCGCCGCCGCTGCGAAGGGCTCGGTGCGCCGGGTGCGGGGCGCGCTCGGGTGCACCGGCGCCGGTGCGCAGGTGCGCCGCCTCGGGTGCGGGCCGGCGTGGGCTTCCGGGCAGGGGGCGGCCGGGTGCACCGGCGACGCGGTGCGGGGGCGCGTCTCCGGTGCTCTGCCGTGTGGGTGCGAGCCGGCTCAGCGGCCGGAGCGGGCCGCGCGGGCGATGGTGACGACCGCCTTCTCCAGCGCGTACTCCGGGTCGTCGCCGCCGCCCTTGACGCCCGCGTCCGCCTCGGCGACCGCGCGCAGGGCCACCGCGACCCCGTCGGGGGTCCAGCCGCGCATCTGCTGGCGCACCCGGTCGATCTTCCACGGCGGCATACCGAGCTCGCGGGCGAGGTCGGCGGGCCGGCCGCCCCGGGCCGACGACAACTTGCCGATCGCCCGGACGCCCTGCGCCAGCGCACTGGTGATCAGAACGGGGGCCACCCCGGTGGAGAGGGACCAGCGCAACGCCTCCAGCGCCTCGGCGGCCCGCCCCTCCACGGCCCGGTCGGCGACATTGAAGCTGGACGCCTCCGCGCGGCCCGTGTAGTACCGGCCGACGATCGCCTCGTCGATCGTGCCCTCGACATCGGCGGTCAGCTGCGAGACGGCGCTGGCGAGCTCGCGCAGGTCGCTGCCGACGGCGTCCACGAGCGCCTGGCACGCCTCGGGAGTGGCCGACCGGCCCTGCGCGCGGAACTCACCGCGGACGAACGTCAGCCGCTCCGCCGGCTTGGTCGTCTTCGGGCAGGCGATCTCCCTCGCCCCCGCCTTGCGGGCCGCGTCCAGCAGTCCCTTGCCCTTGGCGCCGCCGGCGTGCAGGAGCACCAGCGAGATCTCGTCGACGGGCGCGCCGAGGTACGCCTTGACGTCCTTGACCGTCTCGGCGGAGAGGTCCTGCGCGTTCCGTACGACCAGCACCTTGCGCTCGGCGAACAGCGAGGGACTCGTCAGCTCGGCGAGGCTGCCGGGCTGGAGCTGGTCGGGCGCCAGGTCGCGGACATCCGTGTCGGCGTCGGCGGCACGGGCGGCCGCCACCACCTGCTGCACCGCGCGGTCGAGGAGCAGGTCCTCCTGGCCCACGGCGAGCGTGACGGGGGCGAGGGGGTCGTCGGTCGGGTTCTTTCTGGTGGCCATCGCGTCCAGCATCCCACGGGCCACCGACAACGCCTCCCGCCTACGGCTCCTCGCGCCAGCCCTCCCACTCGGCCGCGAAGTCGTCCAGCTCGGCGGCGGCCAGCCGGCCGTCCGGGTCCTCGACGACCACCAGCCACTGGGCGTCCTCGGCGTCGTCCTCGCCGGCCAGCGCGTCCCGGACCAGTTGCGGCTCCTCGGTGACGCCGAAACGCGCACCCAGTTCCTCCGCGGCCTCTTCCGCGGCGTCCCGGTCCGGCAGCACCAGCACATGTCTCACATCGCTCACGGGTGCCATTGTTCAACCCCTGGAAAAGATCCGGACGGCGGGTACCGCTCGTACCGCCGGCGGCTGGAAAGCCGCCCGGCGGCGGCCTCGTTGACCGTCGTCGACCCGGCCGCCGCGGTGACGCCCAGGTTCTTCCCCGCGCCCGTCACCGCGATCGCCCCGTCCCGGTCGGTGCGCAGCACCATCGCTCCCCCGGCCCGCAGGGCGCCGAGGGTGCGGGGAGCGGGATGGCCGTAAGGGTTGTCCCGGCCGGCCGAGACGAGCGCCAGCCGGGGGCGGACCCTGCTGAGCAGGTGCGGGTCCTGGTGTGCGGAACCGTGGTGGGCGACCTTGAGGACGTCCACCGGCGGCAGGTCCGGGTACGCCCGCGCCAGGCCCTGCTGCGCCGGCGGTTCGAGGTCGCCCAGGAGCAGCAGGGTCGCCCCGCCGGCGGTGCGGACCAGGAGGGTGACGCTGGAGTCGTTGGCGCCCTCCGGAGCGGGCTCCGCCGTCGCGCCCGGCCACAGCACCCGCCAGTCGAGCCGTCCGAGCCGGCGCCGTTCGCCCGGCGCCGCGCGAATGACCGGCACCCCGGCGGCGGCGGCCGTCCTCCGTACGAACGCGGCCTGCCCGGGCGGGTCCTGGAGGTTCGTCGTCTGGATCGCCCCGACGGCCCGGCCGCGCAGCACACCGGGCAGCCCCGCGACATGGTCGGCGTGGAAGTGGGTCAGGACCACCAGTGGCACCCTGCTGACCCCCAGGTCCCTCAGGCAGCGGTCGACGGGCTCCGGATCGGGCCCCGCGTCCACCACCACGGCCGTGCCGCCGCCCGCGGCCAGAACCGTCGCGTCCCCCTGGCCCACGTCGCACATGGCGAACACCCAGTCCGGGGGCGGCCACCCGGTCACCAGTCTGGTCAGTGGCGGTGGCCGCACCACCGCGAGCAGCAGCAGCGCGGTACAGACGGCGGCCGTCCAGGCCCGGTGCCGCGTCCGCCGGGCCACCAGGACGACCAGTCCGGTCAGGGCGGCCAGCAGCAGCCCGCCCCACCAGCCTCCCGGCCAGTCCGCGCTGGCCCCGGGGAGCGCCGCGCCGGCGCGGGCCACGGAGGCGATCCAGCCGGCGGGCCAGCCCGCGCACTCGGCGAGCACCCGGGCCACCGGTATGGCCACCGGCGCGGTGGCGAGCGCGGCGAAGCCCAGGACCGTGGCCGGGGCCACCGCCAGCTCGGCCATCAGGTTGCACGGGATCGCCACCAGGCTGATCCGGGCCGCGAACACGGCCACGACGGGGGCGCACACGGCCTGGGCGGCGCCGGCGGCCGCCAGGGCCTCGGCGAGCCGGGGCGGCACCCGGCGCCGCCGGAGCCCGGCGCTCCAGCGCGGGGCGAGTGTCAGCAGGGCGCCGGTGGCCAGTACGGAGAGCAGGAATCCGTAACTGCGGGCCAGCCACGGGTCGTACAGCACCAGCAGCAGCACGGCGGCGGCCAGCGCGGGGATCAGCGATCTGCGGCGGCCGGTGCCGATGGCCAGCAGGGTGATCAGGCCGCAGGCGGCGGCCCGCAGCACGCTCGGATCCGGCCGGCAGACCAGGACGAAGGCCAGGGTGAGCACCCCGCCCAGCAGCGCGGTCACCCGCAGCGAGATCCCCAGCCGTGGCGCCAGGCCGCCGCGTTCGGCCCGCAGCGCGGTGCCGGGCGGACCGATGAGCAGGAGCAGGACGATGGTGAGGTTGCTGCCGGACACCGCCAGCAGGTGGGTGAGGTCGGTGGTCTCGAAGGCGTCGTGGAGGTCGGGCGGGACTCCGGAGGTGTCTCCGACGACGAGCCCGGGCAGCAGGGCGCGGGCGTCCGGCGCCAGGCCGTCGGTCGCGGTGCGCAGGCCCGCGCGGAGCTGTCCCGCCAGGCGCTGAAGGGCGGTCGGCGGCGCGGTGACCCGTGGGGCGCCCGCGTCGGCGCGGAAGGCCGCGGCGAACGGGTCGCCCTCGCGGAGCGGTGGTGCCAGCCGGCCGGACACCCGCAGCCGGGTGGAGGGCAGCAGCCGCAGCCAGCCGTCACCGCGCCCGCCACCCGGCCGTGCGATCAGGAGGACCGGGGTACGAACCCCGGTGACCGCGCCGCCCGGTGCCCTCACCCGCGTCACCTGGCCGTTCAGGACGACGGCGACCGGCGCCATGTGGTTGCCCCGCACCCTCGGCCTGGTGAGCCGCGGGTCGGAGGTGACCGTCACGTCGACGGTGACCCGGGCGTGCTCCCGGGCCAGGCCCGGCAGCGGGCCCCGCCGCGGATCGGCCCCGTGGAACCCGGCCGACGCGGCCCCGGCCGCGCCGCACAGCAACACCGCGGCGACCGCGGTGGCGGTGGTCCGCCACCGTCCGCCACCGCCACCGCCCCCGTCACCGACCTCGCCCGCGCTCCCGCTCCCGCTCCCGCTCCCGGTTGTCGTACCACTCCCGACGGCCGCGCCGCTCGCCCTCGCTCCAACGGCGAACATCAGGAGCAGCGCCGCGGCCCCCGCGCAGAGCACCACGCCCGTGACCGCCCACGGGCCCGGGGCGCCGATGGTGAGCGCCGCCGCGCCCCACGCGGCCAGGGCCGGCGGCACCAGCCGCAGGTCGGCCGGGCCCTCCTGGCGCGGGTTGGCGGCACCCAGCCGGTGCCCGGAGGCCTCGTGGACCCGGGCGCGGGTCATGGCCGTACCAGGGACTTGAGGTCCGCGAACCTGCGGGCACCGATCCCGTTCACCTCGCGCAGCTCGTCGACCGACCGGAAGCCACCGTGCCGGGTGCGGTAGTCGACGATGTGCTGGGCGAGCACGGGGCCGACACCGGGCAGCGTGTCCAACTGCTCCACGGTGGCGGTGCTGAGGCTGACCGGCCCGCCACTCGCCCCGGCCCCGGACACGCCCTGGCCGGTCGCTGCCGCCGGGCCGGGCGGCTGCCCGGCGGGGGCGGGGACACCCACCACGACCTGCTCCCCGTCCATGAGGACCCGGGCCCGGTTGAGTCCGGTGACGTCGGTGCCCGGCCGGACACCGCCCGCCGCCCGCAGGGCGTCGGCGACCCGCGACCCGGCGGGCAGCCGGAGCACGCCCGGCCGCCGCACCTTCCCGCTCACGTCCACGACGACGGGCGGCGGCCCGGCGGACGGCACCCCCCGGCCCGGCACGGTGCCGGTGGGGCCGCGGGGCACCTCGGGCGCGGCCTCGCGGACCACGGCGGGCGCGGCCACGGGCTCGGGCCGGCCCGCCCAGAAGTACCGCCCCGCCAGCACGGCCGCCAGGGCCAGGACCACGCCCAGGGCGGCGAGCGCCCGTGGCTCGATCCCGCACCGCAGCCGCACCCACAGTGGCAGTCGCTCGCGCAGCGTGGCGCGGGCCGACGGCGGCGAACCGGCCGCGGGCCGGGCCGGGCGCCACCGGTCCTCAGGGCCGGCTCCCTCCCCGCCCCGCACGGCCGGCTCCCCGGCCGGCACGGCCGTGGGAAGCGCTCCCGGCGTGGCCGTGCCCATGCCCGGGGCCGGGGCCGGGGCCGGGGCCGGGCGGAGGGTCCCCGGCGGGACGGTGCCAAGCGTCCCCGGCGGCGCCGGGAGACCGGCGGGGGCAGCACCGGCGGCGGCCGTGGCAGCGTCGGTGGCGGCGGGCCCGGGAGCCGGCGGCGGATGCGTCGTATACCCGCCCGCCCCTGCGAAGAGCGCGTCGGCCCGGCGGCGGAGGGCCGGCGCGGGTGCTGTGGCCGCCCCGCGCGACCGGCGCCGGACATGGCCGCGGGCCCGCGCGTCGGAACCCCGGGCCCGCCCCGGGCCGCTCGTCGCGCCCCGGACAGCCGGGGCAACCGGGCCGGTCGGCCCCGCGGAACGGGTCCGTGTTCCCGGCCGCCCCGCCCATAACGCTTCCGGCCGTGTCCCCGGCCGGATCCCCACTCGGGTTCGTGTTCGGATCGTCATGCCACAGCACGGTAGGCACACCTCTCCGAACCCGCTGAGCACCACCGATTCCGGTGGACAACCCGGGAGTTGTGGAAAACTCCGCCCCCCGTGAGGGTGACCTCCGGCGCGGCGGGAAGCCTCAGCGCGCCGAGACCACCACTCCCAGCAGCCCTGGTCCGGTGTGCGCCCCGATCACCGCTCCCACCTCGCTGACGTGCAGGTCGGCGAGGCCCGGCACCCGTTCGCGCAGCCGGTCCGCCAGTGCGGCGGCCCGCTCCGGCGCCGCGAGGTGGTGCACCGCGACGTCCACCGGGGCGGCGCCGGCCCGTTCGGCGACGATCTCCTCCAGCCGGGCGATGGCCTTCGACGCCGTGCGCACCTTCTCGCGCAGCTCGATCCGCCCGCCCTCCAGTTCCAGCAGGGGCTTCACGGCGAGCGCCGAGCCGAAAAGCGCCTGGGCGGCGCCGATCCGGCCGCCCCGGCGCAGGTAGTCCAGGGTGTCGACGTAGAAGTACGCGGATGTCCCGGCCGCCCGCTTCTCGGCCGCGGCTACCGCCTCGTCCGGACTGCCGGCGGATTCCGCCGCCTCGGCGGCCGCCACGGCGCAGAAACCCAGCGCCATCGCGACCATTCCGGTGTCCACCACCCGCACCGGAACCGGGGCTTCCTTGGCGGCGAGCAGCGCGGCGTCGTAGGTGCCGGAGAGCTCGGCCGACAGGTGCAGCGAGACGATCCCGGTCGCACCGTCCTGTGCGGCTGTCCGGTAGGCCGCCGCGAACGTCTCGGGGCTGGGCCTCGACGTGGTCACCGAGCGGCGCTTCTGCAGGGCGAGGGCGAGGGAGCGGGCCGAGATGTCGGTGCCCTCCTCGAACGCCTGGTCGCCGAGCACGACGGTCAGCGGGACCGCGACGATGCCGTGCCGCTCCATCGTCTGCGGCGGCAGGTAGGCCGTGGAATCAGTGACGATCGCGACATGGCGGGACATGACGGGGAGGTTACCCGCAGGCGACGCCGGAGGGCAGCCCACCCCGCCCCTTGATCGCTCCAGGTCAGCTGGTGGTCTCCGGACGGGCCGACTTCTGCCACGAGTGGAAGGTCTCCCGTCGCGGGTCCCGCCCCGTGATCGCCTGCGGTCCTCCGCTGCCGGCCACCCCGGAACCATTCGCTCCGGAACCTGTCCCGGCCGCGGGAGCGGGCGCGTCACCGGCGCTGCGACCGGACTCGGTACCGGACCCGGGCCACGCCGGTTCGTCCTGGTCGCGCCCCGTCCAGTGCCGCAGCGCGCCGGCCTCCATGTCGATCTGCGCGCTCAGCGAGGAGAGCTCGTCCTCGGCGAACCGGCTCGCCCGGTCCCGGGCCGCCCAGCGCAGGGAGTCGGCCGAGTGGGTGATCCGCTCCGTACGCTCGCGCAGCCCGCCGAGCTGGGCGGCGGCCCTGGCCCGGTCCGGCTCCCGCTCCATCCGCCTGAGCTCCTCGTCCAGCTCGCGCCCGTGCGCGCTCAGCCGCCCGAACAGCTCCAGCGACTCCTTCAGGGAGGCGTCCTCGGTCACGCCCGCCTCCAGTGCCTCCTGGGTGGCCCGCATCGAGGTGCGCAGCGACAGCCGGAGCTGTGCCAGTTCCGCCGTCACCCCGCCCGGGGCGTAGCTCTTGGCCCGCAGGGTGGTGTCCTCCACGGTCCGCCGCGCCTGGGTGATCGTGCGGTCGACGCCGCGCTTCGCCGCCCCGACGGCCTTCACGCCGGCGTACACCCCCAGTGCGACGAAGGCGACGAAGAGCAGCGCCAGGATCAGGAGCGCGGTTGCCATGAGGTCCCCTCGATGTCGGTGCCGGACGTACTCGCCCGTCGTTCCTTCACGGTAAACGGAACAGGCAGGCCGGGGGTTCCATCGGAACCCCCAACCTGCCCTTAGGGGAGAACACCCAGGTGTTACGCCGGGACGATGTTCACCAGCTTCGGCGCGCGCGCGATCACCTTGCGGATGCCCGCGCCGCCCAGGGCCGCGACGACCGCCGGATCGGCCAGGGCCAGGGCCTCCAGGTCGGCGTCGGTGATGGACGGCGCGACCTCCAACCGCGCCTTCACCTTGCCCTTGATCTGCACCACGCACGTGACGGTCTCGTCCACGACGTACGCCGGGTCGGCGACCGGGAAGTCCTGATGGACGACCGAGTCGGTGTGGCCCAGCCTGCGCCACAGCTCCTCGGCGATGTGCGGGGCCAGCGGCGCGACCAGCAGCACCAGCCGCTCCGCGACCGGGCGCGGCAGGGGCCCGGCCGACTTGGTCAGGTGGTTGTTCAGCTCGGTGACCTTGGCGATGGCGGTGTTGAAACGCATCGCGGCCATGTCCTGCGAGACGCCGTCGACGGCCTTGTGCAGGGCGCGCAGCGTCTCCTCGTCCGGCTCGGTGTCGACGACGGTGACCTCGCCGGTCGCCTCGTCCACGATGTTGCGCCACAGCCGCTGCAGCAGCCGGTACTGGCCCACCACCGCGCGCGTGTCCCAGGGCCGCGACACGTCCAGCGGGCCCATGGCCATCTCGTAGAGGCGCAGTGTGTCCGCCCCGTACTCGGCGCAGATCTCGTCCGGAGTGACCGCGTTCTTCAGGGACTTGCCCATCTTGCCCAGGACGCGGCTGACCTTCTCGCCCTGGTACCAGAAGGCGCCGTCGCGCTCCTCGACCTCGGCGGCCGGCACGGCGATGCCGCGCGCGTCCCGGTAGACGAAGGCCTGGATCATGCCCTGGTTGTACAGCTTGTGGAACGGCTCGGCCGAGGAGACGTGCCCCAGGTCGAACAGCACCTTGGACCAGAACCGGGCGTACAGCAGGTGCAGGACGGCGTGCTCGGCGCCGCCCACGTACAGGTCGACACCGCCGTGCGGCCGGTCCTCGCGCGGGCCCATCCAGTACCGCTCGATCTCCGGGTCGACCAGCTTGTCGCTGTTGTGCGGGTCCAAGTAGCGCAGTTCGTACCAGCACGAACCGGCCCAGTTGGGCATGGTGTTGGTCTCGCGCCGGTACTGCTTGGGCCCGTCGCCCAGGTCCAGGGTCACATTGACCCAGTCCTCGTCGCGCGACAGCGGCGTCTCGGGCTGGGTGTCGGCGTCGTCCGGGTCGAAGGTGCGCGGTGAGTAGTCGTCGACCTCGGGCAGTTCCAGCGGCAGCATGGACTCGGGCAGCGCGTGGGCGACGCCGTCCTCGTCGTACACGATCGGGAAGGGCTCGCCCCAGTACCGCTGACGGCTGAACAGCCAGTCGCGCAGCCGGAAGTTGACCGTGCCCTCGCCGATGCCGCGGGTCTCCAGCCAGTCGGTGATCCTGGCCTTGGCGTCGGCGACCCCGAGACCGTTCAGCGAGACGTCGTCGTTGGCCGAGCCGATGATCTCGGCGTCGTACGAGTCGAACGCGTCGTCCCAGGTGGCGGGGTCGGTGCCACGCCCGTCGGAGGGCTGGACGACGCAGCGCATCGGCAGCTCGAAGGCACGCGCGAAGGCGAAGTCACGGGTGTCGTGCGCCGGGACGGCCATGATCGCGCCGGTGCCGTAGCCCATCAGCACGTAGTCGGCGATGAAGACCGGGACGCGCTCGCCGCTCACCGGGTTCACGGCGTACGCACCGGTGAAGACGCCGGTCTTGTCCTTGGCCTCGGCCTGCCGCTCGACGTCGGACTTGGCCGCGGCCTGCTTGCGGTACGCGCCGACGGCCTCGGCCGGGGTGGCGTGCCCGCCCGTCCAGACCTCGTGGGTGCCCTCGGGCCAGGCGGCCGGCACGATCTTCTCGACCAGCTCGTGCTCGGGCGCCAGCACCATGTAGGTGGCGCCGAACAGGGTGTCGGGGCGGGTGGTGAAGACGGTGATCGCGTCCTCCCCCACCGCGAAGTCGACGCGGGCGCCCTCGGAGCGGCCGATCCAGTTGCGCTGCTGCAGCTTGATGGCCTCGGGCCAGTCCAGCGCGTCCAGGTCGTCCAGCAGGCGGTCCGCGTAGGCGGTGATGCGCATGTTCCACTGGCGCAGCTTGGCCTTGAAGACCGGGTAGTTGCCGCGCTCGGAGCGGCCGTCGGCCGTGACCTCCTCGTTGGCCAGGACGGTGCCCAGGCCGGGGCACCAGTTGACGGGCGCGTCCGACGCGTACGCCAGCCGGTACCGGCTCAGCACGTCGGCGCGCTCGGCGGCGGTCAGCTCGCCCCACGCGCGCGAGCCGGGTGCGGAACGCTCACCGCTCTCGAACTGCGCGACCAGTTCGGCGATCGGGCGCGCCCTGCCCGCTTCCTGGTCGTACCAGGAGTTGAAGATCTGCAGGAAGATCCACTGGGTCCACTTGTAGTAGTCCGGGTCGATGGTGGCGAACGACCGGCGCTTGTCGTGGCCCAGACCCAGCCGGCGCAGCTGGGCCTTCATGTTCTCGATGTTCGCCTCGGTCGACACGCGCGGGTGGGTGCCGGTCTGCACGGCGTACTGCTCGGCCGGCAGGCCGAAGGCGTCGAAGCCCAGCGTGTGCAGCACGTTGTGGCCGGACATGCGCTGGTGGCGGGCGTAGACGTCGGTGGCGATGTAGCCCAGGGGGTGACCGACGTGCAGTCCGGCCCCCGAGGGGTACGGGAACATGTCCATGATGAACTTCTTCGGCCGCGAGACGACAGCCGGGTCGCCGGCCAGCTCACCGCTCGGGTTGGGCGCCTCGTAGGTCCCCTCGGCGTCCCAGAAGTCCTGCCAGCGTGCCTCGATGTCGGCGGCCATGGCCGCCGTGTAACGATGGGGGGCTGCTGCCTCGGCAGCAGAAGTCATCTCGCTCATGATCCTTAAAGCTCCATCGATCGTCTCTGCCGGCGATTCACCAAATGAAAAATCCCCTCGCACAGGAGGGGACGCCGCGCCGATTCCGACCGGATCTCGCATCCGTCGGGACTGATCAGCGCGGCTCGCTAAGCAGAAGGCGTACGGCACGCATGGCGTCAGGGTACCGCAGGGCCCCTTACGGCCGCACCGAGGACCGGCGGGCACGGCGCGCCTGACGGGGGCGGCCGGAGGGCCGTCCGGAGCGTGCGGTTCCACACGCGTCACCTCGCGAATCGCCCCTATCCAGGGCAACCCCGGAATCAGTTGCCGTGGCGCATCTCGCTAAACGAGCAAACTTCGGACCGGTTGGTATGCGGCGACCTAGCATGCGGCAACGGGACCCGCTCATCCGCACCATTCGGAGTCGCCCCCATGAACCCTCATCGCAAGATCCGCTCGTCTCCCGCGCTCAAGGCCGGTACGAGCCGGCCGGTACAGGTCGGGTCGTTCGTGGCCGCGCTGGTGCTCATACCCCTTCTCGCCATCGGCGGGAGCGACGGCTTCCGGGCCGTCCTGGACTACACCACGGGTGTCCTGTCGCTCGTGTCGCTGACCGCGTCCGTCGCCTGGGGCCTGCTCGCCACGGACCGGCTGCTGCTCTCCGCCCGTCACCGTCTGCTCGCCCAGGCCGTCCACCGGACGACCGCCGTGGCCTCCCTCGGCTTCCTCCTGCTGCACGGCACGGTCAAGGTCTCCCTCGGCCATGTGGCTCTCGTCGGGGCCCTCGTCCCCTTCGGTCTCGGCGTCACCGGTGCGGCCGGGCTGATCGGCTTCGGCTCGCTGGCGGGCCTGCTGATGGTGGTCGCCGCGTCCACCGGCACCCTGCGCAGCGCCCTGGCCGGGCGCGGCAGCATCGCGGCCCGCTGGCGCCCACTGCACATGCTGGCCTATCCGGCCTGGTGCTCGGCGCTGATCCACGGCCTGTACGCGGGCCGCCCGGCCGCCACCTGGGTGGTCTTCCTGTACTGCCTGTCACTGGCCGGAGTCGCCGCCGCGGTCTCCGTGCGGCTGCTGCCCAGGCCGCTCCAGCGCCGGCTGGCCGAGCGCCTGCTGGCGCTGATCGGCCCCGGCGCGGCCCGTCCGGCCGCGCCCGGGGGCTCCCGCCGCGACCTGTCGGTGGCGCCCCTGCCGGGCGCGGCGCAGGTTCCCGGCGCCCCGGTTCACGAGGGCGAGCTGCGGCGGGAGCCGCGCGTACGGCCGGACGCGCCGGGCCGTCCCCTCGGCGGGTCCCCCGAGCAGGGGACCCGCACGCTGTCGGCGCCCGTGCCACCGGCGTACGACCCGTTCGTCCCGCCGCCCGCCGCGGCGGGCGCGGGCCGCGCCGGCGGCGCCGGGGGAAGGCCGCCCGGCTCCCCGGGCGCCGGCATCTCCGCCGCCTACCGGGCCGTCTCCCTGGGCAACGCGGGAAACGCCGGCGACTCCACTGAGCGGATTCCGCTCGCCGAACGTATTCCCATGACGGAGGAGCTGCCCGTCTTCTCCGACGACCCGGCGCCCGCCCGCCCCGGGTTCTGGCCCACCCCTTCCCCGCCCCCGCCCGCACCGTCCCCCGCCCCGCCCTCGTACAGCCCGTCCCCTCCCCCGTACCACCCCACTGAGCCCGCCCCCGGCCCGTTCCAGCAGCCGCCGGCCGGCGAGCCATGGACCGCACCCGCAGGAGACCGCCCGTGAACGCCCCGCTCCCCGACGTCCCCGAAGTCCGTGTCGTCGGCCTCCCCCAGCTCACGCAGGGGTTCGACCTGATGGAGCGCCTCGACCTGCCGATGCACCTCAAGGTGCACGGCCCGCTCGAACCCGTGGGCGGCGAGCGGCTCTCCCAGCTCGCCGACGAGATCGCGCTGCGCGGTCGGGGCGGCGCCGGGTTCCCGTTCGCCAGGAAGCTGCGGGCGGTGGCGAACGCGGCGATACGGCGCGGGGTGCGGCCGGTCGTCGTCATCAACGGCAGCGAGGGCGAGCCGGCCTGCCGCAAGGACACCGTCCTGCTCAACCGCGCCCCGCACCTCATCCTGGACGGCGCCCTGCTGGCCGCCGAGGCACTGGGCGCCCGCACCCTGATCGTCGCGGTCACCCGCAACTCCACGGAGATCTCCATCCGGGCCGCGCTCGCCGAGCGGGGCCTGTCCGACCGGCGCGGCCAGCAACTGCGCGCACGGGTGGTGCGCACCCCGGAACGCATGGTCTCCGGCGAGGCGTCCGCCGTGATCCGCGCGGCGGGCGGCGGCCCCGCGCTGCCGCCGGGCCGCCGGGAGCGGGCCGCCGAGTCGGGCGTGGGCGGCGCCCCGACGCTGCTGTCCAACGCCGAGACGTTCGCCCAGCTCGCCGTGGCGGCCCGGATCGGGTCGGGCCGTTACGCCCACACCGGGCTGGAGAGCGAGCCGGGCACGGTCATGCTGACGATCTCCGGCGCGGTGGCGCGTCCGATGGTGGTGGAGGTCCCGACCGGGGTCCCGCTGCGGTACGTGCTTC
The DNA here is from genome assembly GCF_040653855.1 of Streptomyces sp. NPDC050856. Lineage (NCBI taxonomy): Bacteria > Bacillati > Actinomycetota > Actinomycetes > Kitasatosporales > Streptomycetaceae > Streptomyces > Streptomyces sp. NPDC050856. The sequence continues at coordinate 884 of NZ_JBFAGV010000034.1, read as the reverse complement.
AGCTGGCCGGTGCGCCGCCGCTGCCGCAGGGCGTGCTGACCGGCGGCTACCACGGCAACTGGATCGACCAGGTGGCCGTGCACAACGCCGTGGTGTCGCGCGAGTCCCTGGCGGCCGTCGGCGGGTCCCTGGGGGCGGGCGCGATCCTGCCGATCGGGCCGGACACCTGCCCGCTCGGTGAGGCCCAGCGGGTGGCGAACTGGCTGGCGGCCGAGACGGCCGGCCAGTGCGGCCCGTGCCGGCTGGGCCTCCCGGCGGCCGCGGGAGGGCTGTCGGACGTGCTGAACGGGGGCGGGCCGGCGGCGCTGGAGGCGCTGCGGGAGGTCACCCAGGCGGTGAAGGGCCGCGGGGTGTGCAAGCACCCGGACGGGTCGGCCCGGTTCTTCAGCTCCACGCTCTCGGCGTTCACCGACGACCTCGCCGCGCACGTCCTGCACGGCGGCTGCGGGCGGCCCACCATCGGGGTGCTGCCCCTGCCGGAGCCCGGCTACCAGGACGCCGAGGAGTCCATCCCCACCGGTGAGAAGCTGGCCGTGGACTGGACCCTGTGCAAGGGCCACGGCCTGTGCGCGGACATCGTGCCGGAGCTGATCCGGATGGGCCGGGACGGCTACCCGGTGCTGGCGGACGCGTCGGTGCCGGTGCACCTGCGCGACCGCGCGCAGCTGGCGATACGGCGCTGCCCCGAACTCGCCCTGCGGCTGGAGAAGGCCCCGCAGGAGCGTCCCGCCCTGCCGAGCGCCGGCCGCAAGGCGCTGGGCAGCGGCCGGAGTTGATCCGGACGCGGAAAAGCGGGCCATCCGATCCGGATGGCCCGCTTCCCACATTCTGTGGAGCTAAGGAGAATTGAACTCCTGACCTCCTGCATGCCATGCAGGCGCTCT
>NZ_JBFAGV010000033.1:0-67144 GCF_040653855.1 Streptomyces sp. NPDC050856 | reverse complement strand
CAGCCGCCGGCTTCGCCCTCAACCACGACCTCGTCGACGACGACGTCACCCAAGCCGTCACCCAACGACGCAAAACCACCCCCTGACAGCACACCGGCGTCCTGATCCGCCCCTGCCCGCCGGAGGCCGGGACCGGCCTCCGGCGCCGGGGGCCGCCCCGCCGGTCGGCGGCCCCCGGCGGCGCGGGCCGGCCGGGCGGCGGGGCACGCCGGCGCGGCGGAACCGGCCGGCGTGATCGTTTGCTCGCCGGGTAAGCGGAGGGACATGTTCAAGCATCGTCGGTTCCGGGTTGGCGTGGTCCTCGTGGTCGCTTGGGTGGTGCTGGCGGTGGTGGAACGACGGGCCGAGCACGCCCCGTGGGGCGACGCGGTCCCCCAGGGCCTGATCTGGGCGTCCGTGGTGGCGGGCGTCTGGTGGTTCGCGGAGTGGACCCAGGGCCGGCGCCCCGGGCCCGACCGGCACCGCCAGGCCGACTGGTGAGCGCGGGGACGCGGGCTTACGGTTGACCAGTGGACCGCCGCGCGATCCGCCTCGTGTCCCCCGGTGAGTGATCCGCGGCAGGGGCCTGTCCCCGTCTGCCCTCCCTCCCGTGCCTCCGAGGGTGTCGCGCCATGACTTCACCTCAGCCGTCCCACCGACCTCCCGTGCCTCAGCACTCCCGGGCCGCGTCCCCCGAGCGGGGCAGTGGGATGGCCCTGCTGGTGATCGCCAGCTGCCAGCTGATGGTGGTCCTCGACATCACCATCGTGAACATCGCGCTGCCCCAGATCCAGAGCTCGCTCCACTTCTCCACCACCGGCCTGTCATGGGTGGTGAACGCCTATACGCTCACCTTCGGCGGGCTGCTCCTGCTGGGCGGCCGGGCCGGAGACATCCTCGGCCGGCGCCGGGTCTTCGTCTTCGGGGTACTGCTCTTCGTCCTCGCGTCGCTGCTGGGCGGGCTGGCCCAGAACTCCGGTCAGCTGCTCGCGGCGCGCGCCCTGCAAGGTGTCGGCGGCGCGATCGCCTCGCCGACCTCGCTGGCCCTGATCAGTACGACGTTCGCCGAAGGACCTGCCCGCAACCGGGCGTTCGGCGTCTTCGCCGCGGTCTCCGCGGGCGGCGGCGCGATCGGGCTGCTCGCCGGCGGCATGCTCGTCGAGTGGCTCGACTGGCGCTGGGTGTTCTTCGTCAACGTACCGATCGGGCTGCTGATCGTCCTCGCCACACCTCGCTGGATCGACGAGTCCGAGCGCCACCCGGGGCGCTTCGACGTCACCGGCGCCCTGACGTCCACCCTCGGCATGGTGCTGCTGGTGTACGGGTTCATCCGGGCCGCCCAGGAGGGCTGGAGCGACGGGCTCACGGTGGGGTCGTTCGCCGCCGCCGTGGTGGTGCTGGGGGCGTTCGTCCTGGTGGAGCGGCGCTCCGGACAGCCAATCACACCGCTGCACATGTTCGCCGACCGCAACCGGGCCGGTACGTACGGGATGATGCTGAGTCTCGCCGCCGCGATGTTCGGCATGTTCTTCTTCCTGACGCTCTTCGTCCAGAACGTCCTGGACTTCAGCCCCCTGCGGGCCGGTCTGGCGTTCCTGCCGGTCAGCGCGGTCATCGCGGTCGGCGCCGGGCTGGCCTCCCAGTTGCTGCCCAGGTACGGCCCCAAGCCGTTCATGGTGACGGGCGCCCTGCTGGCGGCGGCCGGGCTGGGGTGGCTGACGCTGACGGACGTCCACTCGACCTACACGGGCAGCATCCTGGGGCCGATGCTGGTCTTCAGCCTGGGCATGGGCATGCAGTTCGTCTCCCTGACGCTGATGGCGCTGTCCCACGTCCCCGCCCACGAGTCGGGCGCCGCGTCCGGCCTGCTCAACGTGACCCAGCAGGTCGGCGGGTCGCTGGGGCTGTCCATCCTGGTGACGGTGTTCGGCACGGCGAGCTCCCACGAGGCGGGCCGGCAGGTGCCCGTCTTCCTGGCCCGGGCGACCGAGCGGGAACGGCTACTGTTCCGCCGCACGGGTGAGCTGCCGCCGCCGTGGGCGGACGAGGTGCTGGCGTCCGGCGTCGCGACGGCCTTCATCATGGCCGCCGTGTTCGCCGTGGCGGCCGCGCTGCTCGCCCTGCTGGTCATTCAGGTACGCCCGTCGGACATCGAACGTCTGCAGGGCGGAACGGTCCCGGGCCCGCCCTGAGAACGGCACCCGCCCAGGCTGGACGGGGCCGCGCGCCCCTCAGCCGACCGCCGAGCCCATCCGCCGTACCGCCTCCGTGATGATCTCCGGTGAGGTGGCCAGGTTCATCCGGACGTGCCCGGCTCCTCCCGTGCCGAAGGTGGGCCCGGGGTTCAGGGCGACCCTGGCCCGGCGGAGGAAGACGGCCGCCGGGTCGTCCCCCAGGCCGAGGGCCCGGCAGTCCAGCCAGGCCAGGTAGGTCCCGGCACCCGGTCGGTACCGCACCGCCGGCAGGTGCTCGGCCAGCAGGGAGGCGAGCAGCCGGCGGTTGCGGTCGAGGGACGCCAGCAGCGCGTCCAGCCAGTCCCCGCCCTCCCGCAGGGCGGTGGTGTGGGCGATGATCCCGAGGTGGCTGCAGCCATGGCCCACCTCCTCGGGGAGGCGGGCGAGGTCACCGGCGGCGTCGGGTCCCGCGATGGCGACGGCGGCCTTGAGGCCGGACAGGTGCCACGCCTTGGACGCGGACATCAGCGACAGGCCGTCCCGGCTGCCGGGTACGGCCAGGTACGGGACGAACCGAGTACCGGCGGACACCAGCGGCGCGTGGATCTCGTCGGCGACGACCCGCACCCCGTACTTGGCGGCCAGTGCCGCGACGGCCGCGAGCTCGTCGCCCGTGTGGACCGTGCCGGTCGGGTTGTGCGGACTGCACAGCAGGTGGGCGGCGCGGCGGCCGTGCGCGGTGGCGCGGCGGAAGGCGGCCTCCAGGGCGACCGGGTCGATACGCCCGCGCGAATCGAGCGGCGCCTCGGCGACCGTCCGGTCCATTTGGGTCACGAACTGGTAGAACGGCGGATACACGGGACAGTTGACGACCACCGTGTCCCCGGCTCCGGTGACCAGTTTCAGTACCTCGACGATGCCGAGCATCACATCCGGCACCATCGCCGTCCGCTCCACCGCGAGACCGTCCCAGCCCCACCGCTGAGCCGCGAACGCCGCGAGCGCCCGGGCGTAGGCCGGTTCGGGCCCCGGATATCCGGTGTCACCGATGGTGAGCGCGTGGGTGACGGCTCGCGCGACCGGGGCGGGCAGCGGGGCGTCGATCTCGGCCACCCACAGCGGCAGGACGTCCGCCGGGTGGGCGCGCCATTTGACGCTGGTACGGCGGCGCAGCTCGGCCAGGGTGAGCTGCCGCAGTGGGTCGGGGTGCGGTTGGCCGGGGACACCGACGGGCCGGCCGTCAGGAGCGCTCATGACAAGCACGCTAGTACGGGACGGCCGGGACGGCGCCCGCTCCGGCCGGTCCTCCGGAGCACACGGTCCCGGCCTGTCCCCCACGGGGGGTGGGGCGACCGCGCCGGAGGAAACCGCGCGGCCGGGATGGGAACCGTTCAGCGGCCGAGCAGGAGCTGCGTCCTCCAGCCCCTGGCGGGGACTCCCTCAGGGCCTCCCAGAGGGCGGACCCGGTGTACACACGCAGAGACCTCGCGGAGCTCGGGCCTCCGGCGCCTGCACCTCCGGGGGCCGGGCCCGGCCGGACCATGGTCAGGCCCTGGGCGCGGATCCGGCCCGAACCCGGTCAGCTCGGCGGGCCGCTCGGCGGCTCAGCGGCGGGCGGGAAGCCGTCGGCCCGTACGTGGGGCATGGCGCTGCTGGTGACCCGGTAACGGCCGTTGGGCAGCCGTGACGACGTGGTGACCCGCACGGTCAACGGACCGGCCCACTCGTACCCCTTCTTCTCGCCGTGGCGCGCCAGGGTGTCCGTCAGTGCCTGGCCCACCCGGGCGCGGTTGCGCCACAGCACCCGGCGCGCGCCATCGGTCAGTTGGACCTCGTAGGCGTTGGGCACCACCACCCGGTCGGCACTGCACACCACGGCGTGGTCGTCACACTCGCGCCGCAACGCGTCGAGCAACTCGACCGGTTCGTGATGGAAGATCTTGGCGCGCAATGAGTCCTGCCAGCGCTCCAGGGCCCGTTCCCATCGGCTCAGCGTTCCCATGGCCATGCGCCTGCCCGCGACGATCCGCCGCACACGTGCCGACCGGTGGCGGTCACCCGGCGCGCGGTCGGCGCCGCGCGCCGTGCCGCGCCGGGTGCGGGCGCTGCGGCCGTTCCAGGTCGTCGTCCAGGGCCTGGCGGAGGGCGAACAGCGAATCGAGGTCACCGAGGCCGGCCAGTCGCGGGAGCAGCAGGTCGACCAAGGGCCCGTCGCCCTCCCGGACCGCCGCGACGATCTTTCCGATGAGAGCGGGGACCGGATAGCGGTCGGCGGACGAGGAAGGCATCGGCCCCATGATCGCCCACTTCCTCCGGGACGCACAGCCTGGCACCGGGATGTCACCGCATCGGGCGACCTCCCACCCCGGGCGGGAGGTGCGAGGGCACGGCGAACGGACCGGGTGCCCGCCGACCAACCGGGCGGCCGGTCTTTTCGATCAGGCCCCGCGTACACTCGTCCCCCGCTTGCCGCCGTCGGGCGGAAGCGGTCCGCACCGTCAGACGAAAGGCACTCCGCCGTGAATCCCGCAGCAGCCAGAACCGACGCGCCGATCTACGACACCTTGATACGGGAGCGCGGGGACGTCCCCGCCGAGGCCCGGCGCGTGGCCGAGCAGACCGAGCGGGAGGTGGCACAGGCGCTGGACTTCAGCTCGGTGCACGGCCGGTCCTCGTACCGGTAGGGGGCGGTGGGGAGCGCCGGGAGCGCACGGCCGGGGCGGGTGGGCGATGACGGACGGCACCGCAGCCTGCCGGCTTCGACGCGGCCGCCACGGAGGATCCGAGAGGTGCCCCCGGGTGCGGGGCGGCGACCCGGGCAGAGCCGGGTACGGGGGCTCGCGCGGCCGGGGGCCGTTCCGCCCGGTTCGCCGCCGGCCGCCCCCGTCCAGGGGCGCGGGTCCGGTCGCCCAGGTTCCCGCACGGGCGCGCGGACCGGCCGGGTCAGTTACGGCCGGTCCAGCCGCCGATACGCCCGATGAAGCGCCAGACGGGGCGTTCCTGCTGCCGCCCCCTGTGCCTGTGCGTCTCCCACGACAGCGCACTGCCGCCGTAGGCGCGGGCCGACGGCCGGTTCACCTCGCGCTCGACGTCAGGCAGGTGCCTGCCGATGCGCTGGATGCCCTGGTTGCTCTCCCGCAACCAGACCAGCCCGAGGAGCACGGTCACACCCGCGAGGTACACATTGGGTTTGTGCGGCGACAACCCGCCGGTCGCGATGAGCGCGGCGACCACACCCGAGAAGCCGAGTATGTGCATCCTGGCCGCCACCCGGTGCGCCACCTCGGTCCGCAGCGACTCGTACTCCCGCATCAGCAGAGCGATGATCTCCGCGTCCCGCTCCTCGTCGCTCAGCTGTGTCACGGCTCTCCCCCAGACAGCCCGCACGTCCCGGATGTTGACTTCCCCGCCGGTTCACGGCCGAACCACCGCTCGCCGGTTCGCTGGGCCACCGTGTCCGTCCAGGGTCCCGCCGTCACCCGTGCCGGCCCCAGCGAACCACCGTCCCGCTTCCCACAGCGGGGCCGGGCCCTCGGCATGCCCGGCCATGGCTTCCGGCCGGAGCCGCCGTTCCATGAGCTCCCTCATGTCCAAGTGCCATACTCGCCAAGACACCGGCACACCGGCGGAGTCGTCCCGTCGGTCGCTATCCCCTGAAGAGGTTGTGGCCGACGTTCGGAGGTACAACGTCCGTGACCGGGACGCTCCGCTCGTCGGGGACGCATTGGCCGGGAATCGGCGTAACGCCGACCCGGCGGAGGACCAGCACGCCGTCCTCTTCCCACACTCTGCGGTAGCCGTGACGCGACAACAACCGCACACGCTCGACCTGTTGTCGCACGTCCTGGAATGGGAAGGCCCTTTCCACCGTACTGATCAGGACGTACTCCATACCTCGGGGCCTTCCGTCCACGAGCACCACATCGGCTTTCGCCGTCAGCCTCGGCACCACGTGGTTGTCCGCTTCGACCGACGCCCCCTCCGGTATGACAGCGGCAGCCCTCTTCAAGGCCTCCGCGTTGATGCGCACCCTGTCGGGCACCGGGTCGAACAGTGCGCGCTCACCGGTGATGACCAGAGAGGTGGTGGCGGCCACGACGGCGACGGCCGGCGCGATCAAACGCCGACGGGTGTTTTCACCGGCACGCCGACGCGTTCCCAGCAACCTCGCCGTCGCCTCGATCGCCGCTGTCACAAGAATGGGCCAGAGAAAGGCGTCATAGTGCCGGGCCGCCGTCCAGTGGTTCGGGTTGGAAGAGAGGAGCCGTTCGGCCAGCAGCGGCAGCATGCAGAGCGAAGTGGCCGAGTACAGCGGAAGGAAGAGGAGCGATCCGAATATCCACAGCAGCAACAGCCCTTTCACCGGCGCGTCGAACGCCACGTCGAGGACCAGCGCCGGGTGGCTGGCGATGTTCCACAAGGCCGATGCTGCATCAGGACCGAGTTCCTGGTAATTCCAGTAGTACCCCGGCTCTCCGCCCATCAGCGGAATCATCACCAGGACCGCGAACGCCGACACCGCCGGCCCTCCGAGCGCCAAGGCGCTCCCCGCCATCATTCCGGGTCGATCTTGCGCACGCCACGTCCGGAGCACCAGAACGACACCGAAGACGCCCACGACCAGACCGAGGTCCTCCTTGACACAGGTGAGAAGGGCTCCGCAGACAAGGGTCCGGGAATAGCGTTCACGGAGAGCCGCGTGGAACATCGCGAGCGTCAGCGGAACGGCGAAGGCCACCTCATGGAATCCCCCCTGGAGGCGGTGACGAGGGGCCATCCGACAGCGTACGAGAAGGCGAAGGTGTTGATGAGCCTCTCATTGTGCGCGGCACCGCTGCGCGCGAGCACACGGGCGGCTATGCCTCGGACGAGAGGCACTCCGAGCGAGAAGCAGCCTGCCTGGACGAGCAGCAGCATTCGGGGGTCGTCCCATATCCAGTACACCGGCGCCGCGAGCATCAGGACGGGAGAGAAGTGGTCCCCCAGGAGGGAAAACCCCGGCGGGAATTCGTGGTGGTAGTTCTTCACCGAGGAGACGGGGAGGGAGAAGTCGGCATAGCCGCGCATGGCTTGGTCGAAGATCCCCAGGTCGAACCCACCCAGCTCCAGGGCCTGCCACTGCCGGAACCCCACTGACGCCGCGACGAGGAAACACACGAGGGAGAGCAGCAGGGCCGGGACGGGTGACGCCTTCTCGGGGCGGCCGAAGCTCGTTCTTTCCGCGTTCTGACCGGCCTGACGCCACCCCGGGGCGACCGGCTCGGACAAGTCCCGGGCGGGCGGAGGCAGTTCCGTGATCGCAGGGTAGACCGGCCGCCGGTCGGAGCGGTCCGGGAGAAGCACGACGGAACGTTCGGCCCGAACACTTCCGGCCGGTGTGCGCCGGACCCTCTCGGCGGACACGGGACGCGGGACGCGGGAGAGGCCGCGTCCGGAGGTCCGCCCCGCCGGGCCGGTGGGATGCCGTGGGGGCGCCGGAGCCGGGGATAATGCGGGCATGCGCATCTCAGCCAGGGCCGACTACGCCGTGCGTGCGGCACTGCACCTCGCGACCGCCCGGGAGACGGAGCCCCTCAAGGCCGAAGCCATAGCCGACTCCCAGTGCATTTCGCACAAGTTCCTCGAAGGCATCCTCAACGACATGCGCCGCGGGGGCCTGGTGCGCAGCCAGCGCGGCGGCAACGGCGGCTACTGGCTGGCCAGGCCGGCGGACCGGATCACCATCGCCGACGTCATCCGGGTGGTGGACGGACCGCTCGTCTCGGTGCGCGGGGTCCGTCCGCCGGAGCTGTCGTACACCGGCCCGGCCGAATCGCTGCTGCCCCTGTGGATCGCGCTGCGCGCCAACGTCCGGCAGATCCTGGACGGAGTGACGCTGGCCGATGTCGCGTCCTCCGAACTCCCGCCGCAGGTCTCCGCCCTGACGGACGACCCGGAGGCCTGGACCAACCCCTGAGACAGACCCCGAGACGGACTCCCGAGACGGACGGCGGTCGCGTGGCGCCGTCTCGCGGCGCGCCTGCCCGGGCACGGCGGTTCACGGCGGTCACGGCTTCGGTCCACTGGGTGAACAGCCCCTTGGTGTACGGCACATCGTCTGGCACTATCACTATCCCTACCGAACCAGTGGGGAAACTCCATGACGTGTGAGGTGACGGTGACGGCGACGATCCTTACGGCCTCGGTCCCGGCCCGGTCCGGCGCGAGGTGCCGGGTACGGGTGGACGGCCCGGACGCACAGCCGGTGGGGCGGTGACCGGCGGCATGCCGACGAACGCGATACCTCGCAGCGGGGCCGGCACGGACGGCTTCGCCACCGAAACCGACATCTGGCCGCGCGTCACCCGCGAGGTCGCCGACGACCTGGCCGTCGACGCGTCGGCTCGTGACCGGGCGGGCAAGGTCCCCTTCGACGAGGTGGCACGCCTGCGGGAGGCCGGCCTGCCGGCGCTGCTGACCCCGCCGGAAGCACCCCGGCCGGGCCGGCTCCCCGGCCGCAACGGCGCCGACTGGCAGTCCGCCTGTGCCGCGGTCAGGGAGATCGCCACGGCGGACAGCTCCATAGGCGAGATCCTCGCCCACCACCATGTGCTGTCGTGGAGCGCCCGCTTCTTCGGCGGCGCCGAGACCGCGGCGCGCTTCGAGCTCAGGACCGCGCGGGAGCAGTGGCTCCTGGCGGGAAGTGTCGAACCGCGGGGGACGGAGGCGGGAACCGGCCTGACCGTCACGCCCGCGCCGGGGGGATACGTCCTGTCGGGGAGCCGGTCCTTCACCGCCGGGGTGGCCGTGGCCGACCGGCTGGTCGTCGGCGGGCGGTCCACCACGACCGACGAATTACTGATCGCGCTGGTGGACCCCGCCCTCCCGGGTGTGATCACCGATGTCGCGAACGACCGGCTGGGACAGCGGCTCACCGGGGCGGGGAGCGTCACCTTCGACCAGGTGTTCGTCGGCGACGACGACGTCCTGGGGGTGGTTCCGTGCGAGGAGCACGCCGTGTCCGCCTTCGCCGGGCTCGCTCCCCTGGCGCTGCGCCTGATGCTGGCCCACGTCGGCCTGGGCACCGCGGAAGGCGCCCTGGCGGAGGCGCGGGACAGCAGCCGGGCCGAGTGGGGCGCCTGGCCCGCCGGGGACGACGAACACGACGGCCCCCTGGCGCAACAGCGGAACACCGACCCCTACTTCGTCCTCGCCTACGGTGAGCTGACGACCGCGGCCCACTCCGCCGAGGCGGTCGTCGAACGGGCGACCGACGCCCTGGGCAGGGGGCTGCTGACGGGTCCGGGCCTGGGGACGGACCAGCGCGCCGACATCGCGGTGCTGGTCGACGTGGCGGAGGCCGTCACGGACAGGGCCGCCGTTCAGATCACCTCCCGCCTCCTGGAACTCACCGACGGGGCCGACATCACCGACGACGGCCCCGGCCTCGACCGGTTCTGGCGGAACGCCCGCGTGCTCACCGCGCGGAACTCGCTCGCCCACCGGCTGCGCGACATCGGCGACCACTACCTGAGCGGGACGCGTCTGCGCCTCACCTCGTACGCCTGAGGGCGCCCGGTCCCCGTACCGGCGCCCGACGGCGCCACCTGGTGCGGCACGCGCCCGGGTGCGGTACGTCCGCCGGTGCGGGGCACCGTCCCCGCCTTGCGGCGGCGGGCACCCGGTGACGGGGAGGCGGTGGCCCGGTGAACCGCTTCGTGGCGGTGCTGTGCGCCCTCAAGCGCCCCCTCGCGCACCGGCGATCCGCGAGGACATCCGGGAGGCGTGCCCGACCGGCCCTTACGGACCGGGGGCGGCGCGCGGGTGCCCGTGCGTGTGGGCGCGCGTATGCCGGGCATATGGTGAGCGGGGCCCCGTCGTGTCTCCCCCGTCGCGACGGGGCCCTTCCGTTTTCGCGGGCGCCCCGGCGCCGGTCCGGACCGGCGCCGCCGGGGGCGCCGCCCCCGCGCGGGCGGCGGAGGCCATGTGCCGGCCCCACCGCCCCGCGCGGCCACCCGGTCAGAACCGCACGCCCGGGACCAGCCCCAGGACCGGCGCCACCGGGGCGACGAGCTGGCGCAGCTCGCCCAGCCGCTGGAGTCCGTCGACGCCGCCGAACTGCTCGGTGATCGTCGGCACCTGGGAGCGGTGCTCGGCGGGAACGGCCATCGAGCTGAGGTTGTCGACCCGGCTGAGCAGGGACGGCCCCTGCGGCCCGGGCTTGGGGACGATGGCCGCGCCGGCGGGGGGAGCGGCCAGGGCGGAGGCGCCGGCGGCGATGACGAACGCGGCAAGAACACGCTGAGTCTTGGTCATAACCCGACCAACGCCTCAATCCGCCCGGGGTCACGGCCCGGGCCGCGCCGCGACCGATCCCTTTCGTCGGACAATCGGACCAGTGCCCCGTCCCGTCAAGCCACCCGGACGCCCGGCCAACGAAGGTGTAAAAGCGGGCATATGACACCTCATATGGCGACCCACCCGCCCGAGCTCCGTGCCGCGGCCCAGCACGTCGGCCGCCGCCGTCTCCTCACCGTCGCCGCGGCCGCCGCGACCCTCGCGTTCACCACGCACCTGCCCGCGCGGGGTGCCTCCGCAGCTCCCGAGCTGGACGCCAGGCGGATCACCAAGGATCCGTTCACCCTGGGGGTGGCCTCCGGGGACCCGCGACCCGACTCCGTCCTGCTGTGGACCCGGCTCGCGCCCAGCCCGTACGACCTCGACAGCGGCCTGCCGGAGGAGCGCGTCGAGGTGCAGTGGGAGGTCGCCTACGACGAGTGGTTCGCCCTGGTCGTGCAGAGCGGCAGCGTCACCGCCCACCCCGAGTTCGACCACAGCGTGCGGGTCGAGGTGGGCGGGCTCCTGCCGGGCCGGTCGTACTACTACCGCTTCCGCACCGGTACCTGGATCAGCCCGGCCGGCCGTACCCGTACCGCCCCGATGACGGGGGGTCCGGGGTCGCTGACGTTCGCGGCGGTCTCCTGTCAGGCCTACTTCGACGGGTACTACACGGCGTTCAAGTACGTCGCCGAGGAGGACGTGGACCTGGTCGTCCATCTCGGGGACTACATCTACGAGTACGGGGTCAACGCGGTGGGCGGCGTCCGCGAGTACACCGATGTGCGGCTGCCTGCCCACTTCGACCGGGAGACGGTCACGCTGGAGGACTACCGGCTGCGCTACGCCCTGTACAAGACGGACCCCGACCTGAGGGCCGCGCACGCCGCGCACCCCTTCGTGGTGACCTGGGACGACCACGAGACGGAGAACAACTACGCGGGGGCGATCCCGGAGAACACCGTGCCGCCCGAGGAGTTCCTGCTGCGCCGGGCCGCCGCCTACCGGGCGTACTGGGAGAACCAGCCGCTGCGCGTGCCGCAGCAGCCGCAGGGGGCGGACATGCAGCTGTACCGGCGGCTGACGTTCGGCTCGGTCGCGCAGTTCGACATCCTGGACACCCGCCAGTACCGGTCCGACCAGGCCTACGGCGACGGCTGGCAGACCCCCGGCCCGGAGTCCGCCGACCCCGCGCGCACGATGACGGGCGACGCCCAGGAGCGCTGGCTGATCGACGGCTGGCGGGCCTCGGACGCGGTGTGGAACGTCGTCCCCCAGCAGGTCGTCTTCGCCCAGCGCCGCAACGCGGCCACCGCCGACCACAAGGTCTCGATGGACGCCTGGGACGGCTACTCCGCCTCCCGCGAGCGGATCCTCGACGGGGCGGCGGCGGCCGGCGTGGACAACCTGATGGTCCTCTCCGGTGACGCCCACGTCGGGTACGCCTTCGACCTGAAGGCCGACTTCGACGACCCCGCCTCGCGCACCGTGGGCACCGAGATCGCCACGACCTCCGTCACCAGCGGCCGGGACGGCGTCGCCAAGCCCAGCAACTGGGACCTCATGATGCAGGCCAACCCGCACATGCGGTTCTACAACGGGCTGCGCGGATACAGCGTCATCAGCCTCTCCAGCACCCAGGCGGACATCGACTTCAAGACGGTCTCGGTCGTCACCGCACCGGGCGGGACCCTCAGTACGGCCGCCTCGTTCGTGACCGAGGCGGGCAGCCCCGGCCTGACGCCGAGAAGCGCGTGAGGCAGCGGCGCGGCCGGGGCGCGCCCCGGTCAGCCCCGGTACGTCTCCAGCAGCCGCAGCCACACCTCGCTGATGGTCGGATAGGCGGGTACGGCGTGCCACAGCCGGCCGATCGGGACCTCGCCCGCCACCGCCACCGTCGCCGAGTGCAGCAGTTCACCGACGGCCGGCCCCACCAGGGTGACGCCCAGGAGGATCTCCCGGTCGAGGTCGACCACCATGCGCGCCCGGCCGCGGTAGCCCTCCGCGTACAGGCCGGACCCCGCCACCGCCGCCAGGTCGTGGTCGACCGCCCGCACCCGTCGCCCGGTGGCCTCCGCCTCGGCGAGGGTGAGTCCCACCGAGGCGGCCTCCGGGTCGGTGAAGACGACCTGGGGCACGGCCGCGTGGTCGGCGGTCGCGGCGTGCTCCCCCCAGGGAGCGGTGTCCAGGGCGGTCCTGCCCCCGGCGCGGGCCGCGATGGCGGCCCCGGCGACCCGGGCCTGGTACTTGCCCTGGTGGGTCAGGAGGGCCCGGTGGTTGACGTCGCCGACCGCGTACAGCCAATCGGTGCCGGTGACCCGGCAGGTGTCGTCCACCGACAGCCAGGAGCCCGGGTCCAGACCCACCGTCTCCAGGCCCAGGTCGCCGGTGCGCGGGGCCCGGCCGGTGGCGAAGAGCACCTCGTCGGCCTCGGCGCGGGAGCCGTCGTCGAGGGTGAGGGTGACCGGCCCGGTGCCGGCGGCGCGCTCGACGGCGGTGACCGAGACATGGGTACAGATGACGGCGCCGGCCTCGGTGAGGGCGTCGGCGACGTGCTCGCCGACGAACGGTTCCATGCGCGGCAGCAGGCCTCCGCCGCGTACCAGCACGGTGACACGGGAGCCGAGTGCCTGCCAGGCGGTGGCCATCTCGGCGGCGACCACTCCCCCGCCGACCACGGCCAGCCGGTCCGGCACCCGCTGGGCGCTGGTCGCCTCCCGGCTGGTCCAGGGGCGGGCGCCGGCCAGGCCCGGCAGGCCGGGCAGTACGGCGCGGCTGCCGGTGCACACGGCGACCGCGTGCCGCGCGGTCAGGGTGTACCGCTCGCCACCGGGGGCGGTGACGGTCACCCGCCGGGCGCCGTCCAGCCGGCCGTGGCCGCGGTGCAGACGGGCGCCGATCGAGTCGAGCCAGGCGACCTGCCCGTCGTCCTTCCAGTGGGCGGCGTAGTCGTCGCGATGGGCGAGCACGGCCTCGGCGTCCAGCGGGCCGCCCACGGCCTGGCGCAGGCCGGGCACCTTGCGGGCGTCGGCGCGGGCGATCGCCGGGCGCAGCAGCGCCTTGCTGGGCATGCACGCCCAGTAGGAGCACTCGCCGCCGACCAGTTCGCTCTCGACCACCGCGACGCCGAGGCCGGCCGCCGCGGCCCGGTCCGCCACGTTCTCCCCCACCGGGCCCGCCCCCAGGACCACCACGTCGTACTCGCCCGACTCCCGCGCTTCGCTCGCTCGTGTCATGGGGTCAGTGTGATGGCGCGTATGGGCCGTGGCCACAGGGGAACCCGGAATACGACGAGGCCGGGCACCGTTGTGCCGGCACCACGCCGACGGACACCGGGAAGAGGGAGACAGTATGAGCACCGTAGAGCTCACCAAGGAGAACTTCGATCAGGTCGTCAATGACAACCCGTTCCTCCTGATCAACTTCTGGGCTTCCTGGTGCGGGCCGTGCCGGCAGTTCGCCCCCACGTACGCGAAGGCGTCCGAGCACCACCCCGACCTGGTCTTCGCCAAGGTCCAGACGGACGAGGAGGAGGAGCTGGCGGCGGCCTTCGGCATCCAGTCGGTGCCGACGCTGATGATCGTGCGGGAGAACGTCGCGGTGTACTCCCAGCCCGGCGCGCTGCCCGCACCGGCTCTGGAGGACCTGATCGAGCAGGCCCGCAAGCTGGACATGGACGAGGTCCGCAAGTCGATCGAGGAAGCCCAGTCCAAGGGCTGAGCACCGCGCGGCACCACCGGGCGGGGTCGGCGCGGCGGCCCCGTGGGGAGCGGCCGGGGCCGGCCGCGCCCCGGCCGGGCGGACGTCCGGTCAGCGTTCCAGGACGAGCGCGAGCCCTTGGCCCACGCCGATGCACAGGGCAGCGAGCCCGGTGCCCGAGCCCGCGGCGGCGAGCTGGTGGGCGACGGCACCGGCCAGGCGGGCGCCCGACGCACCCAGCGGGTGGCCGATGGCGATGGCCCCGCCACGGGGATTGACCACCGCGGGGTCCAGTTCCGGCCATTCCGCGAGGCAGCCCAGGGACTGGGCGGCGAACGCCTCGTTCAGCTCGAACGTGGTCAGGTCGGCGAAGCCGCGGCCCGCCTTGGCGAGAGCCCGCTGGACCGCCTCCACCGGGCCGAGGCCGAAGAGCTGCGGCTCGATGCCGGTGACGGCCGAGGCGCGGATCCGGGCGAGGGGCTCCCGCCCGCAGGCGCGCAGGCCGTCCTCGTCCACCAGGAGCAGCGCCGCGGCGCCGTCGTTGAGGGGTGAGGCGTTGCCGGCGGTGACCGTTCCCGTGCCGTCGGTGCGGAAGGACGGCTTCAGCCGGGCGAGGGCCGCCATGGAGGTGTTGTCGCGGACGCACTCGTCGCGGGAGAGGTCGGCGCCGGGGTACGGGACGACCTCTCCGTCGTGGAGTCCGGCGGCCCAGGCGGCCGCGGCCTTCTGATGGCTGCTCAGGGCGAACGCGTCCTGCTGCTCGCGGGTGATGGCGTGCTTGTCCGCGATCAGCTCGGCGCCCTCGCCCAGCGGCACCGTCCACTCCGCGGGCATCCGCGGATTGGTCATGCGCCAGCCGAGGGTGGTCGAGTGGAGCTGCTGGTGCGCGGCGGGAAAGGCGCGTTCTGGTTTCTGCAGCACCCAGGGCGCGCGGGACATCGACTCGACGCCGCCCGCAAGGACGACGGAGGCGTCACCGAGCGCGACGGCCCGGGCGGCCTGGATGACCGCTTCGAGGCCGGATCCGCACAGGCGGTTGACGGTGACGCCGGGCACGGTCACGGGCAGGCCCGCCAGCAGGACGGCCATGCGGGCGACATCGCGGTTGTCCTCACCGGCGCCGTTGGCGTCGCCGAAGTAGACGTCGTCGATCCGGGCGGGGTCCAGGGCGGGGGTGCGGTCGACGAGGGCCCTGACGACGTGCGCGGCGAGGTCGTCCGGGCGCACCGAGGACAGGGCGCCGCCGAACTTGCCGATCGGGGTGCGGACGGCGTCGACGATGAAGACGTCGCGGCTGCTCATCGGGGTTCTCCCACCTGCCTCGGCTGTTCGCCCGGTGAACTGTTGTCCACCCGGCTCGGGCCGAGTTTCCGTTCCTGGGGCGCCCGGTGTCAACGGCGGCCGTCGGGCGTACCGCCGCCCCGCGCGCGGTCGTCGGGCGCGCGGTCGGCGATCCGCGCCGACAGGCCGTAGTCCAGCTCCGCGCCGTCCACCAGCAGGGCTTCGACGGTACGGGTCTCCGGGTCGATGTCGGCCTCCATGCCCTGGCCCACGTACCGGGGGTAGCCGGAGGCGCCCCTCTCGCCGGTGGCCTCGACCACGCCGGAGCGGATGGCGCTGTCCGCGAGGTGCGCGGAGTCGTGGCCCTCCACGTGCTCGGGCACCACCAGGATCTCGAAGCGCTGCGGATCTGTGCTCATGAAGGCGACGCTAGAGACCTTCCTCCGGGCGCGCACCCCGGCTGGGCGTGCGCCCGGCGCGGGGACACGCACCCCGGACGAGCCGGCTCGTCCCCTGGCGCGCCCCTCAGGTGGACCCGCGCCGGATCGCGCGGGCCGTCAACAACTCGTGCCACCGCGGGATGCCGTCCGGGTCGCGGACCGCGCGGTCGACCAGGTCCGCCACCTGCCGGCCGGTCTCCAGGTCCATCCGGACGGTGCTCAGCCGGGGCCGCAGCAGCCGGCCGAGCAACAGGTCGCCGGTGCCGATGACCGCGGTGTCGCGGGGGACGGCGATGCCGGCGTCCTCCAGGGCCCGCATCAGGAGCATCGCGTACTCGTCGTCGTAGGCGTGGACGGCGTCCAGGGCCAGGGCGGGCCAGCGGGCGGCGAGCGCGTCGGCGGACTGCTCCGTGTACGCCAGCCGGACCTCCTCCACCAGGACGTCGGTGCCCGCCGCCGCGGCGCGGGCGCCGTCGAGCCGGGGGCCGGAGAGCAGCTCCGGACCGGGCTCCTCGGGCACCACCACCCCGATGCGCCGGTACCCGCGCTCCAGCAGGTGGGTGACGGCGCAGCCGCCCACCCGCCGCTGGTCCACGGCCATGGTGTGGGCGCCCGCGACGGGCCGGGGGCCGAGCGTGATCACCGCCCGGGCCCCCGAGCGCTTGAGGAGCCGCACACCGGCCGGGGTGAGAGCCGGCCGGCCGGGCGTGACGACCGCGACGGGCCGCAGCTCGGCCCACGCGCGGGCCGCCTCGTCGCCCTCCAGCCCCATGGAGGCGTACTGCAGGACCGTGTATCCCAGGTCGCGCAGGGCCCACTGGAGCTCTCCGAGGAAACGGCCGAGAACGGGCCCCAGGGGGACGTGGGCGCCGGGCAGCAGCACGATCCGGGTGCGGCCGGCCCGCAGGCTGCGCGCCGCGGCGTGCGGCACGTAGCCGAGCTCCTGGGCCGCCCGGCGCACCCGTCGGCGGGTCGGCTCGCTGATGCGTACCGCCGGGGTGTCGTTGAGCACGTAGGAGACGGTGGCCCGGGAGACACCGGCCAGCCGCGCGACATCGGCGCTGGTCGGCACCGGCGGGACCGGGTGCGGGGAGGGCTCTCCGGATGTCTGGCTCATCGCTCGCGGAATTCTTCCAGGCCGGGCGCCGCGCGGGTGCGGCCTCTGGCCGGAAGCGGGCGCTGTCCGGCCGGCGCCCTCGGTGCGGCGGGGCCGGTCGGTCGGGTCCGTCTCAGGTCGTGGCCGGGTCGCCCTTGATCAGGGCGAACGGGGCGCCGGCCGGGTCCTGGAGCATGGCGAGCCGGCCGACGCCCGGCGCGTCCGTCGGGGGAATCAGGGCGGTGGCGCCGTTCCCGGTGGCCCTGGCGAATGTCGCGTCGCAGTCGGTCACACCGAAGTACGGATGCCACTCCGACGTCGACCCGGCGGCCAGGTTCTCCCGCGGCAGTTGCATGATGCCGCCCTGTCCGCTGTCGCCGCCCCTGCCGCCGCCCGGTGCGGAGACGACGCTGTAGACCAGGTCACCGCCCATCTCCATGTCCTCGTAGTCCCAGGAGAACACCGCCCGGTAGAAGGCCTTGGCCGCCGCCGCGTCCGTGGTGTACAGCTCCGTCCAGCAGAGCGTGTCAGGTTCCATCACCGCCTCCAGGCCCTTGATGTCGCCGGGCTGCCACACGGCGAACCCGGCGCCGGTCGGGTCGGTGAAGGCGGCCATCCGCCCAGCGGTGAAGACGTCCGCCGGCGGCACCCGGACGGTGCCCCCCGCCTGCCGCACCGCCTGTGCGGCGGCGTCCGCGTCGGTGGTCGTGAAGTAGGTCGTCCAGGCGGAGCCCGCGCCCCGTTCGGTGAGCGGCCCCAGGGCGCCCACGGTCCTGCCGTCGTGCTGGAAGAAGCCGTAGCCGCCGGCTTCCGGCCCGGCGGAGCGGAAGGTCCAGCCGAACACCGCCCGGTAGAAGGCGGCGGCCGCAGCGGTGTCGGGGGCTCCCAGGTCGAGCCAGATCGGGGTGCCGGGAACGCCGTCGGTCGTCAGCATGCTTCCTCCGTTGTGCCGGATGGGCCGGATGGGCCGGTCGTGCGGGATGGGCCGGTCGTGCCGTCCCCGGCCCCGCGTACCGGGTTCCGCGCTGTTTCCAGCATGGCGCCGGGCGCCGACAGTCGCCCCGCGGTGCCCAGCCGCGGGAGACGGTGTCCGGCTCGTGGCCGGCGATCGCCCGGCGCCGGGGCGGGTGAGACCGGAGAGCCCGTCCGGTGCGGTCCCCGGCCCCCCCGCCGCGCTCATCCGGTGCGCTCGTGGCACCCCAGGCGCGCATCAGCGTGGTGCGGGGCGCGGAAGGCCGGCGGAGTGCTTCCTCCCGCGCCGGTGCGCCATCGGGGTGAGCGCCGCCGGTCCCCCGTGCGGACCCGCGGGGGCTGCCCCGCCGGAGCGGAGGTGTCCGGGACGCGCCGCCGGACCGGGCCGCGGGCCGCCGCTCCGGCGTGCTCCCGGCACGGATCGCGCCGTCCCCGGCCGGAGTTCGCCGGTGCGGTGGCGGGGAAGGTCCGGTGCGTCCGGGCGCCCGTACCCGGGGCTGTCACTGATCCACCGGCGTGCCGACACGGGGTTTCCCACCACGCGGGCGCTCTTGTGCTCGCGGACGGCGCTGGCTTAGGTGGAACGGTCACCTTCTACCGGAGGAACCGACCATGCCCCTGCGCGACCTGCCAGACAGCGGCACCCCGCTCGCCGAGGACGAGGCCGAGGACCTGCTGCGCTGCATCTGTTTCAAGACGGGCCCTCCCGGCACCGTCGGAGTCGAACTCGAATGGTTCGTCCACGCCTCCCACCTCCCGCACCTCCCCGTCCCGCCCGACCGGCTGCGTACCGCCTTCGACGGACTGCGGTCCCTGCCCCTGCGGTCGGCGCTCACCTTCGAACCCGGCGGACAGCTGGAGCTCAGCTCGCCGCCCGCCGCGTCACTGACCGAGTGCGTGAGCACCGTCCAGGCCGATCTCGCGGCCGTGCGCGGCGCACTGGCCGCCCACGGTCTCTCCCTCGCCGGATTCGGCCTCGACCCCTGGCACGCGCCCCGCGAGCGGCTGCTGCGCGAACCGCGCTACGACGCCATGGAGGCCCACCTCGACCGCTCCGGCCCGGCCGGGCGGGCCATGATGTGCGACTCGGCCTCCGTCCAGGTGTGCCTGGACGCCGGGTACGAGGAGCCCGGCCCGCAGGGCTACGAGCGGCGCTGGCGGCTGGCGCACCTGCTGGGGCCGGTCCTGGTCGCCGCCTTCGCCAACTCGCCGTGCCGGCGGGGGCCGTGGGCCGGCTGGCGGTCCGCCCGGCAGGCGATGTGGGCGGTTCTCGACCCGGTACGGGGGCTCGCGCCCCCCGCACGCCGCCAACCGCGTACGGCCTGGGCCGGGTACGTCCTGGACGCGCCGGTGATGTGCGTCCGGGCCGAGGCCGGGCCCTGGACGGCACCCGAGGACCTGACCTTCCGCGACTGGCTGCGCGGCGGCGGGCCGAGGCCCGCCACCCGTGCCGACCTCGACTACCACGTCAGCACGCTCTTCCCGCCGGTACGGCCGCGCGGCCATCTCGAACTGCGCATGATCGACGCCCAGTCCGGCGACGACGGCTGGCTGGTACCGCTCGCCGTCACGGCGGCGCTGTTCGACGACCCGGAGGCCGCCGAGGCGGTGCACCGGGTCGTTGCGCCCCTCGCGGACGGTCCCGGGCCGCCACCGCGAAGCCCCCTCTGGCTGAGCGCCGCCCGGGACGGGCTGTCCGCCCCCGCGCTGCACTCCGCCGCCGTCGCCTGTTTCGCGCTCGCCCTGGCGGCCCTGTCCCGCACCGGGGCACCCACCGCCGTGCGGGACGCGGTCGCCGCCTTCGGCGAACGCCACGTGGTGCCCGGCCGGTCCCCCGCCGACGACCGGCCCGCCGCCATGACCGGGAAGGACATCCGTACATGAGTGACCCCGACACGCTTCGGCGGCGCGCGCTCGACGCGCTGACCACCGCCCGGGCGCGCACCGACCTGCTCACCGGTTGTGTCGACGACCGTGAGCTGACCGCACAGCACTCGCCGTTGATGTCGCCCCTGGTGTGGGATCTGGCCCATGTCTCCAACCAGGAGGAGCAGTGGCTGCTGCGCGCCGTCGGCGGGCGGCGGGCGCTGCGGCCGGAGATCGACTCGCTGTACGACGCCTTCGAGCACCCCAGGGCCGCCCGCCCCGCGCTGCCCCTGCTGGCGCCCGCCGAGGCGCGGGCGTACGCGCACGAGGTGCGCGGCCGGGCCCTGGACGTCCTGGACCGCGCCCCGCTGGAGGGCCGCCCGCTGCTCGACGCCGCGTTCGCCTTCGGCATGGTCGCCCAGCACGAGCAGCAGCACGACGAGACCATGCTGATCACCCACCAGTTGCGCCGGGGCCCCGCCGCGCTGACGGCTCCGGAGCCGCCCGCGGGCGACGACCCGGCCGGGCTGCCGGCCGAGGTGCTGGTCCCCGGCGGCCCGTTCACCATGGGCACCTCGACCGAGCCCTGGGCGCTGGACAACGAACGGCCCGCGCACCAGCGTTTCGTACCGGCGTTCCTCATCGACACCGTTCCCGTCACCAACGGCGCGTATCAGCGGTTCATCGCCGACGGCGGCTACCGCGAGCCCCGCTGGTGGGCACCGGCCGGGTGGGCGCAGGTGCGCGCGCACGGCATCGGCGCGCCACTGTTCTGGCGGCGGCAGGGCGGGCAGTGGACGCGGCGGCGCTTCGGCGTGGTCGAGCCGGTGCCGGCCGACGAGCCGGTGCTGCACGTCAGCTGGTACGAGGCGGACGCCTACGCCCGCTGGGCGGGGCGCCGGCTGCCGACCGAGGCCGAGTGGGAGAAGGCCGCCCGCCACGACCCGGCGTCGGGCCGCTCGCTGCGCTACCCGTGGGGCGACGCCGATCCGGCGCCCCACCACGCCAACCTCGGGCAGCGGCATCTGCGGCCCGCCCCGGCGGGCAGCTACCCGGCCGGGCGGTCGCCGCTGGGGGTGCGGCAGCTGATCGGGGACGTGTGGGAGTGGACGTCCAGCGACTTCCTGCCCTACCCCGGCTTCGCCGCCTTCCCGTACCGGGAGTACTCGGAGGTCTTCTTCGGACCGGCCCACAAGGTGCTACGGGGCGGTTCGTTCGCCGTGGACGCGGTGGCGTGCCGGGGCACCTTCCGCAACTGGGACCTGCCGGTCCGGCGCCAGATCTTCTCCGGGTTCCGTACGGCGCGTGACGCGGAGGCCGGCTGATGTGCCGGCACGTCGCGTTCCTGGGCCCGGCCACGGCGCTGGGCGAGGTGCTGGTGGCACCGGAGCACGGGCTGTACCGGCAGTCCTGGCAGCCGCGCCACCAGCGGTACGGCACCGTCAACGCGGACGGCTTCGGGGTGGGCTGGTACGCCCCCGGCGATCCGGTGCCCGCCCGCTACCGGCGGGCGGGCCCGATCTGGGCCGACCGGTCGTTCGCCGACCTGGCCCGGGTGGTGCGCACCGGGGCGATGCTGGCCGCCGTCCGGGACGCCACGCTGGCGGGCGCCGACGCCGAGGCGGCCACGGCGCCGTTCGCCGACGGGCCCTGGCTGTTCAGCCACAACGGCGCGGTCGGCGGCTGGCCGGAGTCGCTCGGGCCGCTCGCCGCCCGGCTCCCGGCCGCCGAGCTGCTGGCGCTGGAGGCCCGCAACGACTCGGCGCTGGTGTGGGCGCTGGTGCTGCGCCGGCTGCGCGCCGGTGACGGACCGGACCGGGCGCTGGCCGGCACGGTGGCCGGCGTCGCCGCCGCCGCGCCCGGATCCCGGCTGAACCTGCTGCTCACCGACGGCGCCACCATCACCGCGACCACCTGGGGCGACACCCTCTGGTACCTGGCGGGGCCCGGCCGCCGCACGGTCGTGGCGTCGGAGCCGTACGACGACGACCCCCGGTGGCGCGAGGTCCCCGACCGGACCGTACTGACCGCCACCCCCGCCGATGTCTCGCTGTCCCCCCTCGAGGAGCCTGCTCCGTGAGCCCCTTTCTGATCACCCGCACCCTGCCCGAGGACGCCGTCGGAGCCGACCTGCGCGCCGACGTGCTCAGCGGGCTGACCCGTACGCGCAAGGAGCTGCCGCCCAAGTGGTTCTACGACGCCCGGGGCAGCGAACTGTTCGAGGAGATCACCCGGCTGCCCGAGTACTACCCGACCCGGGCCGAGCGGGAGATCCTGCTCGCCCGGGCGCCGGAGATCGCCGCCGCCGCCGGCGCGCGCACCCTGGTGGAGCTCGGCTCCGGCTCCTCGGAGAAGACCAGGCACCTGATCGACGCGATGCTGCCCGGGCTGGACAGCTATGTGCCGGTCGACGTCAGCGAGAGCGCGCTGACCGGGGCCGCCGAAGCGCTCACCGCCGATCTGCCGGGGTTGCGGGTGCACGCGCTGGTCGCCGACTTCACCCGGGGCCTGGCCCTGCCCGGTACCCCGGGGCCCCGGCTGGTGGCCTTCCTCGGCGGCACCATCGGCAACCTGCTGCCCGCCGAGCGGGCGGTGTTCCTGCGTTCGGTGCGCTCCCTGCTGGCGCCCGGCGACGGGCTCCTGCTGGGCACGGACCTGGTGAAGGACGAGCGGACACTGGTCGCGGCGTACGACGACGAGGCGGGGGTGACGGCGGAGTTCAACAAGAACGTCCTGGCCGTGCTCGCCCGTGAGCTCGGCGCGGACGTCGATCCGGCCGACTTCGACCATGTGGCGGTGTGGGACCCGGAGCGGGAGTGGATCGAGATGCGGCTGCGGGCGCGCCAGGCCCTGACCGTGAAGATCCCCGAGCTGGACCTGGTGGTGCCGTTCGCGGCCGGTGAGGAACTGCGTACGGAGGTGTCGGCGAAGTTCCGTCAGGCCACGGTGCGCGGGGAGCTCGCGGCGGCGGGCCTGGAGCTGACGCGGTGGTGGACCGACGAGGAGGGGAGGTACGCGCTGTCGCTGGCGACGGCTCGCTGAGCCGCAGCGGCCAGTGAGCGGCGGTCGGTGCGGGCGGCCGCGGCGACCGGGGGCAGGATCCGGATCTCCGCGGTGAGCCGGCCGGCCGCGGCGACCCGCCACAGCGAGGCGGTGAGCGGGTCGTCGCCGACGAACGCGGCCGGGCCCGTGGGTCGGTAGACGAGGCGTACGGGCTGGACCTCGGCGCCCGCGTCCAGAGCGGCCTGGAAGACGGCCGGGCGGAACCGGCCCTGCGCCCGGCCGCACCAGGTGGAACCCTCCGGGAAGACGATCACCCGGGAGCCGGACCGGAGGGCGGCCGCGAGTTCCCGCACCGTGCCGGGCAGGGCGCGCAGCCGGTCCCGTTCGACGAACAGGGTCCCGCCCCGGGCGGCGAGCGGACCGAGCACCGGCCAGTGCCGCACCTCGCTCTTGGCGAGCATGCGGCCGGGCAGGACGGCCGCGACGAGCGGGACGTCCAGCCAGGAGATGTGGTTGGCGACGACGAGGCGCGGGCCGGGCGCGGGTGTCCCGACCACCCGGATCCGGACGCCGAAGGCCCTGATCACCGTGCGGCACCACAGCCGGGTGAGCGCGTGCCGTGCCGCCGGGCCCAGCGGCACGGTGAGCGGCACGAGCAGCACCCCGGCGAGCACGGCCAGGGTTCCGGCCAGCAGCCGGGCGAGGGTACGGGCGCGCCCGGCGGCCGGCCCGGGCCGGGCGGCGCAGTGGCGGGGGACGCAGGGCGCGCGGGGCAGCCAGGCGGACATCACACCGGTGCGAGGGAGAGGAAGTGCCGCAGGTAGCGGGGGTCGGTGCGGCGCAGCGACAGCAGGACGTACAGATCGGCGACCCCGAAGTCGGCGTCGTGGGCGGGTGCCCCGCAGACCCACGCGCCGAGCCGCAGGTAGCCGCGCAGCAGCGGCGGGAGCTCGCTGCGCCCGGTGGGCCTGGCCACCCCGTCGGCGGACCAGAGCCGGTGGGGGGTCACCCAGTGCTCCTCCGGGGCCAGGTGCCGCTCCTTGACCGCGTCCCAGGTGGCGGCGGCGAGGGCGCCGCCGTCGCTGAGCGGGACGGAGCAGCAGCCGGCCAGCCAGGTGTGGCCGGTGCGGGCCAGGTAGCGGGCGATGCCGGCCCAGATGAGCGAGATGACGGCGCCGTTGCGGTGGGCGGGGTGGACGCAGGAGCGGCCGACCTCGACCAGGTCGTCGCGGATCGGGGCCAGCCGGGTGAGGTCGAACTCCCCCTCCGCGTAGAGCCGTCCGGCGATCCGGGCCCGGTCCGGGGGCAGTAGCCGGTACGTGCCGACGACGTCGCCGGTCGCCGTCTCGCGTACCAGCAGGTGGTCGCAGTAGGCGTCGAACGCGTCGCTGTCCAGGCCGGGTTCGGGCCCGTCGAGGCGGGCGCCCAGCTCACCGGCGAAGACCTGGTGGCGCAGCCGCTGGGCGGCCCGTACGCCGTCCTGGTCGTGCGCCAGGGACACGGTGTAGCGGGCCGGGGCCACGCCGTCGGGCGTGGCCGTCACCGGGGCGGCCGGGGCACCCCCGAGCGCCGGCCGGCCGGCGGCGCGGCCCGCGGCGGCGGCGGGCCCCGGCCCGGGTACGAGGGACGGGACCAGGACCGGCGCCGGGGCCGGGCGCTGGGCGGGGGCGGGGTCGGCGGGCGATGCGGGCATGGCGGTCTCCTCGGCCGGGCGCACGGGGCCGGGCGCGGTGCCCGGCCCCTTACTTCTTCCGTGACCGGCTGGATTCGACGTGACCGCCCGGCGGAGCGCGGATGTGCGGCGGCTGAATGCCCGGGTACCGGGGCGGGGGAGCCGCCGGTTCAGCCGGCCAGCGCCTTGGTGATCCTCGCCGAGGCGGCTCTGGCGGCCGGCGCCGGGTCCTTGCCCGTGAGGACGGCCGTCATGTACGGCTTGATGGGGTTGTCCGCCTCGACGGCGGCCCACTGGGGCGAGTTGGGGGTGGCCCGGCCCCGCGCGGCGCCCCGGGCCATGGCGGCGGTGGCCTCCTGGCCGGCGACCACGGGCGCGAGGGAGGTCTTGTTGGGTACGTAACTCATCGTGCGGGCCAGGTCCTTCTGCCAGGTGTCGCCCGCCAGAGCGGCGACCACGTCGATGGCGGCGTCCCTCTCCCGGGCGTTCTCCGGGACGATCAGGTCGGATCCCCCGGTGAGCACCGGGCACGGCTCACCGGCGTCCTTGCCGGGGATGGGGAAGAAGCCCAGCTTGCCCCGGAGCGCCGGGTTGCGCTCCTGGACGGCGGTGGCCACGCTCGGCGGGGCGATGAT
Source organism: Streptomyces sp. NPDC050856 (assembly GCF_040653855.1). Taxonomy (NCBI): domain Bacteria; kingdom Bacillati; phylum Actinomycetota; class Actinomycetes; order Kitasatosporales; family Streptomycetaceae; genus Streptomyces; species Streptomyces sp. NPDC050856. The sequence continues at coordinate 42,011 of NZ_JBFAGV010000033.1, read as the reverse complement.
CTGGGCGACGTCCCCCCGGGCGAAGACCTCGGCCTGGGGCGGGTTCTCCTCGTCGGCGTCCCGGGGGCCGGAGCCGAGCTCCTGGAGCCGCCGGTAGAAGTCCATGCCGCGCAGCGCGGCCGGGCTGTCCAGCGTGCCGGTCCACTCGCCGGCCTTCTCGACGGCCAGTTCGCCGCCCTCGTCCCAGATGAAGCCCGCGAGGGTGTACCAGTCCTGGCCGGCCAGGTGGATGCCCTTGGTGCCGCCGCGGTTGAGCCGCTCGGTGTCCTCCAGCCACTGGTCCCGGGTGCGGGGCGGGCTGTCGACGCCGGCCCGGCGGAAGAGGTCCTTGTGGTAGATGACGACGCGGTTGGCGGCGTACCAGGGGATGCCGTACTGGGCGCCGTTGACGCTGCCGGGTTCCTTGAGGCCGGGCAGCCAGTCCTGGTGGCCGAGGTCGCGGACCGATTCGAGCGTCAGGTCGTAGAGCAGGCCGGTCGCGGCGTACTGGGCGACCTGGGTGTTGCCGACCTCGATGACGTCCGGGGCGTCCTCGGAGGCGAGGGCGGCGGTGACCTTCTTCCCGATGCCGGTCCACTCCTGGAAGGTGACCTCCAGCCGGACGGAGGGGTGTTCCTTCTCGTAGGCGCTGGTGAACCGCCGCAGGAAGTCGTCGGACACGCTGCCCTTCATCAGCCACACGGTCACCGTGCGCGGTGCGGGTTCCCCGCCGGGCAGCAGGCCGCAGCCGGTGAGCGCGGCGGCGGACAGGAGCGCGCACACCGTGGCTGGAAGTCGCATCTTCACGTAGGTCACCTCTTGCGTTCCGGCAGGCAGAGCGGACCCGACGTGGGGGAGCGAAGCGTGTTCGCACGGGTGTGGTGGCTGGGATTTTGGTATGGACCAAAGGCGGGGTCAAGACCCGCGGCACCCGGCTGTCCCTGCCTCGCGCGGCCGGGCGCGGTGGGGCACGGTGGAAGGACGCATCACCTGGGACACCGGACCGGGGCGGATGAGGAGACCTCCATGTCGCACCACACCTACCGCGTCACCGAGATCGTCGGCACCTCGCCGGACGGCGTGGACGATGCCCTGCGCAACGGCATCGCGCGCGCGTCGGAGACCCTGCGCAACCTCGACTGGTTCGAGGTGACGCAGGTCAGGGGGCACATCGAGAACGGGCGCATCGCCCACTACCAGGTCGGCCTGAAGGTCGGGTTCCGGCTGGAGAACGCGGCGGACACCGGCGTCTGATCAGGTCCGGCCCTCCTTCTCCTGTGCCTCCCGCAGCGCCTCGGAGCCGGTCGCCCAGCGGGCCCGTACGACGGGGAAACCGGCCCGTTCGGCCGCGTCGCACACCAGCTCGTCGTCGTCCACCAGCATGCGGATATCGCGGCCGTCGCCCAGCCGGCGCAGCAGCTCCAGCTTGGTGACCCGGGCCGGGCGGCGGTCCTGGTCGCGGCGCATGTGGACCCGGCCGTCGGGCAGGCCCTGGGCGGCCAGCCACTCCAGGGTGTCCCGGCGGCACCGCTCGGGGCGGCCGGTGAGGTAGACCACCTCACAGGTGGCGGCCGCCTCCAGGCAGAGCGCGACGCCCGGGGCGAGCGGCGGGTCCTGCGGGGCGGCGGCGAAGAAGGCGTCCCAGTCGCGGGGCCGGCGCTCCAGGAAGCGCTGCCGGTGCCGGGCGTCCGAGAGCGTGTTGTCCAGGTCGAAGACGGCCAGTGGCCTGCTGTTCCGGGTCACGCGCCCCAGGGTAGGGAATCGTGGCGCGGCCCAGGCGTTGTACGTGGACGTGAGTTCATTGATCGCTTCCGTCCGATTCTCCGTACTGGACCGCTCCCGCACCCGCGAGGGACAGGGCGCGGGTGCGGCCCTGCGGGACACCGTGCGCCTGGCGCAGGAGGCCGAGGCGCTCGGGTACCACCGCTTCTGGGTCTCCGAGCACCACGGCGTGCCGGGGGTCGCGGGTTCCGCCCCTGTCGTCCTGGCCGCCGCGGTGGCCGGGGCGACCAGCTCCATCCGGGTCGGCACCGGCGGGGTGATGCTGCCCAACCACCAGCCGATGGTGGTCGCCGAGCAGTTCGGGGTGCTGGAGTCCCTCTTCCCCGGCCGCGTCGACATGGGCCTGGGCCGTTCGGTGGGGTTCACCGACGGGATACGGCGGGCCCTGGGCCGCGACAAGGAGGACGCCGGTGACTTCGCCGCGCGGCTGGCGGAGCTGCTCGGGTGGTTCACCGGTGCCCAGACCACCCACCCCGGAGTGCACGCCCGGCCGGCCGAGGGGCTGCGGGTCCCGCCGTACGTGCTGGCCACGGGCGAGGGCCCGGACATCGCCGCCGCGGCCGGTCTGCCACTGGTGATCGGCGATCTGAAGGGACGCCCGAAGGTGGTGGCCGCGATCGAGCGCTACCGCTCCGCCTTCCGCCCCTCCGCCTGGTCGCGGGAGCCGTATGTGGTGGTGGCGGGCACGGTGGCGGTCGCCGGGACCGAGGAGGAGGCGGCCCGGCTGCTGGTCCCCGAGGCGTGGGCGCTGGCGTACTCACGTACGCGGGGTGTCTTCCCGCCGCTCGCCCCGCCCGGGCGCGTCGCTGAGACGACGATGACCGCGCGGCAGCGGGAGTTCTACGAATCGGGGCTGCGCGGCCACATCCACGGCACCGAGGAGCAGGTGCGGGACGCCCTGGAGGCGGCGGTGCGGGAGACGGGCGCCGACGAGATCCTGGTCACCACCAGCACCCACGACCGCGCGGCGCTGCTGGACTCCTACCGGCGCCTGGCCCGCCTGGCGGGGCTGACCAGCACCGGCGGCCTCGCGAGCGCGGCCTAGCCGCGACCTAGACTCGGGGCCATGCCAGGCCCTCATGACCATGATCCGTACGTCCGGGTGCGCGGCGCCCGGGAGCACAACCTGCGCGGGGTCGACGTGGACGTCCCGCGTGACGCGATCGCCGTCTTCACCGGGGTCTCCGGCTCGGGCAAGTCCTCGCTCGCCTTCGGCACCATCTACGCGGAGGCCCAGCGGCGCTACTTCGAGTCGGTCGCGCCGTACGCCCGCCGGCTGATCCACCAGGTGGGCGCGCCCAAGGTGGGCGGGATCACCGGCCTGCCGCCCGCCGTCTCGCTGGAGCAGCGCCGGTCCGCGCCCACCTCCCGTTCATCGGTGGGCACCGTCACCACGCTGTCGAACTCGCTGCGGATGCTGTTCTCCCGGGCCGGCCGGCGTCCGCCCGGCGCCGAGCGGCTCGACTCGGACGCCTTCTCGCCGAACACGGCGGCCGGGGCCTGCCCCGAGTGCCACGGCCTGGGCCGGGTCCACCGCACCAGCGAGGAGCTGCTGGTGCCCGACCCGGGCCTGTCCATCCGGGAGGGCGCGATCGCCTCGTGGCCGGGCGCCTGGCAGGGCAAGAACCTGCGGGACGTGCTGGACGCCCTCGGGTACGACATCGACCGGCCGTGGCGGGAGCTGCCCCGTGCGGATCGGGAGTGGATCCTGTTCACCGACGAGCAGCCGGTCGTCACGGTCCACCCGGTGCGCGAGGCGGGACGTGTCCAGCGCCCGTACCAGGGCACCTACCAGAGCGCGCGGCGCCATGTGCTGCGCACGTTCGCCGAATCGAGGAGCCAGCCGCTGCGCGCCAAGGCGGAACGCTTCCTCACCAGCGGGCCCTGTCCGGTGTGCGGCGGGGCCCGGCTGCGGCCCGAGGCGCTGGCGGTCACCTTCGCGGGCCGGACCATCGCCGAGCTGGCCGCGCTGCCGCTGACCGAGCTGGCGGACGCCCTCCCGTACGGCGCGGGGGACGAGGCCGCCCGGGTCCTGACCGCCGACCTGACGGCCCGCATCGCCACCGTCACCGAGCTGGGCCTGGGCTACCTCAGCCTGGACCGGGCCACCCCCACCCTCTCCAGCGGCGAACTGCAACGGCTGCGGCTGGCCACTCAGCTGCGCGCCGGCCTGTTCGGGGTCGTGTACGTGCTGGACGAGCCGTCCGCCGGACTGCACCCGGCCGACACCGAGGCGCTGCTGGGGGTGCTGGACCGGCTGAAGGCGGCCGGGAACTCGGTGTTCGTGGTCGAGCACCATCTGGACGTGGTGCGTCACGCGGACTGGCTGGTCGATGTCGGCCCGGCGGCGGGTGAGCACGGGGGCCGGGTGCTGTACAGCGGTCCGCCGCGGGACCTGCGCCGGGTCGAGGCGTCGGTCACCCGGCGTTTCCTCTTCGACCGGGGCGCGCCGCCCGCGCGGTCGGTCCGGGAGCCCTCCGGGTGGCTGAGGACCGGTCCGGTGACCCGGCACAACCTGCGCGGCCTGGAGGCCCGGTTCCCGCTCGGTGTGTTCACCGCGGTGACCGGGGTGTCCGGCTCCGGCAAGTCGACGCTGGTGGCCGGGCTGTCCGGCGACCTCCCGGACGTGGCCCGGGTGGTCACGGTCGACCAGCGGCCGATCGGGCGTACCCCGCGCTCCAACCTGGCGACGTACACCGGCCTGTTCGACGTGGTGCGCAAGCTGTTCGCGGCCACCGGGGAGGCCCGGGCGCGCGGCTACCGGGCGGGGCGCTTCTCGTTCAATGTGGCCGGCGGGCGCTGCGAGACCTGCCAGGGCGAGGGGTTCGTCCCGGTGGAGCTGCTGTTCCTTCCCAGCACCTACACGCCGTGCCCGGACTGTGCCGGGGCCCGCTACAACACCGAGACCCTGGAGGTGCGGCTGCGGGGCCTCACCATCGCGGAGGTGCTGGACCTGACGGTGGAGGCGGCGGCGGAATTCTTCGCCGACGACCTGGCCGCCGTCCGCGGCCCGCGCGCCCTGCTGGACGTGGGGCTGGGGTACCTGCGGCTCGGGCAGCCGGCGACGGAGCTGTCCGGTGGCGAGGCGCAGCGGATCAAGCTCGCCACCGAGCTCCAGAGGCCGCGCCGGGGCCACACCCTCTACGTGCTGGACGAGCCCACGACCGGTCTGCACCCGGCGGACGTGGAGGTGCTGTTGCGCCAACTGCACGGGATGGTGGACGCGGGGCACTCGGTCGTGGTCGTCGAGCACGACATGGACGTGGTGGCGGGCGCGGACTGGGTGATCGACCTGGGACCGGGCGGCGGTGACGCGGGCGGCCGGATCGTGGCCGCCGGCCCGCCGGCCGAGGTGGCGACCGCGGCCGGCAGCCGCACCGCGCCGTACCTGGCGAGGTCCCTCGCCGGCCACGGCGGCTGACGCGCCCGGTGGGTGCCTGCCCGGCCGGGCGGGTGTCAGCGGCGGGCCTTGCGCGTCGCGCGCAGCCACTCCCTGTTCATCGCCGCGATCGACGGCAGGGGGATGCCCTTGGGGCAGACGGTGGCGCACTCCCCGGCCAGGGTGCAGCCGCCGAAGCCCTCGTCGTCCATGGCCCGCACCATGTCGAGCACGCGGGTCTCGCGCTCCGGCGCCCCTTGCGGCAACACGTTGAGGTGGTTGACCTTGGCCGAGGTGAACAGCATCGCCGAGCCGTTGGGGCAGGCGGCCACGCAGGCGCCGCAGCCGATGCACTCGGCGTGCTCGAAGGCGGAGTCGGCGTCGGCCTTGGGCACCGGTGTGGCGTGCGCCTCGGGCGCCGAGCCGGTGGGGGCGCTGATGTACCCGCCGGCCTGGACGATCCGGTCGAAGGCCGATCGGTCCACCACCAGGTCCTTGACGACCGGGAAGGCGGCGGCCCGCCACGGCTCGACGTCGATGGTGTCGCCGTCCCGGAAGGACCGCATGTGCAGCTGGCAGGCGGTGGTGCGCTCCGGCCCGTGGGCGTCGCCGTTGATGACCAGGCTGCACGCGCCGCAGATGCCCTCGCGGCAGTCGTGGTCGAAGGCGACCGGGTCCTCGCCGTTCAGGGTGAGCTGCTCGTTGAGGGTGTCGAGCATCTCCAGGAAGGACATGTCGGCGGAGATGCCGTCGACCTCGTAGACCGCCATGGTGCCGGGGGCGTCGGCGTTCTTCTGGCGCCAGACGCGCAGGGTGAGCCTCATGCGTAGCTCCGCTGGGTGGGGTGGACGTACGCGAAGACGAGGTCTTCGCGGTGGAGGACGGGAGCCTGCCCGGCGGCGGTGAACTCCCAGGCGGCGACGTAGGAGAACTCCTCGTCGTCGCGGGCCGCCTCGCCGTCCGGGGTCTGGGACTCCTCGCGGAAGTGGCCGCCGCAGGACTCCGTGCGGTGCAGCGCGTCGAGGCACATCAGCTCGGCGAGCTCCAGGTAGTCCACCACGCGGTTGGCCTTCTCCAGGGACTGGTTGAACTCCTCGCCGGTGCCGGGGACCTTGACCCGGCGCCAGAACTCCTCGCGGATCCGGGGGATCCGCTCCAGCGCCTCGCGTAGGCCCCGGTCGGTGCGGGCCATGCCGCACAGCTCCCACATCAGCTCGCCCAGTTCGCGGTGGAAGGAGTCGGGAGTGCGGTCGCCGTCCACGGCCAGCAGCAGGGCCAGCCGGTCCTCGGTGTCCGCGATCGTCTCGGCGACCACCGGGTGGCCGGGGGTCACCGGCTCCAGGCGCGGCAGGCGGGCGAGGTAGTCGTTGATGGTGGACGGCAGCACGAAGTAGCCGTCGGCCAGGCCCTGCATCAGCGCGGAGGCGCCGAGCCGGTTGGCGCCGTGGTCGGAGAAGTTGGCCTCGCCGATGGCGAAGAGTCCGGGGACGGTGGTCTGGAGGTCGTAGTCGACCCACAGGCCGCCCATCGTGTAGTGCACGGCGGGGTAGATCCGCATCGGCACCTCGTAGGGGTTCTCCGCGGTGATCCGCTCGTACATCTCGAAGAGGTTGCCGTACTTCGCCTCGACCCCGGCCCCGCCCATGCGGCCGATGGCGTCGGCGAAGTCGAGGTAGACGCCCTGGCCGCCGGGGCCGACGCCGCGCCCCTCGTCGCAGACGTTCTTGGCGGCGCGGGAGGCGATGTCGCGCGGGACCAGATTGCCGAAGGAGGGGTAGATCCGCTCCAGGTAGTAGTCGCGCTCGTCCTCGGGTATGTCGCCGGGCTGGCGGGTGTCGCCCTTGGCCGCGGGCACCCAGATGCGCCCGTCGTTGCGCAGGGACTCGCTCATCAGCGTCAGCTTGGACTGGTGGTCGCCGGTGCGCGGGATGCAGGTGGGGTGGATCTGGGTGAAGCAGGGGTTGGCGAAGTACGCGCCGCGCCGGTGCGCCCGCCAGACGGCGGTCGCGTTGGAGTTCATGGCGTTGGTCGACAGGTAGAAGACGTTGCCGTAGCCGCCGGTCGCGAGGACCACCGCGTCGGCGAAGTGCGTGGTGATCTCTCCGCCGACCAGGTCGCGGGCGACGATGCCACGGGCCCGTCCGTCGATCACGATCAGGTCGAGCATCTCGGTGCGCGGGTGCATCTCGACGTTCCCCGCCGCGATCTGCCGCGACAGCGCCTGGTAGGCGCCGAGCAGCAGTTGCTGGCCCGTCTGGCCACGGGCGTAGAAGGTGCGGGAGACCTGGACACCGCCGAAGGACCGGGTGTCGAGCAGGCCGCCGTACTCCCGGGCGAAGGGCACGCCCTGGGCGACGCACTGGTCGATGATCTCCACGGAGATCTGGGCGAGCCGGTGGACGTTGGACTCCCGGGCCCGGAAGTCGCCGCCCTTGACGGTGTCGTAGAACAGGCGGTGCACCGAGTCGCCGTCGTTGCGGTAGTTCTTGGCGGCGTTGATGCCGCCCTGCGCGGCGATGGAGTGGGCGCGGCGCGGCGAGTCCTGGTAGCAGAACTGGACGACGTGGTAGCCCTGTTCGGCGAGGGTGGCGCCGGCGGAGCCGCCCGCCAGGCCGGTGCCGACGACGATGACGGTGTGCTTGCGGCGGTTGGCGGGGTTGACCAGCCTGGCCTCGAAGCGGCGCTTGTCCCAGCGCTCGGCGATGGGTCCGTCCGGCGCCTTGGTGTCGACGAGCGGGGCGCCGGTCTCGTATGCGGTACTGCTCATGGTCAGTTCACCAGTCCAGTCATGACGGCGACGGGTACGGAGAGGAAGCCCGCGGTCAGCACGAGCGCGAGGGCGTTGGCGGTGGCCTTCAGGGCGCGGTCGCGCCTCGCGTTGCCCACGCCGAGGGTCTGGGCCGCCGACCAGAAGCCGTGCCGGACGTGCAGCCCGACGGCCAGCATGGCGACGATGTAGACGACGTTGCCGTACCAGGTGGAGAAGGTCGCGACGACGTTCTCGTACGGGTGGCCGTGCTGGGCGTTCGGGTTCACGGTCAGCGTCGTCAGGTCGAGGATGTGCCAGACGATGAACAGCCCCACGATGACGCCGCCCCAGCGCATGGTGCGGGTGGCGTAGCTCGCCCGGCGGCGCTTGTGGGCGTACGCGGTGGGGCGGGCCTTGATGTCACGCCTGCTGAGCTGGTAGGCGGAGACGGCATGGGCCGCGACGGCGGCCAGCAGGACCACGCGGACGAGCCACAGGGCCCACTCCTCGTGCAGGACCGGGCCGCCCATGGTGCGCAGCCAGCGGCCGTAGGCGTTGAACTCGCCCGGCCCGAAGAAGACCTTCAGGTTGCCCATCACATGGGCGACCAGGTAGCCGAGCATGATCAGGCCGCTGACGGCCATGACCGCCTTCTTGCCGACGGTGGATTCCCAGAGCGTGCGGGTGAGGGACGGTTTCCGGTCCGTCCGCGTTGCCAGAGCCATGCCTCGACGTTAGGCGCCCGCTGGCGGAGAGGTCCAACACATGGTTCTGCTGCTGTCCATAGGCACGCCCTATTGTGGAGGGATGCAGCTCCAGCAGCTCCAGTATTTCGTCGCGGTCGCCGAGACCCGGCACTTCACCCGGGCCGCCGAACGCGTCCATGTCTCGCAGCCCTCGCTGTCCCAGCAGATCCGGGCCCTGGAGAAGGAGCTGGGGGCCGAGCTCTTCAGCCGCGCCCGGGGCAATATCGCCCTCACCGACGCGGGCGAGACGCTGCTGCCGCTGGCCCGTCGCATCCTCGCGGACGCCGACACCGCCCGGTACGAGGTCCAGGAGCTGGCCCAGCTCCGGCGCGGCCGGGTGCGACTGGGTGCCACGCCCAGCCTGTGCACCGGTCTGCTGCCCGAGGTGCTGCGGACCTTCCACGACCTGCATCCGGGCGTCCAGCTCCTGATCGAGGAGAGCGGCTCGCACGATCTGGTGCGGGAGCTGGCGCGCGGCGCGCTCGACCTCGCCCTGGTCGTGCTGCCGCTGCCCGCCCCCTCCCCCGCCCTCACCACCGTCGAGCTGCTCCACGAGGACCTGGTGGTGGTCTCGTCCGCGGCGGCACCGGCCCCGCCGCGGCCGGTACGCGTCGCCGACCTGCGCGACCAGCCCCTGGTGATGTTCCGGCACGGCTACGACCTGCGGGAGCTGACGGTCGCCGCGTGCCGGGCGGAGGGGTTCGAGCCGTCGTTCACGGTGGAGGGCGGCGAGCTGGACGCCGTCCTCGGGTTCGTCCGGGCGGGGCTGGGGCTCGCCGTCGTACCGAGCATGGTGGCGGGCAGGGCGGGCCGCGATCTGCGGGTCACCGCCCTGGCCCGCCCGGGCCTGCGCCGGACCATCGGGCTGGCGCACCGCAGCGATGTGGCACCGCCCCGGGCCGCCCGCGAGCTGATGAGGGTGCTGCTGAGGTCTCAGACCGCGTCGGCCAGCACCAGGGAATGAATCCGGTCGGGAGCCCCCGGCCGGGCGTAGTACCAGCCCTGCGCCGTGTCGCAGCCCAGCTCCCGGAGCTGCTCCGCCTGCGCCCCGGTCTCCACGCCCTCCACCGTCACCGCCAGCTCCAGGCTGTGCGCCAGCGCGACGATCCCCTCCACGATCTTCAGGTCGACGGGGTCGGCCGGCAGCCGCTGCATGCCCTGGGTGAACGAGCGGTCCAGCTTCAGCACGCTCACCGGCAGCCTGCGCAGGTTGGCCAGGTTGGAGTAGCCGGTGCCGAAGTCGTCGAGCGCTATGTCCACGCCCATCTCGGCCAACTGGCGCAGCGGCTTGAGCAGGTCCTCCTCGGCGCCGATCAGCGCGGACTCGGTGACCTCCAGGCACAGCGCGCCGGGGTCCAGACCGGACCGGTCCAGTACGTCCACGATGTCGTTGACCAGGCCGGGGTGGTGCAGCTGGGTCGGCGAGAGGTTGACGTTGATCCGCAGCGGCCCGCCGTCGGAGTGCCGCCGGTTCCAGTACCTGGCCTGGCGCACCGCCTCCTGGAGCACCCACCGGCCGAGCGGCACGATCAGCCCGGTGTGCTCGGCGAGCGGGATGAACCGGTCCGGGCCCAGCACCCCGTGCTGGGGGTGGCACCAGCGCACCAGCGCCTCGGCGCCGTGCACGCTGCCGTCGCCGAGGTGCACCAGCGGCTGGTACTCGATGAAGAACTCGCCGCGGTCCAGCGCCGTGGGCAGCGCGGTGGTCAGGCCGTGCCGGGTGATGGCCCGCGCGTCGGCCTCCGGGTCGGCCCGCTCGAAGCGGTTGCCGCCGGCCGACTTCGCCCGGTACATGGTGATGTCGGCGCTGCGCAGCACCTCCGCCGAGCCGCGTTCGCCGGCCGGTCCCTCCACGATGCCGATGCTGCCCCGCACGGTCAGCTCACGGCCGTCCAGCCGGACGGGGACGGCGAGCGCGGCGAGGATGCGGTGGGCGAGCTCGGTGACCTCCTCCTCGGTGTCGGGTCCGGTGGTGAGCGCCACGAACTCGTCGCCGCCCAGCCGGGCCACCATCTCCCCCGGCCGTGTGGCGCAGCTCTGCAGCCGGTCGGCGACCTCCACCAGGAGCCGGTCGCCGGCCGAGTGCCCCAGGCTGTCGTTGATCGCCTTGAAACCGTCGAGGTCGAGGTAGCAGAGCCCGAAGCGGGAGCCGTCGGACGCGCAGAGGGCCTTGTCCAGCCGTTCGAAGAAGAGCGTCCGGTTGGGCAGCCCGGTCAGCGCGTCGTGCGTCGCCTCGTAGCGCAGCCGCAGGTTGAGCAGCCGGCGTTCGGTGGTGTCCTCCATCAGCGCGAGCTGGTACTGCGGCTCGCCGTCGGCGTCGCGCAGCAGGGACACCGTCAGATTGGTCCACAGCACCGTGCCGTCACCCCGGTAGAAGGGCTTCTCCACGCGGAAGTGCTCGCGCTCGCCGCGGACCAGCTCGTCGTAGAGCTTCCACACGTGCGGCTGGTCCTCGGGGTGCACCCACTCGGTGGTCCTGCGCCCGCGCACATGGTGCTCCAGGCCGCCGAACATCCGGGTGAGGGTCTCGTTGACCTCCAGCACGTTGCCGTCGAGATCGGCGATGCCGATGCCGATGGCCGCGCCTTCGAAGACGGCCCGGAAGCGGGCCTCGGTGGCGTGCAGCGCCTGTTCGGCGACGCTGCGCGCGGCGAGCGCCGAGCGGGCGATGGCCTCCTGCTCGGCGAGGGTGCGCTCGCGCAGCGCCTGGGCGAATCCGGTGGCCAGCGCGTGCTGCAACCGGGCGCAGCGGGCGCGCAGCTCCTCGGCGGACTCGGACCTGCCGATGCCGCAGTACAGCACCAGGTAGGAGTCGACCACACCGAGGGTGCGGCCCAGGGCGTCCGGGTCGGTGCAGTGCGCTGCCACCAGGTGGGCGCCGACGCGGTGCGCGGGCGCCGGGTCGAAGTGCCGCGCGTGCAGTGCGGTACTCAGCTCCCGGGCCCACGGCAGCAGGTGCTGTTCGAACTCGGGGCGGGTCAGCGACGTGGCGGTGACCGGGAAGATCGCCCGGCTCCAGATCGTCGCGAACCGCCGGAGTCTGTCCTCCAGGCCGTCCGGCTCCGCCGAACCGTCCCCCCGCGCGAGCACGCTCACGCCTTGCGCCCCACCCCGGCGTAAGCCGAGAACGCGTAGGGGTCCTCCTGCTCGGTGGGTGTCTCCGGCCGCCACTCCGGCATGGCCACCAGACCCGGTTCGAGCAGTTCGTACCCGTCGAAGAAGCGCGCCACCTCCTCGCGGGAGCGCATCACCAGCGGGTTGCGGATGTCCCGGTAGACATCGACGGCGGCGCCCGCCCGCTCCTGGGGCACCGGGACGCGCTCGTACGAGGCGTGGGTGAGGATCAGCAGGCTCCCGGGCGCGAGCGCGTCGCGCAGCTCGGCGACGGCCCGCCGCGGGTCGTCCGCGTCCTCCAGGAAGTGCAGTACGGCGACGAGCATCAGCGCCACCGGCCGCTCCAGGTCCAGGAGTTGGACCACCTCGGGGGCGGTGAGGATGTCCTTGGGCTTGCGCAGGTCGGCCGCGAGGACCGCGGTGCGCTCGTCGCCCTCCAGTACGGCCTTGCTGTGGGCGACGGCGACCGGGTCGTGGTCCACGTACACGACGCGGGCCTCGGGGCTGGCCTGCCGGGCGATCTCGTGGGCGTTGCCGAAGGTCGGGATGCCGGAACCTATGTCGAGGAACTGGGTGACGCCCTCACTCACCGCGTGGCGCACCGCGCGGCGCATGAACGCCCGGTTGGCCTGCATGATCTTGGGAAGCCCCGGCATGAACTCCATGGCCCGGCGGGCGGCTTCCCGGTCCACCTCGAAATTGTGCGAGCCGCCCAGGTAGTAGTCGTAAATGCGGGACACGCTCGGCACCGAAATATCGATACCCGGCGGGGCCCAGGCGGGACGCTCCATCGATGTCTCCAACAACTCGCCACGGGGGACGGCCGTGTTCATGGCCGGTGTTCGAGCCGAGGCTACTGATCGCCCGCCGGGAGAGCGAGAGGAAACGGAAATTATCGATCCGTTCTTGGTCACACACCAGTGGCACGTGCAAGCGGAACCGCCGCTTCACGCAGGGGGCGTGAGGCGGCGGTCCGGTGGGTGCCCCGGCGGGCGGGTGGGAGGGCACCCACGAGGCCGAAGACGCGCGCGGGGGACCCTACTTGGGCGCTCCGACCATCTTCCCCTCGGGCGAGACGGCGTACCACGTGCCGCCCACGCCCTGCCCGTTGGTGTCGCCGGGCTTCTTGTCACCGGCGAAGGTGTAGAGGGGCCAGCAGTCGATGGTCTGCTGCTTGATGCCGTCGGGCCGGTTGAACGTCACAAAGCCCTTCTTCTTGATCCCCTCGGTGTCGTTCTTGTCGACCGGCTCGACGACCGGCCACTTCTTGAGGCAGTCCCCGGTGCAGGCGGTCTTCATCGGCCAGGCCGAGTCCTTCTCGAACCGGTAGACCGTCATTCCGTTCCGGTCGACCACGACCTCGCCCAGCTTGGGGTCGTCACGCACGGACAGCCCGGCCAGGTCGACGGAGGAGCCGCCGTCGGCGCCCTCCCCGGTGTCACCCGCTTCCCCGGCGGAGCCGGCCTCCTCACCGGCGCCGGCCTCCTGACCGGCCGCGCCGCCCGGTGCCGCCTTCTTGCCGTCGGGGGCCGCCGCGTACCAGGTACCGCCCACGCCCTGGCCCTTGACGTCGCCGGTCTTGGTGTCCTTGGCGTACCGGTACATCGGCCAGCCGTCGATGGTGAGCTGCTTGGTGCCGTCGTCGCGGGTCAACTCGCCGATCAGGGAGGCGTCGACGCCGGCCGGGGGCTTGGCCCCGTCGGCGCTCACCACGGGCCAGGCCGTGGCACACTCCCCCTCGCAGGCGGACTTGGGAGGGTTGGCGGTGTCCTTGTCGAAGCGGTAGAGGGTGAAGCCCTCACTGTCGGTGACCACCTGGCCGAACTGCTTGCTGTCCCACACGGCGAGCTGGCCGGCGGGTTTGGCGGCGGTCGCCGCGCCGCCCGCCGCGCCGGCGCCGGAGCCGTAACCACTGCCGGATCCATAGCCGTTCTCGGCGGGCGCTCCGGCCGGAGCGGCGGCGCCCACCGACCCGGCGGGGCTCTGGTCGCCCTTGTCCTGACCGCACGCCGTCGTCAGCGCCAGCATGGCCGCCGCGGTCACCGCGAGCGAGGCGTTCCGCCAGGTGTTCATATCGACTCCCGTTGCATGGATTTCCTTCGCGGCGTCCAGGTGCGCCGTTCATGGCCCTAGGTACGGCCGTGGAGGGGCCGCGTGTTCAACGCGGGCGCCGGAAAAATTCCCCCGGGGCAAACGCCCGGTGCCGAAGAACCACTCCATCAGGGGAATCACCGCGCTCACCGGCCACTTGGCGCCCCTGTGCCACCCATGCTCGTCAGCGTGTACGGAACGCTCCTCGTTCGGCTGCCCATGGCCGCCGCCCTGGTCTGGCTGCTGGCGGTGCCGCTGCCGGCGACGGCCGACAGCTGTGCCTACGCCCACACCGGCCCGGGCGGCCAGGACTCCGCGGTCGCGGTGGCGGGCGGTGACGACTGCCCGGTCGTCCCCTCGCCCGCGCCGGAGCCGCCGCCCCCGACGTCCCCCGCGCCGCCTCCACCCCCTTCGCCGACGCCGCCGCCCTCGCCGCCTCCGCCGCCTCCGGCGCCGCCTCGGCCCTCCCCGGAACCACCACCCCCCGCGCCGGTCCCGCCGCCCGTACCGGTGGCCCCGGAACCGCCTCCGCCGGCACCCTCCCCCGCGCACGCCGTACCGCCGGCGCCACCGGCACCGCCGCCCGCGCCGGGCCCACGGCCGGCTCCCGAGCCCGAGCCGGCCTCCGAGCCCGGGCCCAGCCCGTCGGCCCGTCCCGGACCCCCGGTGCCGTCCCCGGTCCGGCTGCCCACCTACCGGCGCGCCGCGCGCCCGGAGCCGGGCGGCGGCCCGTCCCTGGTCTCCCTGATGCTCCTGCTCACGGCCCCCGCGGTGCTCGCCGCGGCGGTGCTGCGCCCCCGCTCCCGCTGACCCACGGCCCCCGGCCACGCCCGGGTACGCCGACGGAGGTTCCCTTGTCGGAATGGCTCGTCCTGTCCATCGCGATGGCCTCGGCCTGCGCCGTCGTCCTGACCATCGTGGTCATCAACAACCGCCGCCTCCGGGACGACGACGACCCGACCCAGACCCCGGACGTCATGGAGTACATGACGATGATGATCGGTGTGGTGTACGCGATCGTCCTGGGCCTGGCGATCGCCGGGGTGTGGGAGGCCCGCGGCTCGGCGCAGGAGTCCGTCCGCCACGAGGCACAGGCACTGCACGAGGTGAGGACCCGCGTCGCGGTCTGGCCGGTCGCCGTGCGCGACCGGGTACGTGACGACGTGGACGCCTATGTGTCCCATGTCGTGGGCACCGAGTGGCGGGTGATGGCCGACCGCGGCGAGCTGTCGCCGGAGGGGGCCGAACTGCTGGAGCGGGTGCGCCGCGGCGTGAGCGACTACCGGCCGGCCGACGACCACGAGGCCGAGGCGTACCAGCCGCTGGTGGACCAGGTGGCCGCCGCCGACGACGCCCGCAACGCGCGGGGCCAGAACGCGGGTGCCACCATGCCGGGCGTCGTCTGGTTCGGGCTGGTCACCGGGGCGCTGATCACGGTGGGACTGATCTTCACCCTCCAGATCCGGCGCACCTTCCGCGAGCTGCTGCTGGCCGGCCTGTTCAGTTCGCTGATCGCCTTCCTGCTCTTCCTGATCTGGTCGCTGGACGCCCCGTTCGGCCACGGGATCGCGGCGAACGCCGACCCGTTCCTCGCCCTCTTCCCGCACCTGGGGAGCTGAGGGGCGGACCGCGCGGCGGACGGGTGACCCCGTGGGGGGCGCCGTTCGAGTGACCGGGGTGCCCCATTCGACCGCCAGCGATCGCGGTTGTGGTAGGGCGCTCCTAGCGTTTCGGACATCGAGGTGCATACCAGGCCCTTGTGGAAATCCGTTCCGCAGCTGCCCCTCGGGACCGGAGGATCGACCATGCGTGCGATACGTGCCGTCTCCGCCGCTCTGCTCGGAGCGGCCGCTCTCGCCCTCACCGCGCCCGCCGCCGCCGCGGTGCCGTCGTCCGTCACATCGGCCCCCGGTGACTTCGCCATCAGCCCCACCACGGTGGCGCCGGGCGGCCGGGTCGTACTGACCGCCCCGGGCTGCCGGGGCACCGCGATGGCCTCGTCGGGCGTCTTCGACACGGTCACCATCCCGGCGCGCGGCGCGGCGACGGCCATCGTCGACTGGGACGCCAAGCGGGGCGCGGTCTACACCGTGTCCTTCACCTGCGCGGGCGGGTCGCCCGGCACCGTGGACCTCACCATCGCCGGGGCCACCCGGGCCCCGACGACCAGCTCGACCGCCGTCCCGACCGTGACGGCCACCACCACGGCCACCGCCACGGCGACCACCACGGCCACGGCGACCCGGACGGCCGGGGTGGTCGTCTCACCCAGCCAGGGCGTGCGCGGCGGCCTCGGCGGCAGCCGCGACCAGTGGAACGCCGGCCAGCTCGTCGCCGGGACGGCGCTGTTCGTCGCCGCCGCCACCGGTGTGATCCACGTGGCCCGCCGCCGGGCCGAGGCCCGGCGCCACTGAGTCGGCCCGTCGGCCCGGGCCGGCGCCACGGAGCGGGCGGCGCACCGCCGCCCTGCGCCGTGCAGCCCGTCGCCCCGGGTCCTGGTCCAGGACCCGGGGCGACGGGCGTACTCGGCCGACCGGGAGGTTCGGCCGGTCAGGCCTTTCCGCCGCTCAGGCGACGGCGCCGGCTGATGAACAGCCCGCCGCCGATGGCCGCCGTGCCGACCAGGGCCGCCCCGATGGCCATCTCGGTGGAGGTGGGGGCCATCGAGCCGCCGATGCCGCCCTCCGAGCCCCGGCCCCGGATCACCGTGAAAGTGCGCGTGACCACCATGGAGTGGTCACCGCAGCGGACGGCGAGGTTGTACTGGCCGGGGGTGGCGTGGTCGTAGACGCGGGGTGTGGCGGTCGCGATTCCCGAGCCGTGCTGCGTGACGAGGGGCGTGCTCGGGAAGGCGTTGGACGTCACCGTCCCGCCCTGCCGGCACCCCGTGACGGTGACCGTCAGGGTGCCGCCCTGGTGGACCTGGGTCGGGGAGACCGTGACGTTGGTCGGGCCCCCGCCCCGGGCCGGGGAGGCCGCGACGCTGGTCGGACCGGTGGTGGCGGCGGCCTGCGGGGCCCAGACCCCGACGGCCGCGCAGGCGGTGGCGGCCACCGCGAGAACGCGTGAAGCACGCATGGTTGAACCTCCAGTGGAAGACGCCCCAAAGCGGCGCTCCGGGAAATTCGACGAGTACGCCTTCCACGACGAACCATCACAAGTGCGTACGTGTACCGCATTTCGGGCTCCTCCACCCCGGTGAGCCGACACGCCGGTGCGGCGCCGCAGGACCTGACGGAGCCGCAGGTCACGGACCGTCAGAACAATTGTCGGACGAAATACTCGGATGGGTCATCGCCTCGGGGGCCGCCACCCGTTCGCCCCGCACTGATCGCCCGCCCGGCGCGGCGCCCTTAGCGTGCGTACAGACGCCACGAAGGGAGAAGCATGGGCCTGGACCGCGGTGGCTTCGCGTGGAGGAGGCGCCAGCCGTGGGGCGCGCTCGCTCTCGTCATGCTCACTGGTCTCGCGATGATGCGGAACGGCGTCGACGCCCACCTCGGTCCGCCGCAGCCGGCGTCCGCCGCGGCCTCCCCCAAGAGCCGGTCGGCCGTCGCGGCACCCATTCCGCCGGCCTCGCTGGAGCCGCTGGCGTACGCGCCGGCGTCCCGGGTGCGGATCGAGGCCATCAATGTCGACGCCCCGGTGATGGACGTGGGCCTGGACCCGGAGGGCTGGATCGACGCGCCACCGGCGCAGGACCCGAATCTGGCGGGCTGGTACCAGAACGGTGTCGCGCCCGGTCAGCTCGGCACCGCGGTCATCGTCGGCCATGTGGACAACGAGGCGGGCCCGGCCGTCTTCTACGGGCTCGGCTCCCTCACACCGGGCCGGCACGTCGAGGTGACGCGCTACGACGGCCGGGTGGCCGTCTTCGAGGTGTACGGCGTCGAGGTGTTCTCGAAGCACGACTTCCCCGGGGTACGGGTCTACGGCGCCACCGGGCACGCCGAGCTCCGGGTGATCACGTGCGGCGGCGGCTACTCGAAGGCCACCGGCTACGACGGCAATGTGGTGGTCTTCGCCCGGATGGTGGACACCCGCTGAGCAGCCGCCCCGCGCCACCTCACCGGCGGGGCACGGTGAGGTGGTAGCCGGCGTCCAGCAACTTGGGCAGGTAGGTCCCCAGCGCGGCCACGCTCTGCGAGCGGTCACCGCCCGCGTCGTGGGAGAGCACCACCACGCCGGGCGCCGCCCCGTCCAGCACCCGGCGCGCGATCACCGCGCTGCCGGGCTCCTGCCAGTCGAGCGTGTCCAGTGTCCAGGCCAGCGGTTCCATGCCCAGTTCGGCGCCGATCTCGAAGGAGTGCCGGTTCCAGGCGCCGTAGGGGGCGCGGTACCACAGGGGCGGGGCGCCGGCGGTCCGCTCGATCACCTCACTGGTGCGGCCGAGCTCGTCGCGGATGCGCGAGGGGCGCAGGGTGGGGATGAGGGGGTGCGACCAGGAGTGGTTGCCCACCACGTGTCCGTCGTCGGCCATCTCGCGCACCAGGTCGGGGTGGGCCGCGGCCATCTCGCCGCAGACGAAGAACATGGCGCGCGCGTCGTGCCGGCGCAGGGTGCGCAGGATCTCGGGGGTGTAGCGGGGGTCGGGTCCGTCGTCGAAGCTGAGCACCATCGTGCGTCCGGCGCCGGACATGCGCAGGAAGGGCCGGCGGCGCACGGGCGGCGCGGCCCGGCGCAGGCGCGGCGGTGTGTACGAGGTCATGGGCTGGAGCCGGTGGGCGGAGGCCGCCAGGCGGCTGCTCGCCTGGGGTCCGGCGGCCCCGCGCGGGGCGGGGCGGGGCGGCCCGGGCGGGGCTGGGCGCGGGCCGGACAGCCGGTCCGAGGCGAACAGTCCGACGGTGGTGGTGGCCCCGAGTGCGGTGGCGATGCGCAGCAGCATGCGCCGCCCCGTGAGCATCTGGTCCTTTTTCATGACTAATAGCTCGCATGGCGGATGCCGCGGGCCCCTCACCCACACCGGCCCCGCTCCCGATTGCACCCGATGGGACCAGCGCGCCGCCACGCCGCCGGGGGCCGCCGGCCCTGCGGACCGGGTTGGTCCCCCCGGACGGTCGTGTGTCGTCTTCCCCCGGGGCCCGGCGTGGGCCATCATGATCCGCCGTCAGCCGATGCCGTCCGCTGAGAGGTGACGCCCCATGGCCCCAATCCGTGCGGGGCAGGGAATCCTGCGCCGCAAACCCATCGAACAGATCGAGGAGGGCGGCGCCGAGGAACGGCTCACCCGCACGCTCGGGCTGTGGCAGCTCACCGCCATCGGTGTCGGCGGCATCATCGGCGCGGGGATCTTCACCCTCGCCGGTACCGTCGCGAACGGCACCGCGGGCCCGGCGGTGCTGGTCTCGTTCCTGATCGCCGGAGTGGCCAGTGCCGCCGCCGCGTTCAGCTACGCCGAGTTCGCCGGGCTGATCCCCAAGGCGGGCTCCGCGTACACCTACGGGTACGCCGTCCTCGGCGAGCTGGCCGGCTGGTTCATCGGCTGGGACCTGCTGCTGGAGTACACCGCGATCGTGGCCGTCGTCGCGATCGGGATCTCCGGCTACTTCAACTTCCTGCTGGGCGAGATGGGCACCGAACTGCCCGCCTGGATGCTGGGCGCGCCGGGCACCGGCGAGGGCCACCGGGTGGACCTGTTCGCCGCGCTGCTGTGTCTGCTGATCGCCTACCTGCTCACGCTGGGCATCAAGAACGCGGCGCGCTTCGAGACGGTCGTCGTGGTGCTGAAGGTGCTGGTCGTCCTGCTGGTGATCGTGGTCGGCTTCTTCCACGTCGACACCGCGAACTACAACCCGTTCTTCCCCTACGGATTGGGCGGCGCCTTCACCGGCGCGGCGACGGTATTCTTCGCGGTGTTCGGCTACGACGCCATGTCGACGGCGGCGGAGGAGTCCAAGGACGCCCAGCGGCACATGCCCAAGGCGATCCTTTACTCGCTGGCCGTCTCGATGGTGCTGTACGTACTGGCCTGCCTGGTGCTGACCGGCATGCAGAACTACACGGAGGTCGACAAGGAGAGCGGCTTCTCCACCGCGTTCAAGTCGGTGGGGTTGGGCGGGCTCGCCAATGTGATCGCGCTGGGAGCCATCATCGGCATCCTCACCGTCATGTTCACCTTCATGCTCGGTGTCACCCGGGTCTGGTTCTCGATGAGCCGGGACGGCCTGCTGCCGCGCTGGTTCGCCAAGACCCACCCGACCCGGCACGTGCCGACCCGGGTGACCTGGATCGTCGGTCTGGCGTCGGCGGCCATCGCCGGGTTCCTGCCCATCGGCGAGGCGGCCGAACTGACCAACATCGGCATCCTGCTGGCCTTCGTCGTGGTGTGCGTGGCGGTGATCGTGCTGCGCTACAAGCGGCCGGACCTGCCGCGCACGTTCCGCACCCCGGGGATGCCGGTGGTGCCGGCGCTGGGCGTGGTCTTCTCGATCTGGCTGATCACGTTCCTGCAGTGGCAGACCTGGGCGCGGTTCGGGGTGTGGTTCCTGCTGGGCCTGGTGGTCTACTTCGGCTACTCGTACCGCCGGTCGGAGCTGGCCGGGGAACGGACCCCGGCGGCCGGGCCGCCCGCGCCCTGACCCGGGCTACCCATCACCAGGCCGTCCTCGGCCGCCCCGCGGCTGAGGACGACCTGGCGGATGCGGTCGCGCACCCGGGTGAGGTCCCGGCCGCGCCCGATGGCGGCGTTCAGGTCCACGACCCTGCCCGGCGCGGTGTCGAACCACTGCGGCAGGAACTCGGCCCTGGTGACCCGCCAGCGCTCACCCGGCGCGGCGGGCGGGGCGAAGGTGAAGCGGCCGATGGTGCCCTCGTTGCCGCGCGGGTCGCGGACCCCGTCATTGTTGATCATGTCCCCGGCGATCTGGTCGCCCATCCCGTAGACGACCCAGGTGCCGTTGACCTTCTCGTACGCCTGGGGAACATGGGCGTGGGTGCCCAGGACGAGGTCGACGTCGGGGCGGCCCTCGGTGGTGGACGCGGTCAGCGCGCGCCCGAGGGTCAGCTGCTGCTCGTCGGGCGCGGTCTGCCACTCGGTGCCCCAGTGCACGCTGACCACCACGACGTCGGCGCCGGCCGCGCGGGCCGCCCGGGCGTCGGTGACGATCCGCTCCTCCTCGATGAGGTTGACCGCCCAGGACTGGTCGTCGGGCGGCGGGGAGACGTTGAGCCCGTAGGTGTAGGCGAGGTGGGCGACGGTGGCTCCGCCCGCCCTCAGCAGCGTGGGCCGGGCGGCCTCGTCGGCGCTGCGGGCCGACCCGGCGTGCTTGACGCCCACCTTGTCCAGGGCGTCCAGGGTGCGTCGGAGCCCGGCGGTCCCGTCGTCCAGGGTGTGGTTGGAGGCGGTGGAGCAGGAGTCGTAGCCGGTGTCGCGCAGGGCGGCCGCGATGTGGGGCGGCGAGACGAACTTCGGGTAGCCGGTGTAGGGGCCGCCGTCGGGGCCGTAGACCGTCTCCATGTGGCAGATCGCCAGGTCGGCCTGGGAGATGACCGGTTTGACGCCGGAGAGCATGGGGCGGAAGTCGTAGCCGCCGCCACCCGCGTCCGCCTGGGCCTGGCGGATGATCGAGGCGTGCGGGAGGACGTCGCCGGTGGCGACGAGGGTGAAGCCTCGCCCGGCGGTGGCGGCGGTGGGGCCGCCGGCCGACGAGGGGGCGGTGTGTGCCAGGGCGGCCGGGTCGGCGGCCGCGGACGTCCGGGGCGCGGGAGCGGGGGCGGTGGGCGGCTGCGCGCCCGCGCAGCCTGCCGTGGCCAGGAGCAGTACGGCGGTCGCGGCCACCGTCTTCCGTCGGGTGCGTGGGGTGGTCATCGGCCGGGCTCCGTAGGGCTTCGGGGGCAGCGGGCTCCCTGGCATCCATACGGAGTCCGGGAATCAGCCAATCCTCAAAGCTGAAAAATCACACAAACCGCTCGAACCATACGGAATGGGCCGGCCGACCGTTCGCCGCACCACTCGCCGCTCCGTGCGACCGCTCGCCGCACATCGCGGTGCGCCGCCTGTCCCTTCGGCGCCGGATGCGCTCGGATACGCCCCAGGGGTCGACACCGCGGGAAGGAGCGAGATGACGACGGCGACGGCGACCACCGACGAGCGGACCCTGGCGGAGCTCCAGCGGGAACACGGAGCGGCGCTGCTGAGCTTCCTGCTCGGTCTGACCTACGGGGACCAGCAGCGCGCCGAGGACCTGGTGCAGGAGACCCTGGTGCGGGCCTGGCAGCACCCCGAGGCGTTCGAGGCCCCGTACGAGTCGATGCGCCCGTGGCTCTTCACGGTCGGCCGGCGGCTGGCGATCGACGCCCGCCGGTCCCGGCTGGCCCGTCCCGCCGAGGTCGGGGAGGGAGCGCTGGCCACCACCGCGGACCCGGCCGACGTGACCGAGTCGGCGGTCGCCGCGCTGGATGTCCGGGCCGCGGTGCGGGGGCTGAGCCCGGAGCACCGCGCGGTGCTGGTACGGCTCTACTTCCACGGCCTGACGGTGAACGAGGCGGCGGCGGAGCTCGGTATACCGGCCGGGACGGTCAAGTCGCGCTCGTACTACGCGCTGCGCGCGCTGGGGCGGTGCCTGCCGGGGTACAGCCGTACGCTGTCGGGCTCACCGTCCCCCTGAAACCCACTCGAACCGTGGGTCACGCTCCGGTCCCGACCGCATGGGAACACCGGGGAAACCACCGCCTCCAGTTGGGGGAATCGCGGCCCGCCACCGCGGCCCGCGGTGGAGGCTCGTCGTCTAGACACGCGCGGCGCGCCGCGCACGCACAGGAACGTCCGGGAGAAGGTGGGAACGTTGCGGCCCGAAAGCACCAACGGCACCGGCGGGGGCGGTCTGGCCGTCCCGATGGCCTGGCTGTGTGCCGAGTACGTGGCCGATGAACTGCTGCGGTCGGGGGACCTGGTCGAACCGGGCTCGCTGGAGTACCGGGCGGGCCGCCGGACGCTCGCGCTCACCCTGTACCTCTGCGACGGCACCGAACGCGACTCCGCCGGCGGCGCGCGGGCCCGGCTGGAGGAATGCCTGACGCGCACCGCGCACGACCGGGACTGGCACGACTGGGTGCGTGAGCGCCTGGCTGCCCGGCGCGGGAGCGCGACGGGTGGCGGTGCCGGGGGCACGGCGCACGGCGCGGGTCCGGAGGGCACCGCGCCCGACCTGGCGCTCGCCGAGGAGACCTGGCGGCTGCTGGAGGGCACCGAACTGCTCGCCGCCGACCTGGGCGCCCGGCCGCCCGCCCCGGTGGCCGGGATCGCGGTGGACGAGTCCGACCGGGTCTGGCTGCCTTCCTGGCGGCTGGGCCTGCCGCTGGGGCACCTGGCCCTGCGGCTGTGCTGAGGCCGCGGGTCAGGGCGTGCCCCGGTGGACACCCGGCCGGTACTTGGGGATGCGGACCGTGACCTTCATGCCCGCGCCCACGGCCGTCTCGGCCACCAGGCCGTAGGCGTCCCCGTACACCTGGCGGAGCCGTTCGTCGACGTTGGACAGGCCGATCCCGGAGGTCCCGGGCCGCTCGCCGGACAGCACGGCGCGCAGGACGTCGGGGTCCATGCCGACGCCGTCGTCCTCCACGGTGACCACCGCCTCGGCGCCCGCGTCCCGGGCGGCGATGGTGACCCGGCAGGTGGTGCGGGAGTCCTCCAGGCCGTGCTTCACCGCGTTCTCGACCAGGGGCTGGAGGCAGAGGAACGGCAGGGTCACCGGCAGCACCTCCGGGGCGACCTGGAGGGTGACTCGGAGGCGGTCGCCGAACCGTGCCCCGGCCAGCGCCAGGTACTGCTCGATGGAGCGCAGTTCGTCGGCGAGCTGGGTGAAATCGCCGTGCCGCCGGAACGAGTAGCGGGTGAAGTCCGCGAACTCCAGGAGCAGTTCGCGCGCCCGCTCCGGGTCGGTGCGCACGAACGAGGCGATGGCGGCCAGTGAGTTGAAGATGAAGTGCGGGGAGATCTGGGCGCGCAGGGCGCGCAGCTCGGCCTCCATCAGCCGGGTGCGGGAGCGGTCCAGCTCGGCCAGTTCCAGTTGTACGGAGACCCAGCGGGCCACCTCGGTGGCCGCCCGCGCCAGCACCGCCGACTCCCGTGAGCCGTACGCCACCAGCGTGCCCAGTACGCCGTCCTCGCCGGTGAGCGGGGCGATCACGGCCCAGCGCAGCGGACAGTCCGGATCCGCGCAGTCGACGCGCACGCTCTGGCCCCGGCCGGAGGCGAGCGGTCCGGCGACCCGCTCCATGACCCGGTCGCGGTGGTGGGCGGCGCCCGGTCCGTCCCAGGCGAGGACGGCGGTGCGGTCGGTGAGGCACAGCGCCTCCGTGCCCAGCAGCGAGCGCAGCCGGCGGGCCGCCCTGCGGGCCGTGTCCTCGGTGAGGCCGGCGCGCAGCGGGGGCGCGGCCAGCGAGGCGGTGTGCAGCGTGCGGAAGGTGGCCCGTTCGACGGGGGTGCCCAGGTCGTGGACGTCCCGGCCGCCGCGCCGGGCGGTCAGCCTGCCGAGGGCGAAACCCCCGGCCACCAGCAGCACTCCGGCCAGGGCGGCCAGGGTGGCGCTCACCGCCGCGCCCGCTCGGCACGGGGGCGGTCCAGCAGGCCCTCGGGCAGGTGGAGCCGGGCCAGGATGGCGGGCGTACCGGGCGGTACGCGCCCCGGGGTGGCCAGGGACACCGCCACCATGGTGAGGAAGCCGAGCGGTACGGACCAGACGGCCGGCCAGGCCATCAGGGTGTGCGGCCAGCCCCCGGGGGCGAGCCCGGCACGGGTGGCCATCACGGCGGTGAGCGCGGCCCCGCCGCCGGTGAGGAGACCGGCCATGGCGCCGGGCGGGGTCAGCCGCCGCCACCAGATGCCCAGCACCAGCAGCGGGCAGAACGAGGACGCGGACACCGCGAAGGCCAGGCCCACGGCGTCGGCCACCGGCACCTCGGTGGCCACCAGGCTGGCGCCCAGCGGCACGGCCATGGCGACAGGGGTCGCGAGCCGGAAGTGCCGTACCCCGCGCGAGGGCAGGACGTCCTGGGTGAGGACCCCGGCCACCGACATGGTCAGCCCGGAGGCCGTCGACAGGAACGCGGCGAACGCCCCGCCCGCCAGCAGCGCGCCCAGCAGGTCCCCGGCGAGCCCGCCGACGAGCCGGTCGGGCAGCACCAGCACGGCGGCGTCGGCCGCGCCGGTGAGGGCCAGCTCGGGCGCGTAGATCCGGCCGAGCGCCCCGTAGAGCGGCGGCAGCAGGTAGAACGCGCCGACCAGGGCGAGCACCACGAGGGTGGTACGGCGCGCGGCCCGGCCGTCCGGGCTGGTGTAGAAGCGGACGGCCACGTGCGGCAGGCCCATGGTGCCGAGGAAGGTGGCGAGGATCAGCCCGTAGGTGGCGTAGAGCTGCGCACCGTCGTGGCCGCCGGCCAGCGGCTGGGACCAGCCGAGCGGATCACCTCCGGTGGCGGCCCGCTCGGGGACGCGGGCGCCGGCGGGGAAGGCGAGGGTGGTGCCCGCTTGGACGCGGTGGCTGCCCCGGGTGAGGGTGACGACGGTCCCCCGGTACTCGGTGGAGTCCACCCGCCCGGAGACGGTCAGGGTCAGCGGGGCGCCGACGTCGACGCGCACGGTGTCGTCGACGCGCACCACCGTGTGCTCGCGGAAGACGGCCGGGGCGTCGAACCGGGCGCGTGGCGCGTCGTCCCGGGCCCAGGCGGTGAGCAGGAACAGCGCGGGCACCAGCAGGGCGGTCAGCTTGAGCCAGTACTGGAAGGCCTGGACGAAGGTGATGCTGCGCATGCCGCCGGCCGCGACCGCCCCGGTGACGACGACGGCGACGACCAGCCCGCCCACCCACTCGGGCGCGCCGGTGAGGATCTCCAGGGTGAGGCCGGCGCCCTGGAGCTGGGGCAGCAGGTAGAGCCAGCCGATGCCGACGACGAACAGGCTGGCCAGCCGCCGCGCCCGGGGCGACTGGAGACGGGCCTCGGCGAAGTCGGAGAGGGTGTAGGCGCCGGAGCGGCGCAGCGGGGCGGCGACCAGGACGAGCAGTACGAGGTATCCGGCGGTGTAACCGACCGGGTACCAGAGCATGTCGGGCCCCTGCAGGAGGACCAGTCCCGCGACGCCCAGGAAGGAGGCGGCGGAGAGGTACTCGCCGCTGATGGCGGCGGCGTTGAGGCCGGGCCCCACGGTGCGGGAGGCGACGTAGAAGTCGGAGGTGGTGCGCGAGATGCGCAGGCCCAGCGCGCCGATGAGGACGGTGGCGGCGACGACGGCGGTGACGGCGGCCACCGCGTAGGTCTGGTTCACGTCCGGGTCACGCCGTCGAGCGGCCTTCCACCAGGCCGGTGAAGTCGCGTTCGTTGCGCTCGGCGCGCCGTACGTACCAGCGGGCGAGCAGCCATATGACGGGGTGGACGCCCACCCCGAGGGCCGCCCACACGAAGGGCTCCGACGAGCGTGCGGTGCCCTCCAGCGCCCGGGGCAGCGCGAACAGCGGCGGCAGGGAGCCGACGAGCAGGGCCAGGGCGCCCAGCGTGCGCAGTGCCGCCCGCAGCTGACTGCGCATCAGGGACCGTACGTAGGTGTGGCCGAGCGTGGTCTGCTCGCTGATCTCCGACCGGGCGGGAGCGTGACCGGGCGGCCTGCGGACGGGGCGGGGCACACCGGTCACGGTCTGGCGGCGGGGGCGGTGCGGGGGCGGCGGCTCTGCGTGCATCGGGGTCCGTGGGTCGGCCGGATCGGGCCTCGGAGTCTACGCAGAAGCCCTGGCCGAAGGTAGTCCCGTGGAGCCCTCCCGGGCCGGCGGGAGGCGGTGTCCGGCGCCCGGGGCCGGAGGGTCAGCCGCGGGCGTGCCGGGTCAGCAGGTCGCGCAGGTGGCGGGCGTGGCGGCGGCTGACGGGGAGTTGGGCGCCGCCCACCCGGACCGTGGTCGCGCCGCCGTCCAGCCGCAGTTCCTCGATGCGGCCCAGGGCGACGAGGTGGCTGCGGTGTATCCGTACGAAACCCCGTGCCGCCCACCGCTCCTCCAGGGCGGACAGCGGGATGCGCACCAGGTGGCTGCCGCCGTCGGTGTGCAGGCGCGCGTAGTCGCCCTGCGCCTCCACATAGGTGATGCGGTCGACCGGTACGAAGCGGGTGACGCCGCCCAGTTCGACCGGGATCTGTTCCGCGGCCGCGCCGCCGGCGGCGGGCACGGGGGCGGACAGCTCGCTGACCCGGCGCACCGCCTCGGCCAGGCGCTCGGCGCGGACGGGTTTGAGGACGTAGTCGACCGCCTTGAGGTCGAACGCCTGGACGGCGAACCCCTCGTGGGCAGTGACGAAGACGATCAGCGGCGGCTTGGCGAACCCGGCGAGCAGCCGGGCGATGTCCAGGCCGGTGAGCCCGGCCATGTGGATGTCGAGGAACACCACGTCGACCGCGTCCGGTCCGCCCTGGTCGGCGTCGAGCGCGCGGCCGATGCGGCGCAGGGCCTCGGTCGCGTCCGTGGCGCCCCGGGCACTGCGCACCCGGGGGTCGCGGCGCAGCAGGTAGAGCAGTTCCTCCAGGGCGGGCGCCTCGTCGTCGACGGCCAGTACGCGCAGCATGCTGCGGAGTGTAGGGCGAGGGGGGATTGAGCGCGAAGCGCCCGGCTTGCGTACTGGTCTGCGGCATCGGCGGCGGTGACGGCACCGACGAGTACGCGGAGAGAGGCACACCCATGGGTCTGCGGGAGCGGCATCACGATGTCGCCGCCTACGCGCTGGGCGTGCTCGAACCGGCCGACGCGCTGCGGTGCGAGGAGCACCTGGCGCGGTGCCTGCCGTGCGCGGTGCGGCTGACGGACCTCGCCGGGGCCGCGTCGGCGCTGGCCCAGTTGGCGGGCCGGGCGCCGCTGGTGCCGGGTTCGGTGCCGCCGGTCCCGGCGCACCGGACCCGGCGGGCGCACCGGCTCCGGTGGCGGTCGGGCCTGGCCGCGGTGGCCGCGGCGGTGGCCGTCACGGTACCGGGCGCCGCACTGCTGGTGCCGGACGGCGACCCGGGGCCGCGGCGGTTCTCGGCCACGGACGCGGTCACGGGTGCGGCGCTCGCGGTGGCGCTGCGGGACCGCGAGTGGGGTACGGAGGTGGCGCTGCGGGTGGCGGGCGTGCGCGGACCGCGCGTGTGCCGGCTGGTCGCGGTCGGGACGGACGGACGGGCGCTGCCGGTGCTGACGTGGACGGTGACCGGCACCGACGAGCCGGTGGTCGAGGGCGTCACCGCGCTGCGCGGCGGGGACATCGACCGGCTGGAGGTGTGGGGCACGGATGGCGAGCGGCTGGTGGCGCTGCGCCCGTGACGTCGGCGGCGCCGGGCCCGGCAGCCGGGCCGGGGCCCGGTCGCCGGAGCGTGTGGCGCGCCGGCCGGGTGGCCGATCGGCCGCCTGCGCGCCGGCCTACTTGAGCAGGCGGGAGAGCCGGCGGTCGGCGAGCGGCCGGCCGCCGGTCTGGCAGGTGGGGCAGTACTGGAGCGAGGAGTCGCTGTACGACACCTCCCGGATGGTGTCGCCGCAGACCGGACAGGGCTCACCGGTGCGGCCGTGGACGCGCAGGCCGCTCTTCTTCTCGGCCTTCAGGCGTCCGGCGGCCAGGCCGTGCGAGCGTTCGACGGCGTGGGCCAGGGTGCCGCGCACGGCCTCGTACAGTGCCGTGATCTCGTCCTCGCCGAGGTTCCGGACGGGCTTGAACGGGGACATCCGGGCGGCGTGCAGGATCTCGTCGCTGTAGGCGTTGCCGATGCCCGCGATCAGGCTCTGGTCCCGCAGGGCACCCTTGACCTGGCGGTTCTCCCCGGCGAGCAGGGCGGCGAAGGCGTCCCGGTCGAAGTCGTCGGCGAGCGGGTCCGGGCCCAGGCGGGCGACGCCGGGCACCTCCGCCGGGTCGGTGACGAGGTGGACGGCGAGGCGCTTGGTCGTGCCCGCCTCGGTGAGGTCGAAGCCGTCGCCGCCGGTGAGCGCCACTCGCAGGGCGAGCGGTCCCTTCCCGGGGCGCGGCGGCCCGGAGGGCAGGACGTCGCGCCACTGGAGCCAGCCCGCGCGGGCGAGGTGGACCAGCAGGTGCAGGTCGCCGGCGGTGAGGTCGAGGAACTTGCCGTGCCGGTCGACGGCGGTGACGGTGGCACCCTCCAGCGCGGTCAGCGGCGGCCGGTAGGTCTTCAGGACGCTGATCGCGACGGGCAGGGCGCGGGCGATCTCCTTGCCCACCAGGTGGTCCTGGAGGAACGCGCGCAGTGCTTCGACCTCGGGCAGTTCGGGCATGGGTCCAGCCTGCCGTACCACCGGGCGGCCCGCGCGTCGTCAGCCGGTTCCGGCGGGCCCGCCCGCCGTCAACCGGTGCCGGCGGCCCGCGCTTCGGTGCGTTTGACCAGCTCGGCGAGTTCGGCGTGCAGGGCGTCGGCGAGCCGGTCCAGGTCGGGTACGGCCCTGCCGTCGGCGACCAGGCCGAAGTGGACCCGGCATCCGTACGGGGTCATCGCGACGGCCAGGGCCTGGCCGCGGGCCAGCGGCGCCATGGGGTACAGGGCGCGCAGCGGGCAGCCGCCGAGTGAGAGGGCCGAGCGCGGCAGCGGCACATTGGTCACCAGTACGTCGAAGAGCAGCCGTGCGGCGCTGCCCGCCAGCGGCGCGCCGAACCGGTGGGCCAGCGGCGGCAACTGGTCGGCCAGCACGGCCAGCGCGCCCGCCCCGCGGCCGGGTCCCGCCGCCTTGTTACGGTCCATGCCCCGGCGTACCGCGCCGAGTCTGCGCAGCGGGTCGGGGTCGCCCACGGGCAGGTCCAGGAGGTAGGCCGAGAAGGTGTTGCCGGACCGGGGCGGGGCGCCGGGGCGGCGCCGCGAGACGGGCACCAGGGCGCGCGGGTCGGCGGCGGGCAGCGGGTCGCCGCGCTCGACCATCCAGTGGCGCAGGGCTCCGGCGACGACGGCCAGGAGTACGTCGTTGGCGGTACCGCCCCGTTCCCGGCGCACCCGGCGCACCTCCTCCAGGTCCAGTTCGGCGGTGGCCAGGCGGCGGGTACCGCTGGAGGAGGCGGTGAGCGCGGGTGTGCCCCGCGGGTCCAGGCGGCTGGCCCGTACGACGGAGGCGCCGACCCCCAGGGCGCGGCCGAGCTCCTCGATCCGGCCGCGCGCGGTGCCCGCAGCGGGCCCGCCTCCGGACGGCCGGGAGCGGGGCGGCCCGGAGGCGGGGCCGCCCCGGGCCGCCGCCCCGCCGCCCGCGATCTCGTCGAAGATCCCGGCGCCGATGGCCACCGCGCGCATGCCGTCGGCGAGCGCGTGGTGCAGTTTGACCAGGACCGCGAAGGGCCCGCCCGGCTCGCCGCCGCTCAGCAGGTACATCTCCCAGGGCGGCAGGCCCCGCTCCAGTGGTCGTTCCATCAGCACCCCGGCGAGCTGGGCGGCGCGCGTGGTGAAGTCGCCGCCGCCGAGCCGGACGTGGTGCACATGGCGGCGCACGTCGAAGTCCTCGGCCACGCTCCAGGCGGCGCCGCCGACCGGCAGCAGGACGTCCCGTACGCGTGTCCGCAGGCGCGGGATCGCGGCGGCGCGCCGCTCCAGCAGTTCCCGTACGCCGTCGGGGTCGGCCGGCCCCGGGTCGAAACGGGCCAGCGCGCCCAGGTGCATGGGGTGGTCGGCCGACTCGAGGTGCCAGAAGGCCAGATCGAGAGGTGCCAGCAGCTCAACGCTCAAGGGATCCTCGTGTCCTGGAGGGGCTACGGAAGCACAGTCAATCTCTTTCGGTCGGTTACGGTCAAGCACGTACCAATCACGTTCAGTTACCTGCACATGTTGGCCGGTGCCGGCAGCGCCGGTTTCCCGGCCGCCCCCGGACCCGGGAGCGCGCCGGCCGAACGGACTACGCCGGGCGGCTGTCCGGCACGGCGAACTCGCACCAGACGCACTTGCCGCCGCCGCGCGACTCCACTCCCCACACATCGGCCAGCCGGTCCACCAGCAGCAGTCCGCGGCCGGAGACCCCGGCCCCGCCCGCCTCCCGGCGGCGCGGCAGCGCGCTGGAGCGGTCCTCCACCTCGACCCTGAGGCGCCGCTGCGGGCCGGTCAGCACCCGTAGGGTGACGATGGCCCCGCCGTCGGTGTGCAGCAGCGCGTTGGTGATCAGCTCGTCGGCGACGAGTTCGATCTCGTCGGCCCGCTCCCCCGCGCCCCACGCCCGCACCGCCGCCCGGATCATGTGCCGGGCCGAGCGCAACGCCTCGGGGTCGCTCGGGGCGGCATGCTGCTGGAACCGGCCGCCGGCCTGCGGGGTGTACCCCCCCTGGCGGCGCAGCAGCAGGATGGCCACGTCGTCGTCCCCGCCGCGTTCGTCCACCACGTCACACAGCCGGTCGGCGAGCAGCCGGAGGTCCCGCGGCCCGTCGCACACGAGGCCGGTGAGCCACCGCATGCCCTCGTCCAGGTCGGACCCCGGCTGTTCGACGAGGCCGTCGGTGTAGAGGAGCAAGGTCTGGCCCGGGTCCAGCTCCAGGGTGCCGACCGGGTAGTCGAGCTGCCCGAACTCCGCCGACAGGCCCAGCGGCAGTCCGCCGGCGACCGGCACCCGGCGGCACCGACCGTCCGTGTCGCGCAGCAGCGGGTCGACGTGGCCGGCCCGCACCACCTGGATCACCCCGGTCGCCAGGTCGGCCTCCATGTAGGTGCAGGTGGCGAAGCGGTCGGTGTCCAGTTCGTGCAGGAAGACCGAGGCCCTCGCCATGACCGTGGCCGGTGTGTGCCCCTCGGCGGCGTAGGCCCGCAGCACGATGCGCAGCTGCCCCATCACGGCCGCGGCGTGCGTGTCGTGCCCCTGCACGTCCCCGATCACCATGCCGACCCGCCCGCCGGGCAGCGGGATGATGTCGTACCAGTCACCGCCGATGTCGCGGCCCAGCCGGGCCGATCGGTAGCGGACGGCGATCTGCGCGCCCGGCACATGCGGGATGCGGCGGGGCAGCATCGCCTGCTGGAACCCCTCGGCCAGGTCGTGTTCCTGCTCGAAGAGCATGGCGCGCTGGAGGCTCTGCGCGATGCTGCTGCCGAGCGCGACGAGCACGTTGCGGTCCTCGGCGGAGAAGCCGTCCTTGTCGCTGTAGAGCAGCCCGAGCGCCCCGATGGGCCGGGCCTGGGCGATCAGCGGCAGGTAGGCGGCGGATGTGATGCCGAGTCCGCTGATGTGCGGCCAGAGGATCGGGTACGAGGTGGCGAAGTCGTCGGGGGACTCGATGAACCGGGGCGCGAGGGTGCGCACCACCTCGCTCATCGGGTACTGCTCGTCCACCCGGGTGTAACGGGTGCCGGGGACGAAGGAGTCCACCGGTCCGTCGGCGACCAGGTGGATGCGGCCGGCCTCCAGCAGTCCCATCACCAGGCTGGTGGCGCCGAGGTGCTCCAGGCCGTGCGAGTCCTTCAGGACGTCGATGACGTCCTGCACGGTCCTGGCGTGGGCGAGGGCCGCGGTGGTCGACTCCACCACGCTGGTCTGGCGGCGCCGTTCGGTGTCGACCTCCCGCCGGGCGGTGGATTCGGCCAGTTCCTGGGTGGCGTCGCGGACGATGCCGATGATGCGGCGCGGGCGCCCGGTCTCGTCCCGCCTGATGCATCCCTGGGTATGCGTCCAGCGCAGCGCTCCCCGCCGGTCGCGGATGCGGAAGTACGCGCCGTAGTGGGTGCTGCCGCGCTTGAGGGCCTGGGTGACCATCCCGTCGAGCCGGACGGCCTCGCTGGGAGGTACCCGGGGGGCGAGGCTCTCCGGCCGTCCGTCGTATTCGGTGGCGTCCACCTGGAACACGTCGAGGGCGGCCGGGTCCAAGTGCATCAGCCCGGTGTCGAGGTCCCAGTCGAAGCTGCCCATGCGGTTGAGGGCCAGACTCAGATCCGGGTGGGCGGGCCAGTCCTCGGGGAGCGACAGGGCGTCCGCCGCCGGATCAACCATGGAGCCACTCTGCCATCATTTGTTGGGTTTTTCGACCGGTTGCCGGAACGAGCGGTGACGCGGGGGCGGGTCCGCCGCGGGAGCGGACCCGTCACCCCTCGTACGTCTCCGGTACCGCCGGCGCGTCCGGTGCGACCAGCGGGCCGCCGGGGTCGCCGGCCCCCGGGTCCTGGGCGTCCGGGCCCGGGTCCTCCGGACCGTCCGGCAGGAGGGGCGGCGAAGGCGGCGGTGGCGGCGTGGGACAGCCGGGCGGGACCACCGGGGACCGGGACGGCGCCTCGCCGGGCACGTGCGGGCCCGGCAGCTCGGTCGGGCAGTCCTCCGGGGACACGGCACCGGGCTCGGAGGCACCGGGGGGCTCGGCCCCGGTCTCGCCCGGGTCGGCGGACCCCTCCCCGGGGCTGGCCGGACCGTTCGGTTCGCCGGGACGGGTGGGGGCGTACGGCGGCGGCACGTCCGGGTGCTTGTCCCGCTCCCCGTCGGTGCCGGCCTTCCGCTCGATCCAGGTGTTGTCGGCGTCGTCCACGATGATCAGGCTGGGGACGACCTGCTGGGTGGCGTCGACGACCACGACCCGGCCGGGGTGGTAACCGGGCCAGGGGCTGCCCTTGTGGACGGCCTCGCCCCGGTCGGCGGCCGGTGAGCGCAGCGGGTTGCCGCAGGCGCAGCGGATCCGGGGAGCGCCGTACTGGTCGACCAGTACGGCGGTGCCGGCCTGGAGGACGGCCTGGTACGCGGTGGCCGCGCCGTCGCGGTAGCCGTGGTTGGTGACCCGCGTGTCGGCCCGCAGGGTGACCGGGGTGAGACCGCGCAGCCAGGAGGCGATGTCCGCCTGCCTGATCCCGGCGGCCTGCGCGAAGGCACCCGCCCTGGCCCGGTCGCGCGAGAGGAGGCGCACCTGTTTCTCCACGTCGCAGCCGGCACGGGAGCGCGTGCCGCCGTACAGCCCCGGGGTGTCGCCCGGGACCGCGCGCGGCGTCCGTCCGCCACCGGGCGGCGGGGGGCCGGCCGGTCCGGGCGCCCCGGCCCCGGGGGGCGACGGCCTGGCCGTCGACGCGGTGAACGGATCGGGGCCCCGGGCGGCGAGCGGCTGGAGGCGCACCTCCCGGGCGCTCCCCGCCCGCTCGACGGCCGTGCCCGCGACCGGCTGCTGCCCGCCGTCGCCGCCGCAGCCCGCGAGCAGCAGCCCAGCGGCCAGTGCGGCGGGGGCGGTACGCCGACGATGCCGTGTGGTGGAACGCACGCGACCTCCACTCCTCGACCCGGTCCGTCCTGGCGTCCGTTGGTCCGCGCCATCCCTGCAATCTCTGCCGGATCGGACTCCGGACCGCAACCGGAGGCAGGCCCACCACCCCGCGCACTTGAACACGTTCAGACAAGGCCCTAGGCTCACCCCCGGAAAGTGAATTGAACGTGTTCAACAGGGGGGCGCGCGATGTCCGTACTGGTCGGCCTGGTCGTGATGCTCGGCATGCTGGTGATCGTTCCGGCGGGGCTGCGCCTGATGGACACGGCCGAGCTGGTCCGCACGGCGCGACTGTGGCCACTGTTCGCGGTGCCCGGCGCGATGTCCCTGTGGCTCCCGCGCGGCGCCGTCGCCACCGCCCTGGCCGGCTGGTACGCGCTCGGGGCCGCCCTCCTCGCCCTGCACGCGGCGCGCCGGCCGGCCCGCCGCTACCCGGGGGCGGCCGCCGAGGTCGCCGTCACCACCGCCCTGGTGAGCCCCTCGGTCGCCGCGTCGGCCCTGGTCGCCGAGCGGTGGGGGCATCCGCTCCTCGGTTTCGACCTGGGGATCCTGGCGCTGACCGTGCCCCACTTCCACTTCGCCGGCTTCGCCGCCGCCCTGGTGGCCGGGCTGGTGTGCCGCGCGACCGACCGCCCCGCCGGGCGCTTCGCGGCGTACAGCGTGCCGCTGGGCACCCTGCTGGTCCTGCTCGGCTACTTCCTCGACGACTGGGCCGAACTGGCCGGGGCACTCGTCCTCACCGCCGGGATGTGGGCGGTCGCGCTGTTGACCTGGCGGGACGTCAGGGCCGGCGGCCGTGACCGGCTCACCCGCGGGCTGCTCGCCGTCTCGGCCGCCGTCCTGGTGGCGACCATGCTGCTCGCGCTGAGCTGGGCCCTGGGCGAGGCGACCGGCCTGCCCCACCCGAACCTGACCTGGATGGCCGCCACCCACGGCCTGGGCAACGCCCTGGGCTTCGCGCTGTGCTCGGTGCTGGCCTGGCGACGACTGAGGGAGACGCCCGCATGACCCGTCCCGTCCGCGGCCCGAGCGGCACCGGCGCACCGGCGTTCAGCTATCCGGACGTCGGCGCCACCCGGACCGGCCCGCTGCCCGCCGGTTACCACCACCTGCGCCACGAGGTCCGGATCGGTGCGGGCGGCGACGTCTTCCGGGCCGCCGGCGCGGCCGTCACCACCTGGCGGACGCACCGCGCCTCGGGTGTCCGGATCCAGGCCACGTCGGTGCGCGCCGAACCGGGCACAGGCGTCGAGGTGGTGCTCGGTGTCGGACCGCTGCGCGTCATCGGCGCGCCCTGCCGGGTGGTGTGGACGGTGTACGAGCCGGAGCGCACCGGTTTCGCGTACGGCACTCTCACCGGACACCCGGAGAGCGGGGAGGAGTCCTTCGTGGTCGATCTGCGCGAGGACGGTTCGGTGTGGTTCACGGTGACGGCGTTCAGCCGGCCGGCCCGCTGGTACACACGGGTGGCCGGGCCCCTGGTCCCGGTGCTCCAGCGGTGGTACGCGCGCCGCCTGGGCCGCGAACTGAGCGGCCTCGCCGCGGGCTGACCCGGCGCGGGGCGGTGCCGCCTGCCCGATACTGGACTCGATGGAGTGGTTCACCTGGTTCGGGGACGAGGACTACTGGCTGAGCCGGCTGGTGTTCCAGCGGGCCCTGGCCGGGGTGTACCTGGTGGCCTTCCTCTGCGCGGCACTGCAGTTCCGCCCGCTGATCGGCGAGCGCGGTATGACGCCGGTCCCCGACCATCTGCGGCGGGTCCCTGCCCGCCGGGCGCCCAGCCTCTTCCGGCTGCACTACTCGGACCGGTTCTTCTCCCTCTGTGCCTGGGGCGGGGCGGCGCTGTCGGCTGCCCTGATCGCGGGGGCCGGCGACGCGGTGCCCCTGGCGGTCGCCATGCTGATGTGGGCGGTGCTGTGGGGCCTGTACCTGTCGATCGTCAACGTCGGGCAGACCTGGTACGGCTTCGGCTGGGAATCACTCCTCCTGGAAACCGGCTTCCTGGCCGTCTTCCTGGGCAACGACGACACCGCTCCCCCGGTGCTCGTGCTGTTCCTGCTGCGCTGGCTGCTGTTCCGGGTGGAGTTCGGCGCCGGGCTGATCAAACTGCGCGGGGACGCCTGCTGGCGGAACCTGACCTGCCTGTACTACCACCACGAGACCCAGCCCATGCCGGGCCCGCTGAGCTGGTTCTTCCACCGGCTGCCCAGGCCGCTGCACCGGGTGGAGGCCGCGGCCAACCACGTCACGCAGTTGGTCGTGCCGGTCCTGCTGTTCGCTCCGCAGCCGGTGGCGAGCGCGGCCGCGGGCCTCGTCGTGGTGACCCAGCTGTGGCTGGTGCTCTCCGGGAACTTCGCCTGGCTCAACTGGATCACCATCGTCCTGGCCCTGTCGGCCGTGGACGGCTCGCTGGTCGCTGAGCCGCCGGCGCGGCCCGGTGCCCCGCTCTGGTACGGCGTCCTGGTGATCGCCGTCACCGTCCTGGTGCTGGTCCTGAGCGTGCGCCCGGCGCGCAACCTGCTCTCCCGTCACCAGGCGATGAACCGGTCCTTCGACCCGCTGCACCTGGTCAACACCTACGGGGCGTTCGGCACGGTCGGCCGGGTCCGGTACGAGATCGTGATCGAGGGCACGGACGAGCCGACCGTCCACCCCGGCACCGTGTGGCGGGAGTACGGGTTCAAGGGCAAACCGGACGACGTGCGCCGGCTGCCGCGCCAGTTCGCCCCGTACCACCTGCGCCTGGACTGGATGCTGTGGTTCGCCGCGCTCTCGCCCGCCTACGCCCACCCCTGGTTCGGGCCGTTCGTCGAGCGCCTGCTCGAAGGCGACCGGGACACCCTGCGGCTGCTGCGCCACAACCCGTTCCCCGACGCGCCGCCGGTACGGATCCGGGCCCGGCTCTACCAATACCGGTTCACGACCTGGCGCGAGCTGCGGGACACCGGCGCCTGGTGGCACCGGAGCCGGGTACGGGAATTCCTGCCGCCCACCCGGCTCACCCGCGAGTGAACCCTTGGGCAGAGGTCGTCACCGGTGCCCGGACCCGGTTACCTTGCGGCGGCGGTACGGCGGGCCGAACGGATGCCGATGACGTCCGGCCCGCCCTCCCGCCCGTCACCCGTACGGACGCCCATGTGCCCCCCGCCGGCGGGGCGGGGGGCACATGGGCGAAGCGTACGGATCAGCGGGTCGGCGGACCCGTGGCCCGACGGGTCAGGGGATCAGTCGATGCCGGGCAGGATGTGCGGCTCGGCGAGGTCGTCCTCGTAACCGGCCAGCCGGATGGGGGCCGAGCGGGCCCACACTTCGAGGCTGCCCAGGGTGTCGGGTCGGGCGGAACGTTCGCCGTGCTCCGCCGGACGCTGTTCCTGCTTCGTCAGTTCGGGTGTCACCGCGCACTCCTTAGTGTCGCGAACCTATGAGGACATGTGCCGTTCGGTCGCGGTGGCGCCGGTACTCGGGCGGGACCGCAGCCTTGGTGGCAGGCCTGTCCCGTGGCCGGCCCCAGGGGTTTCGTGGATCCCTGTCGGCCGACCGTTCGCTTCAGAGTAACCAAATGAGCACGTTCGCGCTCGATGGAACGCGTCACAAAGTCGATTTCTGGACACTTCGCGCACTAACGGTCACCCAAGTGTCACCAGTTGGCAGGCGCGTAATCCTTGAGGAAGCAGCCGTACAGATCCTCACCCATCTCACCGCGCACGATCGGGTCGTAGACCCGGGCCGCGCCGTCGATCAGGTCCAGCGGGGCGTGGAAGCCCGCCTCGGCCAGCCGGACCTTGTCGGGGTGCGGGCGCTCGTCGGTGATCCAGCCGGTGTCGACCGCCGTCATCAGGATGCGGTCGGCCTCGAACATCTCCTGGGCGCTGGTGCGGGTGAGCATGTTCAGCGCCGCCTTGGCCATGTTGGTGTGCGGGTGCCCCGCGCCCTTGTACCCCCGGCTGAAGACGCCCTCCATGGCGGAGACGTTCACCACGTAGGTCCGCTTCGCCGGCGACGCCGCCATCGCCGGGCGCAGCCGGCTGATCAGGATGAACGGCGCGGTGGAGTTGCACAGCTGGACTTCGAGCAGCTCGACCGGGTCCACCTCGGAGACCGTCTGGATCCAGCTGTTGGTGTCGTGCAGGTCGGGCACCAGGCCGCCGGCGTCGATCGCGGTGCCCGCGGCGATGCGCTCCAGCGTCGCCGAGCCGCTGACCAGGGCCAGGCCGGTGACCTCCTGGGCGGTCAGGCCGTCACCCCGGCGGGCCGACGGCAGCGCGGCCATCGTCTCCACGGCGCCGCTGTTGAAGGTGCCGATCACCTGGGCGGACGGCAGCTCGCCCGCGGGCAGCGGGGCGGACTCGGCCGCGACCAGCTCGCGGTAGGCGCCCGGGGAGCGGCGCACGGTCTGCGCGGCGTTGTTGATCAGGATGTCCAGCGGGCCCTCAGCGGCCACCGAGTCGGCGAGGGCGACCACCTGGGCCGGGTCGCGCAGGTCGATGCCGACGACCTTCAGGCGGTGGATCCACTCGTCGCTGTCCGGCATCGCCTTGAAGCGGCGGATCGCGTCGTTGGGGAAGCGGGTGGTGATGGTGGTGTGCGCGCCGTCGCGCAGCAGCCGCAGCGCGATGTACATGCCGATCTTGGCGCGCCCGCCGGTGAGCAGCGCGCGCCTGCCGGTGAGGTCGGTGCGGGCGTCGCGCCTGGCCCGGTTCTCGGCGGCGCACTTCTGGCACAGCTGGTGGTAGAAGGCGTCGACCTCGACGTACCGGGTCTTGCAGATGTAGCAGGAGCGGGGCCGCTGGAGTATGCCCGCGATCTCGCCGGCCACCGAGGACGAGGGCAGCAGCCCCTGGGTCTCGTCATCGATCCGCTCGGCGGAACCGGTCGCGGTGGCCTCGGTGACGGCCTTGTCGTGCGCGGTCTTGGCGGCCCGGCGCTCCTGGCGGCGGCGCTGCTTGACCGTGCGGTAGAGCCCGGCCGTCGCCCGGCGGACGGTGATCGCGTCCGGGTGGTCGACGTCCAGCCGGTCGAGCTCCTCCAGGACGCTCAGGCAGACGGCCAGGCGCTCGGGGTCGATGCCCGGCCCGTACGCCTGGTTCTCTTCTGTCACCGTCATGGCCGTTGCCGTTCCTCGATCACTCGTCTGCCACGTTTACTTTTCAAAAGCCGAACTTTACGACAGTTCGGGGGCCCGCCGCCAAACCGTCAGCGGGCGCCCGGCGCCGGGCGGCCCGGCGGCCTGCGCGGCGGGTGGTCGAAGACGCAGTCGCCGCACAGGCCACCGCCGGAGCACCGGTAGTACAGGCAGCAGGTACGGCGGCGCAGGTCCGGTCCGTGGACGGTGCCCGCCAGGTCCGGGTGGTCCAGGAGCCGGCCGGCGAGGGTGGTGGCGCGCTCCGCCACCTCCGGGCGGTCGTGGCGGCGCGCCCAGCGCGTGAGCTCGCGGACGGCGCCGGCCAGCGCGGAGCCGGCGTTGCCCCACAGCAGCCCGGCGGAGACCGGTCCGCCCTGCCGCAGCGCCTCGCCGAGCGGCACGAGGTGTCCGTACTGGACGACCTCCCGCAATTCCGCCGCGGTGCCGGGCCGGGTACCGGAGCCCGCCCACCACAGGTCGTCCGGCGAGCTCCGCGCCCCGTCCCAGTGCAGCGAGCCGGGGGTCACCTCGGGGAACGCGCCGTGCAGCGCGGCGGAGCCCAACGCCACCGACCACAGCCGGGCGGCCAGGCCCAGGTGCGCCACGGAGGCTGCCACCCGGTGCTCGCCGGTGCGCAGCCGGGCGGCGACCGCGCCGACCCGGGCGGTCAGGGGCGTGTGCTCACCGGCGTACACCCGGGCGAGCGGGAGGTGTGCGCCCTGCTCGGGAGGTTCCGTCCGGAGGGCGAAGAAGCCCCCCACCGACGCGGTCGCGTCGAGATCCATGCCGCTGCTCCTCCGGTCCCTCCGGCGCTCCCCCGGCGGATCACCGCCCCTCCCCGCTGTGGAGGGGCGACCGATCGGGTGCTCGGGATCGGGTGCTCGGGGACGACGACGGAAACGATCTCATGGGCCGTCGTGGCGGATTGGACCCGGTGGCGCTGTCCGTGCCGCCGCCGCCCGCTCCGGCCGCCCCTCCCGCGCCGGGGCGGTCCGGCGGCATGGGGGGCGCGTGGCCGGCGGGGCGCCGGCCGGCCCTCGCGGCGCCGGACCACTGCACGGGGCCGCTGAGCACGGCGCGCTCAATCGGGTAGCGCTCGGCCCGGTGCCGCTCGGCCCGGTGCCGTCAGAGCCGTACGCCTCGTGCCCGGAGATAGGCCAGCGGGTCGATGTCGGAGCCGTACCCCGGGCCCGTACGCACCTCGAAGTGCAGGTGCGGTCCGGTGCTGTTGCCGGTCGAGCCGGAACGGGCGATGCGCTGGCCGCTGTTGACGCTCTGGCCCTCGCGCACGGCGAGCGCGGACAGGTGCGCGTACTGGCTGTACCGGCCGTCGTGGTGCCGGATGACGACCTGGTACCCGTAGGCGCCGCCCCACCCGGCGGAGACCACCCGGCCGGACGCGACGGCCCGCACGGCGGTGCCGGTGGGGACCGCGAAGTCGACGCCCGTGTGGTACCCGCTCGACCAGGAGGAGCCCGATGTGCGGTAAGCGGTGCTGGGACCGGCGTCGACGGGCGCGCTGAAGGCGCGGGCAGGGGACTGCGGCCGGGACTCGGACCGGGACGCGGGCCTGCTCTCCGGCTTGGGCTTGGGCCTGGGCTGCGGCTTCGCGGTGGCGGGCCTGGGCTGCGGCTTCGCCGTGGCGGGCCTGGGTTCGGGCTTGACGGCCGGTGCGGTCCGCCTGGGGGCGGGCTCGGCGGCCGGCGCGGGCTTGGCCGCCGGGCCGCGCAGGCTCAGTCGCTGGCCCGGGATGATGAGGTCGGGGTCGTCCCCGATGACCGAGCGGTTCTGGGTGTACAGGCTCCGCCAGCCGCCCCGGACCCGCTGCTCGTCGGCGATGCCGGAGAGCGAGTCGCCGCGTGCGACCGTGTAGCTCTCTCGCCGGGTGGGCACATCGGTGGGCTTCGCGGTCTCGGCGCGCTGGGTGGCCACGGAGCGGAACTGGGTCCGGTGCTCGGGCGTGCTGCCGGGTGCGTCGCCGCCACGGACGAGGCCGGCCTCGCCGGAGCAGGTGGGCCAGGCGCGCGGGCCCTGGCCCTTGAGCACCTTCTCGGCGACGGCGATCTGCTGGTCCTTGGTGGCGAGGTCGGCGCGCGGCGCGTAGCGCGTACCGCCGTACGCCTCCCAGGTGGACTGGCTGAACTGGAGCCCGCCGTAGTATCCGTTGCCGGTGTTGACCCGCCAGTCGTTGGTGGACTCGCAGGCGGCGACCTTCTCCCAGACGTCGTCCGACGCCGCGTGAGCCGTGCCCGCGCCGATCAGCGGCAGGGCCATTCCGGCGCCGCTCGCCGTGACGGTGAGCGATGCCCGGTTGATACGGCTGGGCTGATACCGGCGGTGTCTGCCGCGTACGGCCATGGGATCCCCCCTCGCTCACGTCAACAGCCGCCAAAGCTAGGGGCTGGCAACTGCCCGTGACAAGGGGCGTGCGGGGGCGCGCGTGCGCATCAACCCGCGTGGTGCGACCGGTATGTGATGGTGTGTGAGCGGACCGGTGGACGCCGTGCGCCCGCCGTGCGGATGCGTACAGCGCGTATGCCCACAGGTCGTGGTACCGGGCTGCACGAGCCGGTGGGGCGGTGACCGCTCGGCACCGGCGTGGATCGACCGGGCCGGGGCCGATGTCCGGCGGGGCCTCCTGGATCGCTGCCCCGGAGACCGGGGCCACCGGGGCGCAGGCGTCTCGGCGGGTTCCCGGGGCGCCGGGCGGGGCTACCGGGCCGGCGCCCCGGCGTCCGGGGCTCGGGCGCGCGTTCGAACCCGGGCGCCCGGACAGGGCGGCGTGAGCGAGGTCAGCCGGCCGGGCCGGGTTCGGGTTCGGGGCCCGGGACCGGGTCGGGCCCGGGCGGCTTGGGCACCGGGTCCGGCGAGGGCCCGGGCGGCGGCGGCCCGGGGTGGGGCGGCGGC
>NZ_JBFAGV010000032.1:38741-73117 GCF_040653855.1 Streptomyces sp. NPDC050856 | reverse complement strand
GCGTTGGCGAACCCGGCGAACGTGGGCGTGGCGAACAGCAGCAGCATCACCGTGCCGTGCAGGGTGAACGCCTGGTTGTACTGCTCGTTGCTGAGCAGCTGAAGACCCGGGCGGGCCAGTTCAGCCCGGACCACCAGAGCGAGCAGCCCGCCGAAGAGGAAAAAGGCGAACGAGGTGATCAGGTAGAGATTGCCGATCTTCTTGTGGTCCGTCGTGGTGATCCAGGCGACCACCACGCTCCCCCAGGTGCGCCCCTGGACGGGA
This sequence comes from Streptomyces sp. NPDC050856, assembly GCF_040653855.1. Classification (NCBI taxonomy): domain Bacteria; kingdom Bacillati; phylum Actinomycetota; class Actinomycetes; order Kitasatosporales; family Streptomycetaceae; genus Streptomyces; species Streptomyces sp. NPDC050856. Next base: position 72,853 of record NZ_JBFAGV010000032.1, on the reverse strand, counting down.
ACGGGGGTGACAGGCTCTGTCGATGTGGCCATACGAATCCTCAGAACGCGACACGGCGGGCAGGAGCGCGGCAAGGTTCCCCATTGCGGCGGTATCACACGCTAGGGAAAACGACGCGCCGCTCCTCGGTGGACTGGCTCGTTTTCCAAAAGACATCTCATACGGCTGGAAGGCGCGCGACACCACGCACCGCCCGGAAAGGGCGCCGAATGGTCCGGACGGCTGACAGAACGGCGGCCCGGACGCGCCTCGTCGGGCCGGTGGCCGGTAACGCGCAGCATGGCCAACGCTCCGTCAGATCCGCAGTTCGGCAAGCGGCTGAAGGGGTATCCGGGAATTCCGGACCTCGTCCGTCATGGAGGCACAGGTGACTTTCAACCCTCTTGAGCAACGCGGAATCCCGCTCGACCGCCAGATCAGGAACTGGCGCGAGCTCGACGTGACCCCGATCGACCCCGACCACTGTGACCCGTACACCCGATGCCGGATCATCACGATGAACGGCATCGAGGTCGAAGCGATCATGTTCAGCCACCAGCTGGCCCGCAACACCGTGGACCCGGAGGTCAAGCGGCAGCTCGCCCAGGTGCGGTACATCGAGGCGCAGCAGCAGAAGGCCGTGAACTGGCTGCTGCCCGGTGTGTCGTCCGTCCTGGAGACGACCATCGCGTACGAACAGGTCGCCGTGGACCTCACCGCCTGGGTCGCCCGGATGGAGCCCGACCCGTACCTCAAGCAGGCGTACCAGTTCGGCGTGCTGGAGGACTTCGACCACCTGTACCGGTACGCGAACCTGTACGAGATGATCGAGCACCGCAAGGCGGAGTCCATCGTCGACCAGCTCACCGAGGTCATGCCGGGCCGCCCGACCAAGTTCCACCACCGCGCCCCGGCGGACAACGTGCGCGACCCGTACGACCGCACGCGCACCGACCCGCTGTCCAAGCTGCACGCGCTGACGATCCTGTCGGCCGAGCAGCAGACGATGAACTTCTACATGAACACCGGCCCCACCTACATGGAGCCGATCGCCCGGCAGCTCTACCAGGAGATCGGGCTCATCGAGGAGGAGCACGTCACCCACTACGAGTCGCTGGTCGACCCGGGTGAGACGTGGTGGGAGCAGCTCGTCAACCACGAGTACAACGAGTGCTACCTGTACTACTCCTTCATGGAGCAGGAGAGCGACCCCAAGGTCAGGGCCGTCTGGGAGCTGCACCTGAACATGGAGCTGGAGCACCTGCACGTGGCCTGCGACCTGATGCGACGGCACGACGGGCGCGAACCGCAGGAGGTGCTGGCGCCGCAGCTGCCGAACGTCCTCACGTTCGAGCCCAACAAGGCGTACCTGCGTGAGCTGCTCGCCACGCAGATCGACCTGACGACGCTCGGCGCCGGATACGTACGGGACGCGCACGAGCGCTTCGAGCGGATGCAGGAGCAGATCCACGGTGGTGAGGAGCCGCCCAGCGAGCGGGTCATGGCGCAGCACGACCAGGCGTTCGGCCGTGAGTACCGCCTGGAGACCGAAGGCGAGCACCCCGACCCCGCGCTGCGGGAGAAGTGAGGCAGACCGCATGTCCGAGACGCACACCCCGCAGGCCGGCGAGGACCACGCCGCCGACAACGACGTGGTGGCGCTGCTGACGCGCCAGCACGGTGACATCCGCAACCTCTTCGACGAGGTCGAGCGGAGCACCGGGGACGAGCGCCGGGAGGCGTTCCGCCGCCTGGTGCGCCTGCTGGCCGTCCATGAGACGGCGGAGGAGGAAGTGGTCCACCCCTTCGCGCGCCGCGGCATCCCCGGTGGCGAGCAGGTGGTGGAGGAACGGCTGACCGAGGAGCGCTCCGCGAAGGAGACGCTGGCCGCCCTGGACGACATGGACTGCGACGACCCCAAGTTCCTGCCCCGGCTGCTGGCCCTGCGCAGTGAGGTGCAGGACCACGCGCGGGCCGAGGAGCGCTACGAGTTCCCGCACATCCGGCGCGGCGCGGACGCCGCGACGCTGGCCACCATGGCCAAGGGCGTCAAGGCGGCGGAGGCCATGGCGCCGACCCGCCCGCACCCCGGCGTGGAGTCGGCCGCGGCGAACGTCGCGCTGGGCCCCGTCACCGCTCTGATGGACCGGACGAAGGACGCCGTCCGCAAGGCCATGGGCCGCCACTGAGCCGGCCTCCCGGCCGGGAGCAGGAGGCGAGCCCGGCGGGCGTGGTGTCCGGCGCCCGCCGGTCCCGCCGGCCGGCTCGTGGCGGGCGGCCGGCCCCGGGCCGCCCGCCCGCTCACCCGCCGGTCCGCCGGCCGTGCCCCGGCCCGTCGTCCCCGGCCGCCTCCCGGGCCTCCTCCCGGCGGGTGGCGCGCAGCAGGAGCAGCGACAGGGCGGCGAGCACCATCAGGACGGTGCCGGCGGCCACGTCGAAGACATGCGCGCCGTCGAAGATCACGGTGTTCTGCAGACTCAGCACCCACGGTGAGGCGATCAGCCACGCGCCGGCCGCCAGGATGATCAGGTCCGGCCACTTCCCCGGGTGCCAGCGGAACCGGGCCAGGGCGAGGAACAGGACGATCATCCCCACCCCCAGCTCGTTGCGGTGGGCGTCCTTCGCGTCGTCGGGCCGGCCCACCACCCACGGGGCGACGAACAGCGCGACGGACGTCAGCAACATCAGCAGGCCGATGAGCTGCTCCCGCTGCCCTTCCCGCAGCACCCGCCGGCTACCGGCCGGTGGCGAGGAGCGGGACGTGGAGGAGGCGCTACCAAAGGTCATGATCGGCTCCCTTGCTCGGGGGTGCGCAACCGGTGTCCGGGTGACGCGCAACCGGGTACCCATCGGGCGATCGCCAACCACACCGGCGCCCGGGCCCCGGCCGGCGGCCGGGGCCCGGGCGCCGGCCGGGGCCCGGCCGGCGCCGGCCGAACGGGAATAAAATGGCGTGTGAAGAATTCGAGGCGGCCGGATCCGGGCGGCGGGAATATTTTCGTTGTTTTCAGCCGGGTCCGGAAAAGCCTGTACAGAGTTGTCGGCCCGTGCTACGGTCGATACCAGTTGCAGTTGTGGTTCCCAAAAAACTCATGTGCTTCCCCGCGCTTCCATGCGGTGGCAGCACTTTCGTATTTTTCCGGTGTCATTTCCGGGCGGGGCCATCATCGCGGCGACTCGAGGCGGGCACAGTGCGCGCCCCAGGGGACTGCCCCGGCAAAGGAGATATGACATGGCTACTGGCACCGTGAAGTGGTTCAACTCGGAAAAGGGTTTCGGCTTCATCGAGCAGGACGGTGGCGGCGCCGATGTGTTCGCCCACTACTCGAACATCGCCGCCTCCGGCTTCCGTGAGCTGCAGGAGGGCCAGAAGGTGAGCTTCGACGTCACGCAGGGCCAGAAGGGCCCGCAGGCCGAGAACATCGTTCCCGCCTGATCGCGGACGCGCACGACACGAGCTGGGGCCCGCACCTTGGGGTGCGGGCCCCAGCTCGTCGCTTTTTCTTCTCCGGCGCGCCGGCACTCCACCGGCCGGAACACCCGGCACATCGAGCCGCGCCCGGACATATGCGCGTATGGGTGCGACGCGTTCGGCTCTGTGCATCATTCGACTCGTTCCGGAGATTCTCCGCGCTGTCCATCGCGCCGGTAAATCCTCGATACGTGTCATATCGAGGAAGGCTCGCCATGAATCGAACAGCCCGCACGGACGAACAGACCCCCGGTGCTTTCCGGGGCTTCAGCATCACCCGCCCGCACGGAGTGGTCTCCGGAGCACCGGCCGGTGTCCGGTTCGCGCCGCCGGCCGCCCGTACCGCGGCGCTGCCCGTTCCCGCCGTCGCCTTCGCCGGACTGGGCCTGCCCGATCCACTGCTGGCGGCGCTGGGCGCCGAGGGCATGTCCGTGCCGTTCCCCGTCCAGGCGGCGACCCTGCCGGACGCGCTGGCCGGCCGGGACGTCCTGGGCCGTGGCCGTTCCGGCTCCGGCAAGACCCTGGCCTACGGCCTGGCGCTGCTCGCCCGCACCGCCGGGCGGCGCGCCGAGCCCCGCGAGCCGCTGGCCCTCGTCCTGGTACCGACCCGGGAGACGGCGGAGCGGGTGACGGACGCGCTCACCCCCTACGCCCGCGCCCTGAGGCTGCGCCCGGCCGTCCTCGCCGACGGCCTGCCGATCGGCCGTCAGGCCCGCATCCTCCGGGACGGGGCCGACGTCGTGGTGGCGACTCCCGGCCGGCTCGGGGAGCTCGTGGCGCGCGGCGACTGCGGCCTGGACCGGGTCGCCGTCACGGTCCTGGACGAGGCCGACCAGCTCGCGGACAGGGGCTTCATGCCGCAGCTGACCGAGGTGATGGACCAGTTGCCGCGCCGGAGCCAGCGGATGCTGTTCTCGGCCACCTTCGACCACGAGGTGGACCTGCTGATACGCCGGTACCTGCGCGACCCGGCGGTCCACCTGGTCGCCCCCTCGGCGGGCGCCGCCGGCACCGGGGCGACCCGCGTCCCGCGCCCCCGGGACCGGCGGCGGTTGGCGGGGCACGGCACGGCCGCGTGAGCCGGCACCCATCCCTGACCACCGCCGGGAGGCCCCTTTGACGCCCTCGACCCCCTCGACGTACCCCCGCACGCGGCCGTCCGCGCCACCGCACGCCTACGGGCGGACGGGCCCGTACGGCGGGACGGCGGCCGACGCCATGGGCCCGTGCGGGCCGCAGATCGGCGACGACATGGTCGTCGATCTCGCGCTGTCCGTCCTCACCGCCGCCGGTGTGCCGCACCTGCTGGTCCGTGACGCGGACGGCCGGTGCGCCGGCCTGGTGACCCAGGCGCAGCTCATGACGGCCCACCGCGCGCGGCCGTCGGGCGACTCCTGGTACACCGACCTCACCCGGCTGCGGGACATCGTCCACGACCGGGGACCGTTCCTCTCACCCGTCACCTCCCTGCGGGACGCCGAGCCGGCCATGCGGGGCCGGGCCCAGTGGGCGTCCCCGGTGGTGGACGACGAGGGGTACGCCCTGGGCGTGCTCGTGCTCTCCGGCTGAGCCGTCACCGTCCGCGTTCCCGACCTTCGAATCCCTTCCCTGCCCCCGTGCGCCGGCCCTGTGGAGGAACCATGCGCTGCGTCATCGCCCGCTTCCCCTTCGACTTCGTCAAGAGCGAGGTCCAGGAAGCGATGAAGGGCATCAAGCCCGAACCGCTCACCGGTGCCTGTGTGGTCATCGGCCGCCGTACCTACCCCGTCAAGCAGGTCGGCGAGGTGATCACCGGGCAGGACCGACGGGACTTCACCGCCGGTGAGGTCACCAGGGCGCTCGTCAAGCTGGGCTTCACCTGTCTGCCCGAGCCGCCCGTACAGGAGCCGCGGGACTGACCGGGGTCGTCGTCGGCGGGCGGGGGCGACCGGCGGGCGCGTTCGGCCCGGGGCCCGGGCTCCGGCCCGCGGGGGCTCAGCCCTCGCCGCCGTCCCGCTCCCCAGGGCCGTCACCGGACGGCGGCCGGCTGGCCGTCAGCCACGACCGGGCGGGCTCGACGCTGCGCGTGGTGTCCACGGAGAGGTGGAGCCGCGTCCCTCCGTCCGGGCCCGCCGGGTAGCTGCGCTGCTCCGTCGAGGCGAAGCAGCGCCGCAGCACCTCCGCGACCTGGCGGGCGGTCTCGGGTGAGGCGGCGACGATCCGGACCTCGGCGTGCCCGGCCGACGGCAGGGACGGGGGCGCGGGTTCCGTGGAGTTCACGGCGTCTCCCTTCATCGGAACCGGCGGGCGCGGCGTGCTTTCCGGCGTCGGCCGGGGGCTCCGTCGGGGGGCTCTCACTGTACTCCGGGCCCTCCTGCCCCCGTGTGAGCGCCGTACCCGTCCTCGGGTCACGGACGCGGTCGCGGCGGGGCACCGCACCCGGTCACGGCTCCGGCGCCGGCCGCGCCGGCCGGGCGCGGGATCGAGGCGCTCGCGCCGATCGCCCGGGGCCTGCCGAACGCGGGGATCGCGGCGGCCGGTGGCCGAGCGGAGCGGGCCCGGGCGGGGTGACGGCAGCGGTGCCGGCTCAGCCGGCGGGGGTGCCCACCCGGATGCGGTTGCCGTCCGGGTCGCGCAGTTCGGCCTCGCGGCCCCAGGGGAGGTCCTGGGGGGTCACGCCGAGTCCCGCGGTGACGGCGTCGACATCACCGACCCGCAGGTACACCAGCGAGCCGGGCGGGGCGTCGCCCCGGTGTTCCGACAGGAACAGCCGGACCGCGCCGCGCGCCACCTCGACGAACGCAGGAAAGCCCGGCTCGAAGCGGTGCTCCCACCGCTGCTCGAAGCCCAGCCGCGCGTACCAGCGCGCCGCCGCGCCGGCGTCGGCGACCCGCAGTACGGGGATCGCCTCCCCGTCCACGGCGCGGTCCCGTGCCGGCGGTACGCCGTCGCCGCCCACTAGAACAGCCCGCCCATCGCGGCGAGTACGGCAGGGTCGACCCGGTAGTACACCCACGTGCCGCGCCGTTCCGAGGTGAGCAGCCCGGCCTCCTTCAGCTTCTTGAGGTGGTGCGAGACCGTCGGCTGGGAGACCCCGACGTCGGAGATGTCGCACACGCAGGCCTCCCCGCCCTCGTGGGAGGCGATGGCGGAGAACAGGCGCAGCCGTACCGGGTCGCCGAGCGCCTTGAACATCCGGGCGGTCCGCTCGGCCTCCCGCGCGGTCAGCGGCCGTTCGGTCAGCGGTGGGCAGCACGGCGTCACGTCGGCGGGCTCCGGCGGCGGCAGCGTTCTGGCGTTCGGCATGGGTCCATGCTGACACACACCACTTCGATGTCCGTCTATGTTGACAGCCATCGAAGCTGGAGTGATGCTTGCGGTGTCAGGGTATCGACAAACGTCGAAACAACGAGGAGTCCGCCGTGAACGTTCCCGCCGCACCCGCCGACCGCCCCACCCCCGCCGCACCCGCCGCCCCCGGCCGGGTGCCCGGCCTGCCCGTCGTGGTCATCGGGGCCGGCCCCGTCGGACTGGCCGCCGCCGCCCACCTCGTCGAGCGGGGCATCGAGCCGCTGGTGCTGGAGTCCGCCCCGGTCGCCGCCCGGTCGGTACGGGAGTGGTCCCACGTACGGCTCTTCTCGCCCTGGTCCGAGATCGTCGATCCGGCCGCCGAGAAGCTCCTGGCGCCGACCGGCTGGGCCCGCCCCGACGACACCGCGTACCCGACCGGCGGCGACTGGGCCGAGCGGTACCTCCAGCCGCTCGCCGACGCCCTCGGCGACCGGGTCCGCTACCGCACCACCGTCACCGGCGTGGCCCGCGCGGGCCGGGACCGGGTCGTGGACGCGGACCGCGACCGGCAGCCCTTCACCCTGAACGTGACCGCCCCGGACGGCACCGAGGCGCGGGTCACCGCCGGGGCGGTCATCGACGCCACCGGCACCTGGGCCACTCCCGGTCCGCTCGGCGGGAACGGCCTGCCGGCCCTCGGCGAGCGGGCCGCCGCCGACCGGATCTCCTACCGTGTCCCCGACCTGGCCGACCCGGCCGTCCGGGCCCGGTACGCGGGCCGGCGCACCGCCGTCGTGGGCTCCGGGGCCTCCGCCTTCACCGCCCTGGCGGGACTGGCCGGACTGGCCGGGGCGGAGCCCGGCACCCACGCCGTGTGGATCCTGCGGCGCGGCCTGAGCGCCGCCACCTACGGGGGCGGCGAGGCCGACCAGCTCCCCGCCCGTGGCGCGCTCGGCCTGGCCGCCCGGGCGGCCGTGGCGGCCGGACACGCCTCCGCGGTCACCGGGTTCCGTACCGAGGCCGTCGTACCCGACGGCGAGGGGCGGCTGGTCCTCGTGGCGGAGGACGGCAGGCGCACCGAGCCGGTCGACGAGGTCATCGCGCTCACCGGCCTCCGCCCCGACCTGTCCTTCCTCTCCGAGCTCCGTGTCGCCCTGGACGAGCGCCTCCAGGCCCCGGCCGCCCTGGCGCCGCTGATCGATCCCAACGTGCACTCCTGCGGCAGCGTCCGGCCCCATGGCGCGAAGGAGCTGTCCCACCCCGAGAAGGGCGTCTACCTGGTCGGGACGAAGTCCTACGGGCGCGCCCCGACCTTCCTGGCCATGACCGGTTACGAGCAGGCCCGCTCCGTCGCCGCGGCGCTCGCCGGTGACACGGCCGCCGCCGGGCGCGTCGAGCTCACCCTGCCGGAGACGGGCGTCTGCGGTGGCGCGGGCCTGTTCGACGCGGCGGAACCCGCCCGGGCCGGCGGCGGTTGCTGCGCCGCCCCGGTCGCCGTCGGCGCGCCCGCGGCGGACTCCGCCGTGCCGGACGGCCACTGACCCTCCGGGGCGGCGGCGGGCGCCGGAGCGCGCCCGGCCGCACTTCGGCGGCCCGGGGCTCCGTGCCGCGTCCCGGGCGGCCCGTCCGCGCGGTCAGCGCGTACCGGCCGGCACCGGGGGCGTGCGGCTCACCGTCCGGCCCAGCGCGGCCGCCGCGCCGGCGAACCTCGCGGCGTCCACGACGGCCGCGCCGCCCGGGTCGTTGTTGAAGTACACGTACACGTCCGCCTCGTCCGGCCAGGCCGCCGCGACGCGCCCGACCCAGGACACCAGCGCCCGGCGGCCGTAGCGCGGCGGCGGCGCGGCGAGGCCCTGGTGGAACCGGACGTACCCCCAGGGCGCGGTGCGCCACAGCGGGGTCACCGGGCGGGAGCCCCGGTCGGCCCAGCACAGGGCGCTGCCGTGCCGTTCCAGCACCGCCCGCAGCTCCCGTTCCGCCTCCCACCACGAGGGATGGCGCAGCTCGACGGCCACCCGGACCGCCGTGGGGAAGCAGCGCAGGCAGGCGTCCAGCGCGCCGGTGTCCACCCGGAAGTTGGGCGGCAGTTGCAGCAGGACGGGCCCCATCCGGGCGCCGAGGCCCGCCGCGCGGTCCATCAGCCTGCCCACCGGTTCCTCCGGTTCCCGCAGCCGCTTCAGGTGGGTCAGGAAGCGGCTGGCCTTGACCGCCATGACGAACCCCTCCGGGGTCCGCTCCCGCCAGGAGGCGAAGGTCCCGGTGCCGGGCAGCCGGTAGAAGGCGTTGTTGTTCTCCACGGTGGCGAAGTGCCGGGCGTACTCCTCCAGCCACAACCGCTGCGGCACACCGGGCGGGTACAGCACGCCGCGCCAGTCCTTGTACTGCCATCCGGAGGTTCCGACGAGCAGGGGCATGGTCCGATCCTGCCGCGACCGCCGCCGCCCGGCACCTCGTCGCGGGTGCCGGGCGGGGGCGGTCGGCGGACCGGGCCGGGCTCCGGGTCATGCCGGTCGCCGGGTCACCTCAGGTGGACGAGTCCGTCCGTGGTGACCGTGGGGCGGCCGGCGGTACCGACGACGACGATCTTCACCGTGTGCTTGGCGCCGGTGGCCCAGGTCTTCGTCCAGATCACGTCACGGTACTTGGTGGTGGCCGACTTCAGATCGACCGTCGCCACCTTCGTCCCGTCGAGGTAGACGTACGCCTGACCGGAGGTCGACGCGCGGGAGACCACCCAGGCGACCGACCGGCCGGTGAAGGTCCAGGTCAGGGTGGCGTTCTTGGCGGAGCTGGAGTACGAGGCGCCACCGAGGTAGCTGGCCGAGGACTTGGCGGCCCAGGTGCCGGACTTCACGGCCGAGCTCTCCTGGAGGATCACCGGGGTACCGGTCACCGAGGCGGTGCCGGTGTTGCCCGCGACGTCGTGGGCGGTCATGTTCCACGCGGTCGCGGTACCGGACTTGGCGGTGTGCGCCGTGCTGGTGACGGCGGGGCCGTAGCCGGCGGCCACCGGCGAGGTCAGCCGGACCTCCTTCAGAGCGGCCGTGTCGGCCGCCTTCCAGCTCAGCGTGACCGGGACGGCCGTGGTGTTCACCGTGCCGGCGCGCAGCGCCAGGGCGGGCCGGACCGGGAAGGAGGGCGCGGTGGTCTCCGCCACCACCGTCCTGGCCGGTGTCGTGGTCTGTCTGCCGGACTGGTGCGTGGCGCGTACGGCGACGGTGTGGCTGCCCGCGGCGAGGGTGGCCCTCGCCGAGGTGGCCGTGCCCGCCGTGGTCGCCACGGCGACACCGTCGACCAGCAGGTCGTACTGCTTGACCAGCGGAGCCGGGGTGGTGGCCGACCAGCCGACCGTGATGGCGCCCTTGGTGTAGTACGTGGACCCGGACAGCCCCGCCCCGGTGACGGACGTGAGTGTCAGGCCGGTGACCGGGCCCGCCGCCCAGGAGCGCACCGTGGAAAGCTGCCCGTAGAAGGCGTCGCCCGGGCACTGGGTGTTGTAGCCGTCCCGGTGTCCGTGGATGACCGGCAGGGCGAGCTGGGTGCCCTTGGTCCAGCTCTTGCCGAAGAAGTTGGTCCCCTGGTCACCCGCGGTGAGGGTGGCGGTGCCTGCCGGGTCCACCCCGTACTGGCCCAGCTTCCAGGCGGCGATCTTCGCGACCGAGGCCAGCGCGGCCTGCGGGGGAGCGGCGTCGGTGTAGGTGCCCAGGACGGAGATGCCGGTGGTCTCGGCGTTGAAGCCGTAGGCGTGGGCGCCCTGCACCGGACGGTCCACGCCCCCCTTGCGGCCCTCGTAGACGGTGCCGCACTTGTCGACCAGGAAGTTGTAGCCGATGTCCTTCCAGCCGAGCTGGCCCACGTGGTACGCGTAGATGCCTCGCACCAGCCTGGGTGCGTCGGCGCAGGTGTAGGTGTTGGACTCGGCCGTGTGGTGGACCACCACCGCCTTGACCTTGCCGCCGGGCAGGTAGCCGGGTGCCTCGGGGCTGATCGACTCGTCCGCGCCCCAGTCGGCGCGTGAGGTGATCGGCGGCTGCGGCGCGGTGGACGGCGGCGCCGGCGGGAGCGTCGTACTGGCCGTGGGGGCCGGAGAGGTGCTGGTGGACGGCGCCGGCGAGGACGGCGCGGACGGCGCCGGCGACGAACTGGCCGGCGGCGTCGGCTCGCTGGGCGTCGGGCTCGTCGCGGGCGGTTCGCTGGGCTCACCGCTCGTGGACGGCTCCGGCCCCGTGGTGGCGTCCGGGGAGCCGGATCCCGCGGTCGGGCCCGGTTCGGCCACCGACGGCGACGCCGACGCCGGCTCCGTGGGCTGCCCCGTCTCCTCCTCCGCCACGGCGAAGCCCGCGGGCTCCATGCCGCTCACTCGCCCGGCGTCGGGGTCCACCATGTCCAGCCGCAGCCCGTCCGGCAGTCCGGCCCGCGTCGCGCCACCGGCCCGCACTCGCACCTCGACACCGTCGGAGGGACCCACCCAGGCCGGCTCCGTACCGCCCCGCGCGGCCCCGCTCTCACCCTGGCCGCTGTCCCCGTCCAGCCGCAGCCAGGGCGACCAGCTCCCCGACCCGACCGCCCTGGTGCGCACCTCGACCGTGCCCGCCACCCGCGCACCCGGGTCCCGCCACGTCACGCCCAGCATGCTGAACCGCTCGGTCTCCTTCTGCACCAGCGACGCGCCACGCCCGTCCCCACTGGCACGCAACCCGGCCGTGACCGCCTCGGTCCGCACCGGCGCTGATCCACCGTCCGCGGCGGCCGTGCCGCCGGTGGTGCCGTCCATCCCCTGGACCAGCAGAACCCCGGCCAGACCACCGGCCACCGCGACCGCGGCGGTACCCCATATGCGACGCCGCATCATGCAGCCCCCACCTCATCCCTCTTCACGCGCCGGGCCACCGCACGGGCGCTGTGTCGGGAAGACGGTACAGGCGCTGACCTCGCCGTTCGGCGGGCGGAAAGGCCACCGTGCGGACGAATGGGGGCGAGCGGAACGAACAGATCCGGATTTCTCCGCGCCGACGGCGGCGCCGGGCCTCCGGCCTAGTGGCTATGTTGACATAGCTATGTGTCCATACCTAGCCTGGAGGGCATGCCCCCCGTCAGCGCGTCCGCCGAGGAGGCCCGCCGTATAGCCGCCGGGCTGGTGGCCGCGGTGCCCGCGCTGCACCGGGCGCTCGACCGGCGCCTCGCTCAGGACTTCCCGCACCCCAAGCCCCCGGAGGGCCCGCTGGCGCTGCTGCGGCTTCTCGACGGACGCCCCGGGCTCACCGTGCGCGAGGCGGCCGACGCGCTGCTGATGAAGCCGAACAACGTGAGCGCCCTGGTCACCCAACTGGCCGGGCAGGGAATGCTGGAGCGCCGCCGAGACACGGCCGACAAGCGGGTCGCCCATCTGTACCCGACGGCCGAGGCCCGGCGCCGGCTGGCCCGGGTCGACACCCTGATGGAGGGTTACGTCACCGAGGCGCTGCACACCCTCACCGACGGGGACCTCGACGCGATCGGGGCGGCCCTGGGCGCCCTCACGGGACTGGCGCGGCACATCCACCCCGCCGCAGCCGCCGACTGACGGCGCGGCGCGCCCGCGCCCACCCCCGTACGAGGAAGCACCGCACCCCCATGCCCACCACCCACGTGGACCGCTCACCCCTGCCCGCGCACTCCCCGCCCGCCGGCTCCGGCGCCGCCCCGGCCGGCCGGCGGGGCAAGCCGTGGCTGACACTGATCGCCGTCGCCTTCGGCCTGTTCATGGTCGGCCTGGACGGCTCGGTGGTCGCGATCGCCAACCCGGAGATCGGCCGCGACCTGCACGCCTCCACGGCCGACCTCCAGTGGGTCACCAACTCCTACCTGCTGGCCCTGGCCGCCGCCCTGATCCTGGGCGGCAAGCTCGGCGACCGCTTCGGCCGCCGTACGTACTACCTGGTCGGCGTGGCCGGATTCACCGCCGCCTCCGTCGCCATCGGTCTGGCCGGCTCGATCGAGGGCGTCATCGCCTTCCGTGCCGCCCAGGGCTTCTTCGGCGCCCTGCTGATGCCGAACACCCTCGGTCTGCTGCGGGCCGTGTTCCCGCCGGGGAAGTTCGGCATGGCGGTGGGCGTCTGGGCGATGGTCTCGTCGGTGTCCACCGCGCTCGGTCCCATCGTCGGCGGTCTCCTCGTCGAGCACGTCGGCTGGGAGTCGGTCTTCTTCATCAACGCCCCCATCGGCGTCGCCGCCCTCGCCTTCAGCGCCTGCGTCCTGCCGCAGAGCAAGAACCCCGCCGGCCACCAGCGCTTCGACATCCCCGGTGTCGTCCTGCTCGCGCTCGGCCTGCTCGTCGTCGTGTTCGGCGTCGTCAAGGGTGAGACCTGGGGCTGGACCTCGGGCGCGACCCTCGGCACGCTCGCCGGAGGCCTGGTGGTCCTGCTGGCCTTCGGCCAGTACGAGACGCGCGTCGAGCACCCGCTGCTGCCGATGCGGCTGTTCCGCAACCCGGCGCTGACCATCGGCACCGTCATCACGGCGGTCAACTTCTTCGTCCTGCTCGGCGTGATCTTCTTCGTCATGCTCTACCTGCAGAACGTGCGCGGCTTCAGCCCGGTCGAGGCCGGGGTGCGGACCCTGCCGCTGAGCCTCGCCTCGGTCGTCGCCGCCCCGCTCGGCGCCAAGCTCACCGAGAGGTTCGGCGCCCGGCTGTCCATGCCGCTGGGGATGGTCCTCCAGGCTGCCGCGTCCTTCGCCGTGCTGGGCTGGGGCGTGCACTCCCCGTACGCGCTCATGTGGCCGCCGTTCGTCGCCCTCGGCCTGGGCGTGGGCATGGTGATGGCGGCCTCGTCCGACGCGATCGTGGGCAACGCGCCCGTCCGGGACGCCGGTGTGGCCGGCGGCCTCCAGGCCACCGCGCTCCAGATCGGCGGGGCGCTCGGCACCTCGGTGCTCGTCTCCCTGATCAGCTCCCGGGTCGGCACCACCCTGCCCGGCGAGCTGTCCTCCGCCGGCGTGCCCGCGCCGGTGGCCGAGGGTCTGCGCGGGGCCGAGGACGCCGTCGCCATGGGGGTCTCCCCGGTCACCGCGGACATGCCGGCGGGGCTGAGGGCGGCGGTGGTCGAGGGCAGTGGGCAGGCCTTCATGAACGGCGTCCACACCGCGGTCCTCGTCACCGGAGTCCTCTGTGTGCTCGGCGCTGCCCTCGCCGCCATCGGTGTACGCCGCGGCCCCGGGGCCGCCGAGCGGCACTGACCGCCTCAGCGCACCGGGCGTCGGCGCGAGCGGCGGGACCAGCGGACCACGGCCAGAGCGATGTCGACGACCAGGACGACGATGCCGATGACCAGCAAGTAGCCCAGGTCCGCCGCCGCCACGCCGATGATGCCGAGCACGACGGCCACGAGGGCGAGGAACCAGAACAGTGCCATGGCGGAAATGCCTCCTTGGGAGCAGGGCCGGTCCGGGCCGTACCGGGCCGGCCCGGGTGGGAGAGGACCGGTACGGCACCGCCGGGGGTCAGCGGCGGGCGAGCTGCCGTTCGCCGTTGGCGCCCGGCTGGTAGGTCATGCCGTAGTGGTGGAAGACGGCTGCCTCCCGGTCGGCCTCCAGGACGTCGTCCACCCCGATGGAGGGCGCCTTGCGGACCAGGGCCCGGTCGTAGGAGATCCTGATGTAGTCCGGACCGGCGACGGCCTCGTCCAGCGGGACGAAGACCAGGCGCCGGCGGGTGGGCAGGCCCGTCCGCACGGTGGCCATGGCCGGCTCGTCGGTCGTGGTGTCCACGTACACCGCCTCCAGCGTCCCGATCCGGTGCCCCTTGGGGTCGACGACGTCGCGGTCGCGCCATTCGCGGATGTCGGCTGGGCTGATCATGGGTTGGCTCCCGGAGTCCGTCGGACCAGGCGGAGTTGAGGCGCTGGAGGGGAGGGTGGACCGCCGCAACGGCCCCGGCGCAGAGGCACCGAGGCCGCCCTTCCGGGTCCGCGCACGTGAGCGTGACCGGACCCGCACCCCATGCTACGCCTCAGTGACATATACGACATTCAACACATCAAGCAGCTTTCTCGGCGGTCATCAGGGCGCTCGCGGTGCGCAGGCCACCCGGCAGGGCGGCGGCGGCCATCAGCCGGGCGGCGGTGGCCGGGTCCGTTTCCGGCGGGACCACCAGCAGGTCCCAGCGGCCGGGCGAGTAGGAGAGCAGGATCAGCTTGTGCGGGTCCTGCTCGGCCGCGAACCACCCCACGTGCACGGTGTGCCCGGTGACGGGCACCTTGCGCGGGACCACCGGCCAGTGGGCCGGGTTCACGGTGACGCGGGTGATCCGGCCCCAGCGGCCGTCCAGCGCGTCGGTCAGGGCGGGGATCTCGGCGGAGAGGTCGCGGGAGCGGGGCCACCAGGCCCCGTCCAGCAGGCCCGGAGCCCCACCGGCCGGCGTCAGGGACAGCCGGGCGGGGGAAGAGGGTGCCTGTTCGTGGGAAGGGGAACGGCCGACGGTCACGGTCATCGCGTGGACCTGCCCCCGGGCTCGTCGCGACGGGCCCGGCGTCGTGGCTCGCCGGGAACGACACCGGCATGGTGGCCGGTGTACGAAGGGCTCCCGGTATCCCGCACTGTACTCCGGCCGGGGGCCGGCCGGGCGTGTCGCGGGTGGAGGGAACCGGGCGCGGAGGGCACCCCGCCGCG
This sequence comes from Streptomyces sp. NPDC050856, assembly GCF_040653855.1. Classification (NCBI taxonomy): domain Bacteria; kingdom Bacillati; phylum Actinomycetota; class Actinomycetes; order Kitasatosporales; family Streptomycetaceae; genus Streptomyces; species Streptomyces sp. NPDC050856. The sequence goes on along the minus strand of NZ_JBFAGV010000032.1, from coordinate 57,486 downwards.
CGGATCGGGCCCGGTGCGCCGGCGGTCCGGGCGGGGTCAGACCCCGGCGGGGCCGGAGGCGCTCTCGGAGCGGCGCAGCTCCGCGTTGAGCCGCAGCGCCTCGTCCAGCTGGTCCTCCAGGATGATGATGCGGCAGGCGGCGTCGACGGGGGTGCCCTGGTCGACCAGTTCACGGGCGCGGGCGGCGATCCGGAGCTGGTAGCGCGAGTAGCGGCGGTGGCCGCCCTCCGACCGCAGCGGGGTGATCAGCCGGGCGTCGCCGAGGGAGCGCAGGAAGGCGGGCGTGCTGCCGATCATCTCGGCGGCCCGGCCCATGGTGAAGGCGGGGTAGTCGTCGTCATCGAGTTTGGCGGCGGCGTTCGGCGGGTTCTCTGCGGTCATTTGCACCTCTTCGTGGGACGCGTCGAGGGGCCCTGGTGCCGTACGGCACCAGGGCCCCGAGGGGTTTCAACACCATCTGTCGGCGCTGTGCGCCGTTTCTCGGTAACCGCACGTCCGCCCGGGAGGCCGGAGATGCGGGGATCGTGACTGCTTGACCGGGGACCACCTTCCAATCCGGGGCCTGCGTGTCCCGGGCGGACGACGTCCTCGCCCGGGCGATCCTGATGGCGTCTGCTCCTCTCCTGCTGTGCGTGTTCCTTACGGGTCCTGCTGTCCTGCGATGTTGCTGCTGTGCGGCTTCGTCCGGTGGTCCCTGGGACCACCCGGTCCGGTCAGCCAGCCATGGAACCCCGTACCTGCTCCGGCTCCACGACTCCACTGCCGTACCGATACCGCTCGCGGCAGTTCGTGTCTGCCGCGCTGTACCGACTTCGTCCTGATGTGAGAAACCCTAGCCCGCGTGGCCGGGGATGTCTACACCCGGCACTGTAGATTTTCGCCGCCTGGGGGTGAAGGTGCCGGAGTCGGGCGGGCGACGCCCCCTGCGGCGCCCCGCGGCGCGCCCGGCCGGCCGCCGGAGCCGTACCCGCCCGGCCGGGCCCCCCGGACAACGCAAAACACACCGGGGGTGAATATCTGATGCCGCAACTGGAGTATTTTCGGCTTCGGCCGCTGGAGGAATTCCCGGGCCCATTGCCGAATTCCTGGGGCGTCTGTGCACGGGGCCTTGTGCCGTGCTACGGTCAGTACCAGTTGCAGTTGTGGTTCCCAAAGCTTCAAGTGCTCTAACCGGCGTCATGTGTCGGTGGGTGCGCTTTTGTATTTCCGGAGTTTCTCCGGGCGGGGCAATCATCGCGGCGACGCGGGGTTCGCACAGTGCGGACCCCCGGGCTATGCCCCGAAGGAGATATGACATGGCTACTGGCACCGTGAAGTGGTTCAACGCGGAAAAGGGCTTCGGCTTCATCGAGCAGGACGGCGGCGGCGCCGACGTCTTCGCCCACTACTCGAACATCGCCGCCTCCGGCTTCCGTGAGCTGCAGGAGGGCCAGAAGGTGAACTTCGACGTCACCCAGGGCCAGAAGGGCCCGCAGGCCGAGAACATCGTTCCCGCCTGACGCTGACGCGCAGTAACAAGTAGCTGGGGCCCGGACCTTTTGGGTGCGGGCCCCAGCGCTTTGCGTTCCACCCCCCGCTCGACGAGCCGTGACGGCCGCATGAGCGGCGAGTGCCCGGCGGCGTCGACCGCCGGACACCCATGGCGCCGACCGGACCGACGCGACTACCGCCCCCCTCCGGTCGAGGCGACCTCATTTACGACGCACCGGGCCCTTTCTCTCGCCCTGCGTTCTGCTTCTCTACGGCTCGTTCTTGCGACTCCCCGGGTGCTGTCTGTTTCCGCCGGGATTCCTCGATACGTGCCATATCGAGGAAGGTTCTGCATGAACCGTTCAACCCGTTCCAACGACAGTTACTCCCGTACGCGCTCGGCCGGTTCCTACGGCGCCGGCCGCCGTACCCGCTTCGGCTCCCCGGGCCAGAGCCAGGGCCGCTCCGGCCCGCCCGCCCGCTCCGGCGGTGGCCGGCGCCCCTCCGGCGGGATGCAGGGCGAGTTCGCCCTGCCCGTCACCCTCACCCCGGCGCTGCCGCCCACCGAGGCCTTCGCGGACCTGGAGATGCCGGCCGCGCTGCACAAGACGCTCGCCGCCCAGGGCATGAAGGAGCCGTTCCCGATCCAGGCGGCGACCCTGCCCAACTCGCTGGCCGGCCGGGACGTCCTGGGCCGTGGCCGCACCGGCTCCGGCAAGACCCTCGCCTTCGGCCTGGCCCTGCTCGCCCGCACCGCCGGGAAGCGCGCCGAGCCCCGCGAGCCGCTGGCCCTCGTCCTGGTCCCCACCCGGGAACTGGCGCAGCAGGTCACCGACGCCCTCACGCCCTACGCCCGGTCGCTGAACCTCCGGCTCACCACGGTGGTCGGCGGTATGTCGATCGGCCGCCAGGCGGGCTCCCTGCGCGCCGGCACCGAGGTCGTCGTGGCGACGCCGGGACGCCTCAAGGACCTGATCGACCGGGGCGCCTGCCGCCTCGACCAGGTGTCGATCACCGTCCTGGACGAGGCCGACCAGATGGCCGACATGGGCTTCATGCCCCAGGTGACCGCGCTGCTGGACCAGGTCAGGACCGACGGCCAGCGGATGCTGTTCTCGGCCACCCTGGACCGCAACGTCGACCTCCTGGTCCGCCGGTACCTGCACGACCCGGTCGTGCACTCGGTCGACCCCTCGGCGGGTGCCGTCACCACCATGGAGCACCACGTGCTGCACGTGCACGGCGCCGACAAGTACGCCACCACCACGGAGATCGCCGCCCGCGAGGGCCGGGTGATCATGTTCCTGGACACCAAGCACGCGGTGGACCGGCTGACCAAGGACCTGCTGTCCGTGGGTGTCCGGGCCTCGGCGCTGCACGGTGGCAAGTCGCAGCCCCAGCGCACCCGGACGCTGGCCCAGTTCAAGACGGGGCACGTCACGGTGCTGGTGGCCACCAACGTGGCCGCCCGGGGCATCCACGTCGACAACCTCGACCTCGTCGTGAACGTCGACCCGCCCAGCGACCACAAGGACTACCTGCACCGGGGCGGCCGTACCGCCCGGGCCGGCGAGTCCGGCAGTGTGGTGACCCTGGTGCTGCCCAACCAGCGCCGTACGATGAACCGCCTGATGGCCGACGCCGGGATCACCCCGACGACCACGCAGGTGCGCTCCGGCGAAGCCGAACTGAGCCGTATCACGGGCGCCCAGACCCCTCCCGGCACCCCCGTCGTCATCACCGCACCGGTGGTGGAGCGGGCCAAGCGCAGCGCGTCCTCCTCGCGTGGCCGCCGCAGTCGTCCCGCGCAGGCCGCGCGGGCCGGCCGTCCGGCCGGGTCGGCGCGCGGCACGTCCGCGCAGGCCTCCTTCGGCCGCCCCGCCGCGTAGTCCGGTTCAGCACCCCGCCGGGCTCCTCGCCCTCTCGTACCCTCCCACCCTGTGAGGCACCATGCGCTGCGTCATCGCCCGCTTTCCGTTCGATCTCGTCAAGAGCGAGGTCATGGAAATGATGAAGGGCGTCAAGCCCGAACCCGTCGTCGGTGAGTCCGTGATCATCGGCCGTCGTACCTACCCCGTCAAGCAGGTCGGGGAAGTGATCACCAAGCAGGACCGCCGTGACTTCAGCGCCGGTGAGGTGACCAGGGCCATGGCCCGTCTCGGCTTCACCTGCCGCCCGGCCGCCGACGCGGTGGCCCCGGCCCCCGACCTCACCGCGCTGCAGGCGGCGTCGGCGCAGCTCGGCTCGCCCGCCGGGGTCTGACCAACCCGGCCCCAGCGGCACGAAGAGGGGCGCCGACCGGATTCGCATCCGGTCGGCGCCCCTCTTCGTCGTTCCGTCGTTCCGTCGTGTCGGCGGCAGTGGGCCGGGCGGCGCGGATCAGTGGTCGGAGTAGCTGAAGTCCCCCACGGTCCAGGCGCTCACGTCCTTGATGGCGATGCGGTACATCCCGCCGGTCTCGGGAATCCCGAGCGTGCCCTGGAGGATCCTGGCGACGTGGAAGTGCAGGTGCTCGGGTGCGGCGGCCCGCCGCTCCGCGGCGGTGTCCGCCCCGGGCCCCATGAAGACGCCGGCGAACGGCCGGAGCCGGTCGGAATCCCGCAGAACCTCCGCGACACGCTGCCGCCACACGGCTTCCGGAGCGAGTCGTCCCGTGATCACGGCTCCGTGGACGACGACGGTGAGTGACATCTGGTTGGTTTGCTCCGACTCCACCATCGCGGCGATGTCAACAAGCAGGTCGTCAGGCTTCGACATGAGCACCGATACTACAAGGCGGCCGGCCCGTGTCGCCCTCCCCGCGGGCAACGGTGCCGAATACACGCGAGCGGGCCGCCCGTTCGCCGGGCGGCCCGTGCGCGCGAGAGGGTCCGGTCACCGCTTGAAGGCGTCCTTGCCCTTCTCCTTGGCCTCACGGACATCGCCCTGGGTCTGCTCGCCCCGGCCCTCCGCGGTCATGCGCTCGTTGCCCGACGCGCGACCGGCGGCCTCCTTGAGCTTGCCCTCCGCCTGCTCGGCCTTCGCCTTGGCCTTCTCCGATGCGGACACGGTCATCACTCCTTCGATAGGGGACTTCGCCACGACACCGGTTCGTGTAGCCGCCTTTCCCCGAAGGAAACGGAAATGGTCCGGCGGGCGGGTGATCCCCCGGTGCGGGGCGACCGCCCGGCCAACTGGTGTGCGAAGCGGGAGGTGTACGAACGGCGGGCAGGGGCAGACGGCGGGTCGGAGGTTGATACCCATGGTTCCCCTGCTACTCGTTCTTCTGCTGGCGCTGATCCTCTTCGGCGCCGGCTTCGCTCTCAAGGCCCTGTGGTGGATCGCGGTCATCGTGCTGGTGGTCTGGCTGCTCGGCTTCGTCGTCCGTTCCACCGGGGCCGGCGGGAAGCGAGGTCGCTGGTACCGCTGGTGACCGGGCCGGCCACGGGCCGGCGGCAAGCACACGGGCGGGGGCACACCGGGACAACGGTGTGCCCCCGCCCCCGTGCGTACGGCCCCGCTCCCCGGCCGGTGGGCCGGGCGCGCGGGCCCGGCGCGCCGGCCGGGCGGCGCGCCTCAGCGTCCCGGGAACAGGCGGCGGCGCGGGGCGCAGGGGCGGGCGGCGGCCAGGAGCTCCCGTACCCGGTCGCCGGCCTCGGTGGCGTCGCGCAGCGGGGTCCGGAAGGGCAGGCGGACGTCCCGGTGGCCGTGCGGCTGTTCGAGGCGGAGGGTGAGGGCGTACCGGTCGACGGCCAACGGCCGCACGCCCACGACGCCTTGGAGGTCGCGCGGGTCGGCCAGGCGGGTCAGCCGCTCGACCGTCCCGGGGTGGGCGTCGGCCAGGTGGGTCAGGAGGGCGGCCTCGTGGGCGGCCAGCGGGTCCGGCTCGGTCAGCACGATCTCGTCCAGGCCCACCCGGACCGTGCCGGCCGGGGTCGTCAGGGTGGCGCGGGCGGCGTCCAGCCGGAGGTGGGTGCGGTCGTCCCCGGGGGCCGGACGGTCCGGGGTGAGCCAGCCGGAGAGGGTGACGCGGGCGCGCACTCTGTCCCGTACGGCGGTCGGGGCCACGTCGGTGAACTCCACCAGGGCCGCCAGCACGCCGCGCGGGGCCAGGGCGGAGCGGCTCGCCAGGCAGCTGTCCGCGGGCAGCCGCAGGGTCAGCCGGCCACGGCTGTCGACGTGGTGCGCGCCCATCAGGTCGCAGCTGTGCCCGTCCGTGGTCACCGTCAGCGACCCGGCGGCGGCGAGCACGGAGCGGACCCGCTCCGCGTCGCTCGGTCCGTGAGGGCAGGCGTCGGCACTCATCACTTCCACCTCCGGTAGGTAAGGCTTACCTAACTTACCGTGCGAGGGGTCGCGTTGCCCAGCAGTGCGGCGGTGAGCGGGTGTTCCGGTGCGGTAAACACCCGGTGGGTCGGGCCCGATTCGACGGTCCGGCCCTCCGACAGCACCAGCAGCGTGTCCGTGCGGTCCGCCACCAGGCGCAGGTCATGGCTGATCAGCACCAGGGCCAGGCCCCGGCTCCCGCGCAGCTCGTCCAGCAGGTCCATCACCGAGGCGGCCGTGCCGGCGTCCAGGGCCGACGTCACCTCGTCGCAGACCAGGACGTCCGGGTCCGCCGCCAGGGCGCGGGCGATGGAGGCGCGCTGCCGCTGGCCGCCGGAGAGCTCGTGCGGGTAGCGGTCGGCGGTGGCGGCCGGGAGGCCGACCCGGTGGAGCAGCTCCAGGACCCGCTCGCGCACCCCCTCCCGGGGGGTACGGCGGTGCAGGACCAGCGGCCGGCCGATCGCCGCGCCCACCGTACGGCCGGGGTTGAGGGTGCCCAGCGGGTCCTGGGGGACGAGCTGGAGGCGCCGGCGCTCCTCGCGGGTGCGGCGCCCGGCGGCGGGGTGCAGCGGCGCGCCGTCGAGGCGCACGGTGCCGCCGGTCGCCCGGTGCAGTCCGACCACGGCCCGCATCAGAGTGGTCTTGCCCGATCCGGAGGCCCCCACCACGCCCACACCCGAACCGGCGCGCACGGTCAGGTCGACGCCGTGCAGGACCGGGACCCGCCGGCCGCGGTGGACGAAGGCCGCCGTCAGGCCGGTCACCGACAGCACGGGTGTCCCGGCACCCTCCGGCGCCGGGGGCCGCGGGCCGGCGGGCGTCCCGGAGGGGGACCGGGGCGCGAGGGACGCGGCCGGGCCGGCGGCGGGCGCCGGTGCCCGGTGGCCCAGCTCCACCACCTCGTCCGCCAGCCGGGCGACCAGGTCCGCGTCGTGGCAGGAGAAGGCGATCGCGAGCTGGTGCCGGCTCGCCAGGTGGCGCAGCAACTCGCCGATCTCGTCGCGCAGACGCGCGTCCAGCCCGGCCGTGGGTTCGTCCAGGAGCAGTACGGCGGGGCGGCGCGCCAGGGCCCGGGCGAGGGCGACCCGCCGCTGCTGCCCGCCGGACAGCGCCCCGGGGCGCCGGTCCGCGAGGTCCCCGTCGGCGGGCAGCCGCACCTCGGCCAGCAGGGCGCGCAGCGCCCGCGGGTCGCGGTCGGCGGCCACCTCGGCCAGCAGTCGCCGCACCCGCATCCGGGGGTTGAGGCCCGAGCCGGGGTCCTGGCCCACGTAGGCGAGGCGGTGGCGGCGCAGCGCGCGTATCTCCGCCTCCGGCAGGGCGAACGGGTCGTGGCCCAGGACGTCGACGGTGCCGGCCGTGCGGGCCGCGCCCGGTGGCAGGACGCCGGCCACGGCGCGCAGCAGGGTGGTCTTCCCGCAGCCGGACGGGCCGGTGACGGCGACGACCCGGCCGGGGCGCAGGCACAGGTCGCCGCCCTCCAGCAGCAGCCGGCCGTCCGGCGCCGCGACGGTCAGTCCGCCGACCCGTACGGCGGGCCGGGCCGCGTCGGCCGGGGGCGGGTCTTCGGGGTAGCGGCCGGGCACGTGGTTCACAGGGGAGTCACCGCCTTGCGGCCGCCGAGCGGGACGAGCGCCGCCGCGGCCAGGTTGACGCTCATGGCCAGCAGGCCGATGGCGATGCTGGGGGCCAGGACGGCCCAGGGGTTGAGGAGGACACCACCGGCGTTCTCACGGATCATCAGCGCCCAGTCGGCGGCCGGGGGCTGCGGCCCCACCTGGAGGAAACCGGCCGTGGCGACGACGTAGACGGCGGCAACGAACCGCAGCCCGAACAGGGCGAGCAGGGTGGCCCGCAGGTTGGGCAGCACTTCCCGGACGACCAGGTGCCACAGCCGCTCACCGCCGACGGCCGCCGCCTCGATGTAGCCGGAGGCGACCACCGGGGCCGCCGCGGCGGCCACCAGGCGCACCGCGTAGGGCACGCCCATCACGGTCGCGGCGGCCACCAGCGCGAGCCGCCCGCCGCCCGGCCAGGCCAGGGCGATCAGCAGGATGCCGAGCACGGCGGGCAGCAGCATCAGCACGTCGGCGGCGCGGTCGACGACCCGGCCGATGCCCGGGCGCAGCGCCGCCACCGTACCGAGCGCGGCGGCGGTGGCGGTGACCAGGACGGTGACCAGCAGCGAGGTGACGATCAGTTCGCGGCCCCCGGCGAGGAGCCGGGACAGCACGTCGCGGCCGAGCTGGTCGCCGCCGAGCGGGGCCCCGCCGCCGGGCTCGGCGTAGGGGGCGGTGACCGGGGTGTCGAGGGCGTGCGGCGCCAGCCAGGGCCCGGCCAGCGCGAGGAGCACCAGGAGCAGGGCGGGCAGGGTCCGCAGCAGCGCGTCGCGGCGGTGTTTCACAGGCTGCCTCCCGAGGCCCTGGCCCGGACGGAGTCGGCGAGCAGCAGTACGCCGGTGATGACGGTTCCGGTCACGGCGACGACACCGGCGATGACGGGGGCGTCCCGGTCGGTGACCGCTCCGGCCAGCACGGCACCGACGCCCGGGTAGTTGAAGATGGTCTCCACCACGACCGCGCCGCCCAGCAGCATGCCGGTCGAGGTGGCGACTCCGGCCGCGATGGCGGGGGTCGCCCCGGGGAGTACGTGGTGGACCAGGACCCGGCGGGGCGGCAGCCCGTCGAGTACCGCGCTCTCCACGTGCGGGGCCTTGGCCTCGTCGGCGAGGGCGGCGCGCACGATCCGGGCGTTCCAGCCGATCTGCGGGACCGACAGGGCCACCACCGGCAGGACCAGCATCTCCCAGGACGCGGGCGTGCCGTCGGCGCCGGCCAGCGTCACCGCGGGCAGCCAGTCCAGCCACTGGGCGAAGACCAGCACCAGGGCGACCGCGACCACGAACTCGGGCAGTGCCAGGACGCCGGTGGCCGTCGCCGAGATGACGCGGTCGGCCCGGCCGCCGGGCCGCAGCGCCGCCCAGCCGCCCAGCGCGAGCGAGAGGGCGAGCGTCACCAGCAGGGCGAGACCGCCCAGCAGGAGGGTGTTGGGGAAGGGGCGGGCCAGCAGCTCGGCGATCGGCTCGCCGCGCGCGGAGGTGCCGAGGTCACCGGTGGGCAGGCCGGTCATCCAGTCCGCGAACCGTTCCGCCACCGGCCGGTCCAGGCCCAGCAGGGCGCGGCGGCGGGCCAGGTCGGCGGCGCTCTCGCCGCGTTCGGACGTGGCGTCGGCGGCGTCGCCGGGCAGCAGCTCCACGGCCAGGAAGACCGTGGCGAGCAGCACGGCGAGCAGCAGGGCCCGGCGGGCCAGGAGGCCGGCCAGGCGCAGCGCGCCGGCGGCGGGCCGGGCACCGGCCGGCCGGGGGGAGCCGTCCCCGGCCGGCCCGGCCGGCGGCCGCTGGGCGGTGGGGGTCAGCGGTTCAGCCATGCCCGCTCGAGCTGTACGCGCCCGTAGCCGGGCAGGGTGGGCAGGCCGCGCACCGGGGCGGCGGCCAGGTCGATGCCGTCGGCCGTGCCCCACACCAGGTAGCCCGAGGAGCCGTGCTGGATCCGCTGGACGTCGTGGAGCAGCTCGGCGCGGGCGGCGGGGTCCTTGGTGGCCATGGCCTTGCGGTACGCGGCGTCGAAGGCCGGGTTCTTCCAGGCCGTCTCGTTGGTGCCGGAGTCGGAGACCATGGTCTTGCTGGCGAAGAACACCACGGAGTCGTTGGTGCCCCAGTACGTGGTGTAGAGGTCGCCCTTGAGCCAGGTCCGGTCCCAGAAGGAGGCCGACTCCTCCTTGACGACCTCGATCCTGACGCCCGCCTCCCGGACCTGGGCGGCGAACAGGGTGGCCGACTCGGCGAGGCCGGGGACGTCCTCGGTGGTCTTGAGCCGGTAGGTCTTCGACAGGTCGAAGCCGGCCTCCCGGAGCAGGGTCCTGGCCCTGCCCAGGTCGCGGGCGCGCTGCGGGACGTCCTTGGCGTAGGCGGGGTCGCCGGTGCCCAGGATGTCGTTGGCGACGGTGCCGTAGCCGGACAGGACCTGCTTGACCATGGCCTCGCGGTCCACCGCCAGGCGCAGCGCCTCGCGGACGCGGGGGTCGGCGAACGGGCCGTCGGCGGTCCGCATGACGATGGGCATCGCCATGTCGTTGGGGCGGCGCACCACCTGGACGTCCTGGCGCCGCTCGGCGGTCCTGGCGGCGACGGCGCCCACGTTGGACGCCAGGTCGATCTGGCCGGCCAGCAGGGCGTTCGCCATGGCCTGCGGGCTTTCGAAGATCTTCACCTCGATGGCGTCGAGGAGGACCTCGCCGCCGTACCAGTCGTCGTTGCGCACGAGCCGGGCGTTGCCGCCGCGGAACCAGTCCAGTTTGAAGGGACCGGTTCCCGGCGCCGCGGTGATGTCCTTGTCGGTGGTGCCCTTCTTCACCACGAAGGTCGTCAGGCGCATGAGCTGTGGCAGTTCGGCGTTGGGGTAGTCGGAGACCAGGACGACGGTGCCGGTGCCCTCGGCCGTGATGTTCGCGGCCTTGATGCCGGGCAGCCGGGAGGCGCCGGAGGGGGTGCCCCGCAGCCGGCGCAACGAGAAGACGACGTCCTCGGCGGTGACGGGGCTGCCGTCGTGGAACGCGGCTCCCTCGGCGAGGGTGAACCGCCAGGTCCGCAGGTCGTCCGAGGACTGCCAGCGGGAGGCCAGGCGCGGCAGGGTGTTGGGCTTGGCGCCCGGCACGGTGAGGGTGTCGTACACCAGGGAGAGGACGAGGTAGTCGCTCTCATTGGCCTGACTGCCGTGCGGGTCGCGGGTGACGGCGGAGGCGCGGCCGAGCGCGCCGACCCGCAGGGTGCCGCCCGCCCTGGGCCTGGCGCCGGAATCCGACGAGGCGCCGGGGGCCGTGCCGCCCCCGCACGCGGTGAGCAGCGCGGCCGCCCCGATACCGCCGCCCGCCCACAGCAGTTGTCGTCTGTTCAGATCCACGTCGTCCTCGATCCCCGAGCTGACAATCATTCTTAAGTACTTAGGTGTGCCTACCCTAAGAGTTGACGGGGGGCAAGGTGGTCTCCGCGTGTCGGCCGCTACGTCCGCAGAAGTCCGAATCCCCAAGGGAACAGGGGCACTTGAGCCGAGCACCAGTTCCAGCCAGCTCGATGCGATGACATTAGGACAAGACATGGGTAAGGGTTGCCTTACCTAATTCAGGTTGGTACGTTCCGGGCGGCTGCCGGGACAGGGGACCGCCCGCACCGCCACCGCGTCCGCCAAGTGGCGGCGTCACCACGCCCTTTCGCTCCACCCGCACCCCCGGCCCGATTTCCCCCGCAACGGAAACGGATGACTCACCGATGACCACGGGACCCGCACCCGTCCGCGAGCTCGACCCGTACGCGATCAATGAACTGAGCCAGGCCGCGCAGAAGATCCTGGCCGAGTTCGGCGGTTCGGCCACCCGCCCCGAACTGCTGGAGCGGGTGGCGGAGACGGCCGCCGCGCTGAGCGGGCGGACGCGCCACCACTGCCGGCCGGTCGACACCCCCGACGGGCTGTTCGTCCTGCGGGGGCTGCCCCTCGACGACGCCGACGTGGGCCCCACGCCGCTCAGTTGGGCGACCGCGGGCGACAGCGCCGCCGAGTGGGACGTGACGCTGCTGCTGCTGGCGACCGTGATGGGCAACCCGATCGCGTGGCGGGGGCAGCAGGACGGCCGGTTCGTGCACAACATCGTGCCCAGCCCGGGCCACGAACAGGAGCAGACCGGCGCCAGCAGCGCCGTACTGCTCAGCCCGCACACCGAGGACGCCTTCCACCCGGGCCGGGCCCACCTGCTGATGCTCGCCTGCGTGCGCAACCACGACCGGATCGCCACCACCGCGGCCAGCGTCCGCAGGGCCCGGCTCGACCCGCGGGACATCGCGACCCTGTCCCGGCCCGCGCTGCCCATCCTGCCCGACGACGCGTACGCCGAGGCGCGCGGCTTCGACGGCCGCCCGCCGGACGTGCCCACCCTGTGGCAGTCCGAGGACGGCCTCACCCTGCGCTTCGACCCCGCCTACACTCCGCTGGACGAGGCAACGCCCGAACACCGTGCCGCCTACGGCCGGTTGACGGACGAGCTGGCCCGGGTGTCGGTGGCGGTCAGCCTGGAACCCGGTGACGTCCTGGTGGTCGACAACGACGTGGTCGTCCACGGCCGGGTCCCCTTCCAGGCGCGGTACGACGGCACCGACCGCTGGCTGAAGAGGGCCTCGGTGCGGGTGCCAGGCCGCCGTACCCGTCCCGCCGCCGAGGCGGAGGAGCACGGCTACGGCCAGGCCGCCGTGCAGGCGTACGACCCGCACGACAGCGACGAGGCGAGAGACCGGTGAGAGCCGTGAGACGTGTGAGCACCAGCGACCGTACGAAGGGGACCCCGTGACCGACCACCTCGACCTCGCGGACGACACGAGCCTGTCCGTCCTCAGCACCTCGGACATCGCGGGCATCGACATCACGCCGACCGACGTGGTCGACGTCGTGGAGCAGGCCTACCGCACCCTGGCCGCCGGCCGGTCGGCCAACCCCCGCAAGCTGACGGTCAAGCCCGAGGACGGCCACTCCGTCTCGTACGCGATGCTCGGCCGCGACGGGGTGCGCAACGTGGTCGCCATCAAGACCTCGTACAAGCACGGCCTGCACGAGGACCGCGACAAGCAGCACTACTACACCTCGCTCACCCTCTACGACGACGTGACCGGGCTGCCCGTCGCGATGATGGACTGCGGCCGGATCGGCTCCCTGCGCACGCCCGCCGTCTCCGCGCTGCTCGCCCGCGAACTGGCCGCCCCCGGCAGCCGCAGCGCGCTGGTCATAGGCACCGGCACACAGGGCCGGCTCGCCCTGCCGTTCCTGCTGACCACGCTGCCCGGCCTGGAGCGGCTGATGGTCTTCGGCACCCACCCGGACGGCATACGCGCGGTCCACGAGCAGATGGACGCCCACTTCCCCGGGCGCGAGGTCGAGGTCGTCACGGACCTGCGCGCGGCGGCCGGCGCGGCGGACGTGGTCGTCGCCACCGCCGGACCGCGGACCCCGGCGAACGTGGAGGCCGACTGGCTCCGACCCGCCGCCCTGTCCATACTCGTCGGCCACGGCATCGCGCCCTCCACCCTGCACCGCGCCGACCGGGTCGTCGCCACCAGCGCCGCCCAGATGCGGGTCACCGGCACCGACATGGCCGACGACGACGGCCGGCTGCCCGACGTCGACGCCGAGTTCCCCGAGGTGCTGGCGGGCCGCGCGGCCGGCCGCACCGACGACGGGCAGCGCGTCTTCGCGTACAACAGCGGTCTGGTCGTCACCGACATCGCCCTGGGACACCGCTTCGCGCAGCTCGCCCTCGCCCAGGGCCTGGGAACGCGGGTGCCGCTGTGGCGGTGAGCCCCCGCACGCCGGGCCCGAGACTGCCCGCGCACCCCGACCCGGAACTCGACCGGATCCTGCGCGGCGGGCTGCCGCACGAGCTGGCGTACGCCTTCGGCGGGCCCTTCCACCTGCTGCTGCCCGACCGCTTCGAGGCCAACGCCGCCGCCTTCCGGGCCGCCCTGGCCGAAGCGGGCGTCGACGGCCTGGTCCACTACGCCAAGAAGGCCAACAAGGCGGCGGCCTGGATCGAGCGGTGCGCGGCGACCGGCACCGGTGTGGACGTGGCGGCCGCCGGCGAACTGCGCGAGGCCCTGGGCCACGGCGTGCGCGGCGAGCACATCGTGGTGACCGGGCCGGCCAAGGCCGACGACCTGCTGCGTGTCGCGGTGCTCCAGGGCTGTCTGATCGCCGTCGACGCGCTGGACGAACTGGACCGCGTCATCGCGCTCGCCCGGGCCACCCGCCCGGCCCGGCTGCTGCTGCGCCGCCTGCCGCCCGCCCAGCCGCGCAGCCGCTTCGGCCTGGACGACGCCGAACTGGGCACCGCCCTGGCACGCTGCGAGGAGGCCCGGGACGCCGTGCGGATGGAGGGCTTCTCCTTCCACCTGTCCGGTTACGCCGTCCAGCCGCGCGCCGAGCTGGCCGGCGACCTGGTCGACCTGTGCCTCAAGGCCCGCGCGGCGGGCCTGCCCGCCGACCGGATCAGCATCGGCGGCGGCTTCGCCGTCGACTACGCGGCGGCCGGCGACTGGGAACGGTTCCTCCGCGAGCAGGGCCCCGGGGACTACCACGCGGGCAAGTCCTTCACCACGTCCGACTTCTACCCCTACCACTCGCCGGTGGCCGGTGCCGACGCGCTGCGCGCCGTCCTCGCCACCCGGCCCCGGGGCGGCACCACCACCCTGGCCGCCCGGCTCAAGGACGCCGGGATCACCCTGCTGCTGGAGCCCGGCCGGGCCCTGCTGGACCGGGCCGGCTGCACCGTCTTCACCGTCCGGGGCGTCAAGGAGCGCGACGGCTACGGGATTCTGACGGTGGACGGCACCAGCCTGAGCCTGTCCGAGCAGTGGTTCAACAGCGAGTACCTGCCCGACCCCGTCCTGCTGACCGCCGGCGACCGGCCCGCCGGGCCGCCCTTCCGGGCCTGCGTCGGCGGCGCCACCTGCCTGGAGTCGGACCTGCTGACCTGGCGCAAGGTCGTCCACCCGACCCGGCCGCACCCCGGTGACCTGCTGGTCTACCCCAATACCGCCGGCTACCAGATGGACTCCAACGAGTCGCCCTTCCACGACCTGCCGCTGCCGCCGAAGGTCGTCCTGGACACCGCGGGCGGGCGCACCCGCTGGCGGCTCGACCGCCACCCGGCCACCTGACCACCCCTCCCCCTGGAGCCCCTGATGCACAAGGCACTCCTGCGCCCCGCCATCGTCAGCCGTGTCTCGGACCTCATCGGCTACACGCCCCTGTACGAGCTGTGCCGCACCGAGAACGGCAGCCGCCTGCTGCTCAAACTGGAACACCTCAACCCGACCGGGACGGCGAAGATACGAATGGCCCGTCAGATGGTCGTCGACGCCGAGGAACGCGGCGAACTGCGCCCGGGCGGCCGGATCATCGAGTCGACCTCGGGCAACACCGGCCTCGGCCTGGCCGTCATCGCCGCCGAACGCGGCTACACCTTCACCGCCGTGGTCGACAACCACGCCTGCCCCGACAAACTGCGCGGCATGAAGGCCATGGGCACCGAGCTCGTGTACGTGGTGGACGACGGCAGCGAGGAGCTGGCCACCGCGGCCCGCGAGGAACTCGCCGAGCGGATGGCCCGCGAGGACGACGACGCCATCTTCACCGAACAGCACAACAACCCCAGCAACGCCGTCGGTTACCACCCCGTCGCCCATGAGCTGGTCGCGGCGCTCGACGGCCGGATCGACCAGCTCGTCGGTGCCGTGGGTACCGGCGGATCGCTGTGCGGCACCGCCGGGGAGCTGAGCCGGACGGTCCCCGGGGTCCGCGTGATCGGCGTCGAGCCCAAGGGCTCCATCGCCTTCGGCGGCCCCGCCCACGACTACTACCAGTCCGGCACCGGCACCCCCGAGGGCGCCGAGATCGGCGCCCTGGTCGACTACGACCTCATCGACGAGGGCGTCAAGGTCGGCGATGTCGAGGCCTTCGCCACCGCCCGGGTCCTCGCCCGCAGGACCGGCCTGCTCATCGGCGGCTCGGCCGGCGGTGTCGTGTACGAGGCCCTGACCCGGATGGCGGCCCTGCCGCCCGGCACCACTATGGTCGCCCTGCTCAACGACGGCGGCGAGAAGTACCTGGACACCGTCTTCGACGACGACTGGATGAACGCCCGGGACCTCGTCGACCCCACGGTCGACCGCGAGGTCGACGAACTGCTGACCAAGCTCCGCGGGAACTGACACCGATGCCGACACCCCTGCCCGTACGCGCCCTGCTCCGCGACAGCCGGGCCCTGGCCACCCTGGCCGTACCGCTCGCCCTGACCCAGCTCGCCCAAGTCGCCCTCACCACCACCGACACGGTGATGATGGGGCTGATGGGGGCGGAGGCCCTGGCGGCCGGCGGCCTCGCCATGGTGATCTTCAACCAGCTGCGCACCATGGGCGTCGGCATGGTGACCGCCGTCGGCAACCAGGTGGCCGCCGCCTCGGCCCGGCTGGAGGGCGACGACGCCGGCCCGGCGGACGAGGCCGCCGTGGACGCGGCCGCCACCGAGGTCCGCGACATCGTCCGGGCGGCCCTCGCGCTGGCCACCCTGGCCGGCGTCGGCGGCGCCCTGGTGATGATCCTGTGCGGCCAGGCCGTCGCCTGGCTCGGCCAGGACCCGCGGGTGGTGGCGGGCGCCCAGCCGGTGCTGCTCGCGCTGGCTCCCGGTCTGGTGCCGTGCCTGTGGTTCCAGGCCATCCGCCAGTTCACCGTCGGCATGCGCCGGCCGCAGGCCCTGCTGCGGATCACCATCGCCTCCATCGCCGTCAACGCCGCCCTCAACTGGGCCCTCATCCACGGCGGTTGGGGGCTGCCGAAGCTGGGCCTGCCCGGCATCGGGGTGGCCACCTCCCTGGTGTACCTGCTGTCCTGCCTGGCCCTGTACGCCTCCGCCCGCCGCGACCCCGGGCTCGCGCGCCTGCTGGACATCCGGATCTGGCGCACCCGCGGGACCACCCTGCGCAGGCTGACCCGGCTGGGCACGCCCATCGCGGCCACCTACGGCTCCGAGGCCGGCTTCTTCTTCGTCGTCGCCCTGATGGTCGGTACCTTCGGCAGCGCCGCGCTCGCCGCGCACACGGCCGTCAACCAGCTCGTCTACATCGTCTTCCAGATAGCCGTCGGCCTGTCCCACGCGGCGTCCATCAACGTCAGCCGGGAACTCGCCCTGGGCCGGGTGGAGGAGGCCCGCCGCCTCAAGAACACCGCCCTTGCCTGCGCCGGCGCGGTCATGGCCGTCGTCGCCGCCGGGTACGCGCTCGCCCCCGGCCTGGTGCTGCGCCCCTTCCTCCAGCCCTCCGAGCACGAGGCGATCGCCATCGCCACCGAGCTGCTGCTGATCGCCGCCGTCCTGCAGTTCTTCGACTGCGCCCAGAACATCGGGGTGGGACTGCTGCGCGGCCTGGACGACACCAAGGGCGGCTTCCACGTCACCCTCGTCGGCTACTGGGCCATCGGCCTGCCCGCCGCCTGGCTGCTCGGCCTGCTCACCGGCCTGGACACCACCGGTGTCTGGCTCGGCCTGCTCACCGGCCTCGCCGCCACCGCCGTGCTCCTGCTGCGCCGCTACCACAGGGGGCTCGCGCGGCGCGCCGGCGAACCGCTCGTGCAGGCGGCGGCCGGGTCATAGCGGCGGTGGCGCGTATCCGCCGCCGCCGGGGGCACATGGCAGGCACAGCTTCCGATGGAAGGAGCGTGTCGTGGTCATCGCCGGTGTCCTCGCCCTCTGTGTCGTCCTGGCCGTCCTGGCCTTCCTGCTGCCGCGTCTGTCGCACCACCCCGAGCGGGGCACGCAGCGCCTGCTGGGGTCCGGAGCACGGGCCGGCGGCAAGGCCCCCGGCCCGCTGGGCCGGCTGTTCAGCAAGCCGTTCCGCTCCAGCTCCCGGGCCGTCGGCCGCAGCGGCTCGGCCGGCCGCCGCACCCGTCGCCGGCTGCCCTTCTGACCCGCGCCGGCGCACGATGAGCACCGAGGTGCGCACCGCCCTCGTCCTGGCCGCCGCCGCCGTCCTGGTGACGCTGGTGGTGGCCGTGGTCCTGGTGGTCCGGCTGGTCCGCGCCCGGCGGGTGCTGCGCGAGGCCGGCCTGGGCCAGGAGCGGCGGCTGCTGTTCTGGGGCGCGCTGCTGTACGCGGCCAGCCCCGTCGACCTGCTGCCCGACCCGGTACTGCTGGACGACATAGGGGTACTGCTGTACGCGGTCCACTCGCTCGGCTCGGCGGCCAGGGCGGCACGGACGCGCCTACCGGCACCGGAGAAGAGCCTGCGCCGGTAGCCGGGGCGCGGGGACGACGGCAGCCGGAGAGGGAGAGCGAGAGGACGGCATGGGCACGGTGGTGCATGTTCCGCAGACGCGGGACATGGTGGGCGAGGAGCTCTCCGGCGACGAGGCGTTCGCCGCGCTGCGCCACTACGGCGGGCGTGAACTGTTCCTCGACGCCTTCGCCCGGTTCCGGTACGCGGACGGCTTCAGCTCGGCCCGCTCCCTGGGCTACCAGGTCGTGCTGGGCATCGTCCCGTTCGCCATCGCCCTGGTCGGGGTGACCGCGACCATGCACACCGAGGGCCTGGGGCGGGCCATCGAACTGGCGCTGTCCGGCATCGTGCCGGGCGCCAGCGCGGACCTGGTGCGCGAGGCGCTCGCCGAGACCCGCCGCAGCGCCGGGGCGGACACCGCCGGCGCCGTGGCCATGTGGATGGGCCTGGGCTTCGCCGTACTCAACCTGGCGTCCGCCATGGGCCAGATCGAGCGGGGCTGCAACCGCATCTACGGCATCGAGCGGGACCGTCCCTTCCCCGCCAAGTACGGCCGGGGTGTGGTGCTCGCCGTGTGCGCGGGCCTTCCGCTGGGCGGCGGCTTCCTGGCCATCGTCGCCGGACGGGAGATCGGCCAGTCCGTGGTCCGGGCGCTGCGCCTGCCGCCCGTCCTGCTCGACTGGTGGCTGCCGCTGCACATCCCGGTCGGGATCCTGCTCGCCGGACTGGCCTCGGCGGTGATCTTCCGCTGGGCGCCCCGCCGCGACCAGCCCGGCTACACCTGGCTCGCCTTCGGCTCGGGCATCCACCTGCTGCTGTGGGTGGTCGCCACCTGGCTGCTGGCCCTGTACGTCAACAAGAGCGGCTCGTTCGGAGCCGTCTACGGTCCGCTCACGGCCTTCGTCGCCCTGCTCCTGTGGGCGAACGTGACCGGTGTCGCCCTCTTCCTCGGCATCGCCTTCGCCGCCCAGCTCGAAGCAGCCCGCGCCGGCATCAAGGAGCCCGTCCACCCCGACCCCGGCCCGGGCGACTGACACCTTCCGCACCGGAGCGGTGCGCCGCCGGTGCAACGGCACACGGAGGAGGGGCGCCGCGACCGTGGGTCGCGGC
>NZ_JBFAGV010000032.1:0-38731 GCF_040653855.1 Streptomyces sp. NPDC050856 | reverse complement strand
GCCCGGCGCGCCGGCCCCGCTCCCCCCCCCCGCCCGGGGGGGCGGGCCCCGCCCCGCCCGCCCCCCCCCCCCCCCCTCCGGGGTTCCGGAACGCGGCGGCGGGGAGGCGGGCGGTTCCGGACAGCGGGGCACCCGACGGGACGCCGGGTGAGGCGGCCGACCGGGCGGGAGCCGCGCGCTGTTCCCGCCGTCCATCGAACCCCGCCGCGTCCCCGGCCTCAAGGACCCCGGCCCGGTCCTGACGCGACCCTGACGCGGTCGGCGCGCGGTGGTGCGCACCGGGCCGGGATCGAAGGCGCGATCGACCAGGGAGTGCGGGCCACGTGCCTGCGCCGATGCCGGCGTCACCGCCCGGCCGAGGCTCGGCCGCGGCAGCGGCCCGCCCGCCACCGCGACGCAGGGATGCCGAACGCGCCCGGCACGACCGCGCGTCGGCCGATCAGACCACCGGCGGCCCCGCCTCGACGCGGCGCAGCACCGGGGGGAGGCGGTCCAGGTCGGGGCCGGTCTGGACCTGTCGCTCGTCCCACCAGGTGGCACCGGCGTCGCGCAGGGGACCGATCACGTCCCTGGCCTTCGCTGCGTCCGGGGGCGTGGCACCGCCGAGCACGAACTCGAAGGGGTGCCCGGCCCCGGCCGCACGGTGCTTGCGCACATAGCCGACCAGTTCGCGTACCTCCGCCACGTCCGGCACATGACCGTGCCGGGCCGTCTCGAAGAGCGGCACCGCGCCGTCCCACCGAGCTGCCCGCCGCATGGGCGCACGACGCGGCCAGAACCCGCCGATCCACACCGGCGGGCCGGGCCGTTGCACGGTGGCGGGCAGCAGCGCCACGTCCCGGACCTCGTAGTGGCGACCGTGGTGGTTGACCGGCTCGCCGGACCAGAAGCGGCCCAACAGCTCCAGTCCCTCGTCCAGCCGCTCGGCGAGGAGGCGCGGCTCGGCGGTGTCGCCGAAGCTGCGGTATTCGTCCTCGACCGGACCGCCCAGACCGGCGGCGAAGATCACCCGGCCGCCGCTGAGGTGGTCCAGGGTGGCCACCTGGCGGGCCAGTTGCTGCGGACGGTAACGGGGGACCGGTGTCAGCAGGGTGCCCAGACGGATCCGGGAGGTCGCCAGCGCGGCCGCGGTCAGCAGCATCCAGGGGTCCCCGAAGGGACGCCCCTGGTGCTGTCGATGCAGTACGTGGTCCCAGACGAAGAGCCCGTCCCAACCGGCCTGTTCGGCGGCGGCCGCAACGGTCGCGACGCTCCGGGGATCGGCGAAGTCACCGAAGTTCGGGATGTTGACGGAGAAGCGCATTCCAGCAGGATGCGCAGCTGACCAGGGAGCAGCAACCGGTTTCGGATACCGCTGTCTGCACGGCGGGCTGCGGACAGCGCACGATGCAGCAGGATCCCCGAACCACGGCCGGAGTGGACAGGACCGCCCCGTCGGGCCCGCGTCCCACGCGGACCCCGGTAGCCGCCACGTCCACCGCCCGGGGAGCGCGTGACCGCCGGCACGGTTTCGCCAACGCTGTCAGCGGTCACGGGGGACGCACGGCGGCGGGCCGGCCGCCGGGGCCGGCGCGACAAGCCGGAGCCGGCGGGACCGGCCGGGTCAGCGGGCGGACTGCTCCGGCGCGGCCTCGCCCTTCGCGTCCTGGCCCTTCGCCCCGTCCTTCGCGGACTCGGCGTCGTCCGTGGGCCGGTCGCGCATCAGCAGTGCCACGGTGACGGCCATCCCGGCCATCATCAGCGCGAGCAGGGCGGAGGTGGACCGCATGCCGTCGGTGAAGGCGTCCCGGGTGACCTCCAGCACCCGGGTGGCCACCTCCCCGGACAGCCGCTCGGCCACCGAGACGGCACCGGAGAGGGTGTCGGTCGCGGTGTCGGCTTCCCGCGAGGAGAGCCCCGCCGGCAGTGAGCCGGAGACCATGGCGTGGTAGACGGCGGCACCGAGGCTGCCGGACAGCGCCACACCCAGGGCGATGCCGAGCTCGTTGCCGGTCTCGGCCGCTCCGGAGGCGGTGCCGGCCCGCTCCGGGGGCGCGGCGCTGAGGATCTGGTCGTAGCTGAGCGCCCAGACGATGTTGATCGCCAGGTTGATCACGACGAAGGCGAAGACGGTGGGCATGAGGCCCTGGAGGGCCCAGACGGCGAACGCCAGGCCGACCGCCGCCACCGCGAGGCCGCCGCTGATGACCTGCGTCGGGGTGAAGGTCCGGGTGAGGACCGGGCCCATCAGCGCCCCGACCACACCGGCGAGCATGCCCGGCAGCGTCCACAGCCCGGCCGTCAGCGGCGACAGGCCCAGCACCAGTTGCAGGTACTGCATCAGGAAGAACTGGAAGGCGGCCAGGGTGAACAGCGACAGCACCTGGGCGCCGATGGAGACGCTGAACCGCCGGCGGGCGAACAGGGCCAGGTCCAGCAGCGGGTCCGGCAGCATCCGCTGGCGGCGCAGGAAGACCACGCCGACGGCGGCGCCCGCGACCATCGCGGCGAGCGGCAGGAGCCCGAACCCGCCCCGGGCGATCTCCTTGATGCCGTAGACGATCGTGATCAGCGAGGTCATCAGCAGTCCGACGCTGGTCAGGTCGATCCGGCCGTTGGCCTCCGCGTCCCGGTACTCCGGCACCACGAACGGTCCCAGGGCCATCAGCGCCACCATCACCGGCAGCCCCAGCAGGAAGACCGAGCCCCACCAGAAGTGCTCCAGCATCGCCCCGCCCACCACCGGGCCGGCCGCGTTGCCGACGCTGAAGGCGGTGCTCCACACCGCGATCGCCAGCCGCCGCTGGGTGTCGTCGCGGAACATGTTGGTGATCAGGGAGAGGGTCGACGGCAGCAGGGTGGCACCGGTCAGCCCCAGCAGCGCCCGGGAGGCGATGACCATGGCCGGACTGGTCGCGTACGCGGTCAGCAGGGAGGCCAGCGCGAACAGGACGCTGCCGATCAGCAGCAGCCGCCGCCGGCCGATCCGGTCGCCCAGGGCGCCCATCGGGATCAGCAGGCCGGCGATGACGAACCCGTAGATGTCGACCATCCACAGCATTTCGACGCTGCTCGGTCGCAACTCCGCCGCGAGATGCGGCAGCACCAGGTGCAGGACCGTGAAGTCCAGCCCGATCAGCAGGGCCGGACAGGTGAGCACGGCAAGCCCGATCCACTCGCGCAGACCTGCCTTGGGGGCGATATCGGTCGGCATGCAACAGCTCCTCAGATGACTATTCCACCGGCGGAACCGATCGCGGAGATTCGACCTCGGCAGAGGCCGGCTTTCCGGAACGCGCCGTCGCCCCCGGCCCGGGGGCCGGAAGTGCGAAGAGCTCAGGTGGGCGCGGCGCCAGCGGAGAAGGTACCCGGAACAGCGCCGACCGCCAGCGGATGTCCCAGAAACAGCAACAGGCGGCGGTGGATCGGGGTTTCCGCCGGACGGAGGGCGCAGCGGCGGCGGACCACCGGAACACCCCCGGCCGGAATGCACTCGGCGCGTGGCCGAATCGATCGAGGCGGAATGGCCGCCGCCGTCCGGGGGTGGACGGGGAATCGGATCACCCGCCGGGAAAGCGGCTCCGTCGCTGAACCGCTCCGGCGGCAGCGTGACCGCGCTGTCCCCGGGGGGCCAGCGGCTGCGGCGGGACCTGCTGGCGCGGGCGGAGGGCTGAGCGCGTGGGATGCCGCCCGGCTCGCCGAGCGGCATCCGCACCCGCGCGGCCACCCGGTCGCCGCCGGCCGCCGCCGGTGTCCGGCCGTGTGCGGCACACCGTGCCCGGCCCCCTGACGGGCGGGCAGCGCCCAGCCGCTCGGCACCCCGCCGCCCGACGGCCGGCCGGACCCGCGGGCGCGGGCGGCCGAACCGTACGACGAGGTGCCCGGCCGGACGGCCGGGCCCGCGCCGGCGCGCCGGCCCCGTGCCGGGCGCGCGCCGACGCCGCCGGCCCCGGGCGGGACGTCCGTCAGCGCACGGGCGGGACGTCCGTGGTCAGCGCAGGGCCCGGACCCGGCCCAGCGCGGCCACACCGGCGGTGGCCAGGACGATCTGGGCGAGCCACTCGATGAAGTCCGGGCCCTCGGTGTCCGCCACGCCGAGGACGGCGGCGAGGGCCGTGCCGGCGAACGCGGCGGCGATGCCCACGACGATCGTCCACAGCGGACCGATGTGCTGGCGCCCCGGCACGACCAGCCGGCCCAGTGCGCCGATGACGGCTCCGATCACGACCGCGCTGATGACGCCCGTTATCTCCATGACCGTCCGCCCCTCCCGTGTGGTGTCCGCCTACGGATGCCCACCGGGGCCCGGCGCACGCTCCGCGACGGGCCGGCGGGCGCCTGGTGGGGGCGCGGCCCCGGCGGACGGACCGGCGGGCCGGGCTCAGAGGCCGCGCGCAGCGGGCGGACGCGGCCGGCGCGGGGCCGGCGCCGGTTCGTGTCCCGCGCCCCGGCCGCTCGTTGGCCGGTCGTCACCTGCCCGCCGACCCCCGCGTTCCCGGAGTGCCCGATGCCGTCATCGCCCGCCAGTTCCACGCCCGAACGAGGCGGCCCGCCGCGACCGCGCGGGTTCGCCGGGCGCCGAGCCCGCCGCCTGCTCCTGGACGCCTACGGCCGCGTCCTGCTGCGGGGGCCGGTGTGGGACGGCCGCACCACGCCCCGCCCCGGCGGGCGGTGGCGGCCGGGGGCCGGGGAGGCCGTCCGGCTGATGGTGCTGGGGGACTCCTCGGCCGTCTCGGTGGGCGTCGGCCGGGTGGAGGAGACCGTCGGCGGCATCCTGGCGGACGCGCTCGCGGACGAACTGTCCTGCCCGGTCACGCTGGACGTGCTCGCCAGGGCGGGCGCCACCACGGCGTCGATGGCCCCGCAGGTGCGGGCCGCCGTCCGCCGGGGCGGGCCGGGCGTCGTGCTGGTCCTCATCGGCGGCAACGACGTCTGCCTGCCGCTGCGGCTGGGCCGGTCCGCGGCCGTCCTGGGCTGGTACGCGGAGCAACTGCGCGCGGCGGGCTGGCACGTGGTGGTCGGGGCGTGCGCGGACGTGGCCGCCGCGCCGGGCCTTCGCGGCTGGATCCGTCCGCTGGTCGGCCGGCGCTGCCGCCGGCTCGCCCGGGAGCAGGCCGCCGCGGCGCTGGTGGCCGGCGCGGCGGTGGTCTCGCTGACGGTGCCGGAGTTCCGTTCCCGGCCGAAGGAGCTGTTCTGCCCCGACGGGTTCCACCCGTCGGCCGACGGTTACGCCCTGTACCTGGCGCGGGTCGCCGTGGCGGTGCGGGCGGCCGGTCTGGCCTGCCGGGCGGGAGCGGACACGGACGCCGGCGCGGCGCACGGTGAACCGCTGACCGCCGACGCCGCCCGCGCGGCGGCGTATGTGATCAGCGAGCCGGGGGCCTGTCTGTTCCCGGTGGGCCGGCCACTGCGGGACGTGGTGCTGCGGCGCTTCACCGGGCCCGCCCCTGTCGCGTCCCGGCCCGCTCCCCTCCCCGCTCCGGCCACGGCCTCCGGGCTGGTCCCGGGCCGCCGCAGGGGCGAGGAGCGGCCGACGGCGACAGGGGCGAGGTGACCGAGGCCCGGGACCGTCCGCCACCCGGCCCCGGGGCTCCTCGCCCGCGCCGTGCGCCGGGGGTCAGCCGCCCGGGCGGGGGAAGAGCGGGGCGACCAGCCGGGTGGCCGACACGTCCACGCCGAGCCGCCCGCCGATGGGGTTGTCCGAGGCGTAACGGTGGTCGACGGTGTCCAGCACCACGGCCAGCCGGTGCCCGGCGGGCACGTCCCAGGCGGTGGCCGGCATGGGGATCCGGACCTCGAAGGGGCCCGTGCCCGCCCGGCCGCTGAAGGAGTACGGGGCATGGGTGAGCAGACGCGCCCGGCCCAGCGGGTCCACGTCGTACAGGTAGCCGATGACGGTGCCGTCCGGAGCGGTCGGCGTGAGGCGGGTGGTCACCACCGGCGCCCCGCGCAGCGCCTGGCGCCCGGTGAGGGGGGCACTGGTCGCGACGGCCGAGGCGGGGGCGGACAGCAGGGGCAGCAGCGTGCCCTGGCGCACCCCGGCCCGGTCGGCCGATCCGGCGACGGGGAACGCGCCGGACTCGGCCGCCGACGGCAGCCCGGCCGTCAAGGAGACCCGCGTCCCGCCCCCGGCCGGGGTCAGGGGGACGGACCGGGACGCGCGCCGCAGGGCCGACCAGCTCGGGTAGTGCTCCGGGGCGCCGCCGGTACGGGTTTGCAGGACCACCGGCGGCTCGGCGGGGCTCCGGGGCGCGGTGCCGCGCACATGGCGGTCCATCCACCGCACCGCGTGCTCCCACACGCCGGGCCCGCCGGAGAGGTCCGAGGTGAGGCTGTTGCTGTCACCGTGTCCGCCGGGATACATCCGCAACTGCCGGGGCCCGCGCAGGGAGTCGAGGAAGACCCCGGTCTGTCCGGCCGGGACCAGCGGGTCGTCCCACTCGTTGACCATCAGGACGGCGGTGCGCCGCTCGTTCAGTCGGGCGACGTGCGTACGCGGCGAGCGCTGGGCGGCCCATGCGGCGGGCGTGTCCCCGCCGCGGCGGAGCGCGGCGAGAGCGGCCTCGGTGCCGGGGCCGAACCGGCCGTCGATCCGGCCGATCAGCTCCTGGTACGTGCCCATGGGCGCCGCCCGGGTGCCGTTGCGGACGTACCCGTCGGCGAAGTCGGCCCAGCCGCTGAGCGCCGCGACGGCCCTCACCCGGGGGTCGAACGCCGCCGTGTTCAGGCTCACCCCCGCCCCGTATGACGCGGCCAGCATCCCCACCCGCGCCGGATCGGCGGGGGTGTGCGCCAGGGCCCAGTCGATGACCCGGGAGGCGTCGGCCACGTCGGCGGGCCCGGCCAGGTCGACATGGCCGCCGGATCGCCGCAGGCCGCGCGGGTCGTAGCCGACGACGACGTACCCGGAGGCGGCCAGGGCGCGCAGGCGGCGGTCCAGCACGACGGCGTCCGGCGGCGCGTGGAACCACGCCCCGGGCATCACCACCAGCGGGTGCGGCCCCGGGCGGGCGGGCCGGTGCACCCGGGCCGCCAGGGGCACTCCGTCGGCGGCCCGTACGCGGACGCTGCCCGTCACCACCTCCCCGTATCCCCGGTCGTCCGAGGTCACCGCGTCGGAGGCCACCGCGTCCGGGGCCGCCGCGTCGGAGGCCACCGCGTCCGGGGCCGCCACCGACGGGACGGCCGCGGCGGGGTGCGGCAGGATCGGGGCCCCCGCTGCCAACGCCGACGCGATGACGAGCAGACGCCGCCAGGACCGCCCGCGCACGGGGAACCGACCGGAAGCCACGGCGGCCCTCAGACCGTCGCGGCCGGAACGGCCGACAGCACCCGCGCCACGTAGTCCGCGGCGGCGGACGCGCCGCCCGCCTCCTCGATCGCCCGACGGGTCCGCGCCACCCCGGCGGCGATCCCCGGGTCCCCGGCCACCCGGTCCACCGCCTCGCGCAGTGCCCGGCCGGTCGCCGACTCGCGCGGCAGGTGCACCCCCAGTCGCAGCTCCTCGATCTGCCCGGCGTTGACCCGCTGCTCGGCCATCTGCGGCACCGCGACCAGCGGCACGCCGTGGGCCAGGGCCTCCATGGTGCTGCCCATGCCGCCGTGCGTGACGAAGACCGACGCGGCGGCCAGCACCTCCAGCTGGGGCACGCTGGCGTGCACCTCGAAGTGGTCCGGCAGCGGCCCCAGTTCGGCGCGGTCGACCCCCGAGCCGACGCTCATCACCACATGCCAGTCGGAGTCGGCGAAGGCCTCCACGCACGCGCGGTAGAAGGCCGGCCGGCGGGTGAACTGCGAGCCGAGGGACACGTACAGCACCTCGCGGCCCGACCCCGGGCGCGACCAGCGGCCCTGGAAGGACCGGCCGGCCAGCGCGGGACCGACGTACCGGCACTCACCGGCCCGCACCGTCTCCGGCAGCCGCTGGAAGGAGCGCGGGAAGAACGCGACCACCCGGGGCGGGGCCAGGGTGAGCTCGTGGACGGAGGTGAGGCCGTGCGCGGCGAGGGCGGCGGCCAGTTCGGGGAAACCGGGGATCCGGGAGATGTCGTCCAGTCCGAACATCTCCTCGATCATGCCCTGGTACGGCACGTGGGTCGGCGCGAGCTGCACGACGGGAACGCCCCACCGCGCGGCCAGCAGCGGCCCGGCCCAGGCGTACACGTCGTACAGGACGAGGTCGGGCCGGTCCCCCTCGAAGGCCGCCGCCAGCTCGGGCAGCGCGCCCAGGTTCACCTCGATCGCCCGCGCGACGCCCTCACCCAGGTCCTCCGGCGCCTCACCGGCCGGCGGGGCCTGGTAGACGACCGGCTCGGCGCCCACGGCCCGTACGTGCGGCTCGAACTCCGCCGTCACGGCGTAGCTCACCCGGTACCCACGGGCGGTCAGCGCCTCCACGACCGCCAGCGTGGGCAGCACGTGGCCGTGCTGCGGCACGTTGAACACCGCCACGTGGCCCCGGACGCGGGGCGGGGCGGACGCGGTGGCCTGGGCAGGGACAGAAGAAGCAGACATGCGGGCGCGGTCCCCTCGTCACGCCGCCGGCGCGGTACCGGCCCGGCGGCCAAGATCACTCGATCGACAGAGTCACTGGACCGATAACGGCGGAAGGAGGCGCCGGACCGCCCCGACGGGCCGGAGTCACCCGAACGAGTTGCGCCCGGGTGTGTGCGGCGCCCCGTACCGCGCCATGGCCGCGCCCCTTCCGGGGCCGCTTCCGGGCCCGCCGGACGCCGGCGGGCCCGGTGGTGCCCGCGGTCGGACATAAAAAACACATAAATTCGAGCGTGTGCCGGTGCCGGCGCAGGGCAGACGACGGGACGGAGGTTGATAACCATGGTTCCCCTGCTGCTCGTTCTGCTCCTCGCCGTCATCCTTTTCGGCGCCGGCTTCGCTCTCGAGGCCCTGTGGTGGATCGCCGCCATCGTGCTGGTGGTGTGGCTGCTGGGCTTCGTCGTCCGCTCCACCGGGGCCGGTGGGGCGCGAGGCCGCTGGTACCGCTGGTAGTCCCGGCGCGTTCTCCGGCAGGCGGGGCCCGGCGCCGTTGGTGGTGAATGCCCGATTCGCGGGTACGGGACCGGTTGAGGTCCGGGGCGGTGTCCGTGCCCTGGCAGGGAACCGGGCACCTCCGAACGGGTGCCGCCCCGGGCCCGCCGGGCCCCCGCGCCGGGGCGCCGCCGTCCAGCGGGCCGACCTCCCCGGGTGCGCCTACTCTGGGATTGAGGTATTCCTCGAGATCGGAGGACACCATGATCATCCTCGGGGTCGTCCTGCTCATCGTCGGCTTCGTGCTCGGCGTCTCCATCCTCTACACCATCGGCATCGTCCTGGTCGTCATCGGCGTGATCCTGTGGATCCTGGGCGCGCTCGGCCACGCGGTCGGCGGGCGCCGGCACTACTGGTAATCGTGACCCGGGCCGCCCGCGCGCGGGGCGCGGGCGGTGTGCCGGGCCCGGTGCGAGGGGCCCGGGTGACGGGCCCGGTGTGACCGGCCCGGTGTGACGGGCATCGCAGGCGGGCTAACCGGACGGACGGCAACCGGGCGGCGTGCGGCGGCAACTGAGGGACTGACAGCTGTCCCTCGCCCAGCAAGGAACGACACCCCGTGCCCACTCCCTCGCACCGCCGCTCCCGCGCCCGCCGGCGGGTCACCCTGGCCACCGCGGGTCTCCTCACGGCCGTCGGCCTCGGTACCGTGCCGTTCGTGACGCGCGCCGACGCCGCCACCGACCTCGCCCACGCCACGCTGGCCGCCGGGGACGGCTGGGCGGCCGACGGCCCGGGCACCACCGGCGGCCACGCCGCCGACGCCGCCCACGTCTTCACCGTCTCCACCCGCGCGGAACTGGTCAGGGCGCTGAGCGCCGGTCCGGCGGGCGCGCCGCGCATCATCCAGGTCAAGGGCGTCATCGACGCCAACACCGACGACGCCGGGCGCGCGCTGGACTGCGACGCCTACGCCAAGGGGACCGGGTACACGCTGTCCGCCTACCTCAAGGCGTACGACCCGGCCGTCTGGGGGCGCTCGAAGGTGCCCTCCGGCAAGCTGGAGTCCGCCCGGGCGGCGGCGCAGGCCGCGCAGGCCGAACGGATCGTGTTCGACGTCCCGTCGCGCACCACCCTGGTGGGCGTGCCCGGCACCGGCGCGGGCATCCGTGGCGGCAGCCTCCAGGTGAGGAAGGCGGACAACGTCATCATCCGCAACCTCACCTTCGCGGACACCCGCGACTGCTTCCCGCAGTGGGACCCCACCGACGGCTCGACGGGCAACTGGAACTCGCAGTACGACGCGGTGAGCCTGCGGGGCGCCACGCACGTGTGGGCGGACCACAACACGTTCACCGACAGCCCCCACTTCGACACCGCCAATCCGCGCCACTTCGGCCGCGAGTACCAGGTGCACGACGGGGCGCTGGACATCACCAACGCCTCCGACCTGGTCACCGTCTCGTACAACCGGTTCACCGACCACGACAAGACGATGCTCATCGGCAGCAGCGACTCCGACACCAAGCTGCGCGTCACGCTGCACCACAACCAGTTCCAGGGCATCGTGCAGCGGGCGCCGCTGGCCCGGGTCGGCCGGATCCACCTGTACAACAACCACTTCGCCACCGCCCCGCGCAACGGCTACGTCCACAGCTACAGCGTCAACTCGCGGGCCGGCGCCCAGATCGTGGCGCGCGCCAACCACTGGACCCTGTCGCCCGACCGCAAGGCCGGCCAGCTCCTGTCGGGTGACGGCACCGGCGCGTTCGCCGGCGAGGGCAACATGGTGAACGGTGCCGTGACCGACCTGGTGGCCGCGTACAACGCCGCGAACCCGAAGAAGAAGATCACCCCGGAGGCGAACTGGAAGCCGGTGCTGACCACCGGTCTTGAGGCGTCCGCGGCGGACCTGCCGGCCTCCCTGGCCCGGCGGGCGGGCGCGGGCGTCCTGTGACCCCTTCCGTCCGGGGTGCCGGAGGCGGGCCCGTCCCCGGCACCCGTGGCACTCATTACTGAATGGTCGGTATGCTTACCGCTTCGCCGCCGGGCGTGAGTACATCCCAGGGAAGCCCCGCCATGGTCCTCGACGACGCGTATGCCGACTTCCATGCCTTTTTCGAGCGCCACCACGCCGAGCTGGCCCGCCTCGCCTTCATGCTGACCGGCGAGGCCGACGCCTCCGACGACCTCGCCGCCGACGCGCTGGTCGCCCTGTGGCACCGCTGGGACCGGGTGCGCGCCGCGGACCACCCGGTCGCCTACGCGCGCGGCGTGGTCACCAACATGGCCCGGGCCCGGGTCCGCCGGCTCACGCGCGAGCGGCGGCGGATCACCCTGTTCTGGGCCGGCCGTTCCGAGCGGGTGGAGGACCCGGACGTCCCGGCGGTGGTGGACGTGCGCAGGGCCCTGGCCCGGCTGCCGTTCCGCAAGCGCGCCTGCGTGGTGCTGCGCCACGCCCTCGACCTGTCGGAGAAGGACACCGCCCTCGCCCTCGGCATCTCGGTCGGTACGGTGAAGAGCCAGACGTCCAAGGGCATGGCCGAACTGCAGCGCCTGCTCGGAGCGGGGGCCGCCGAGGAACTGACGGGGAGGAGGAACCGATGAGGGACCTCGAGGAACGGCTCAGGGCCGCCGCCGACGCCCACCGGCCCGACCGGGAACGGATGCTCGCCCGGATCCGCCGGGAAACGGCCACCACCGGCACCGGCCCGGCGTACCGCCGCCGGCCGGCCATGTCCTGGCCCCGTACCGCCTTGGTCGCCCTCGTCTCCGCCACCGCCCTGCTGGTCTGCGCCTACACGGTCGCCTCCGTCGTCCAGAGGCCCGGACCGCACCGGGACGCCGCCAGGGACCCGGTGGTCCTGTCGCCGGCTCCCCAGCCGCCGCCGACACCGGGACGCGTGACACCGGTGCCGGTCACGCCGGCGCCCCCCACGGGCGGACCGCCCGAGGCCCGCGCCGCGCACGGACCGCTCTCGTCCGACGGCTCCGTCGACCCGCACAGCAACGCCTACTGGGCGCAGAACAACCTCACCCTGCGGACGAGTGCGCCGCTCACCTCGCTGACCGTCGAGGTGCGGGTCGCCCAGACCGGTGGCGTCGCCCCCACCGGCAGCTGGCGGACGCTCCCCGAGACCGACTTCACGGTCACCGTCCGCGAGTCGGGCGGCGCACTGGTCCACCGTTGGACCCTCAAGCCCGGGCGCGGTGTCCCGCCCGGCCGGCACGTCTTCGCCGTCCAGTACAACCACGCCGCCGGCGCCCGCGACGCGAAGGGCGACACGTACGCCGTGACCACCACGGCGGCGGGGGAGCGGTACACGGTCACGGGCACGTTCTGACGCCCGGAGCTTCCCGCCGCGCCGGCCCGCGCGACCGGGCGGGCCTCCGCCGACGGTCCCGCGGCTCCGCGGGCCCGCCCCGTGGCGCCCCGGCGTGGAACGACGAGGCCCCGGGCACGATCTCCCGTGCCCGGGGCCGGCGGTGCTGAACGCGCGGGTCAGGCGACGACCACCGCCGTCGGGAGGCTGTACGCCGTGCCGCTGTGGTGGCCCGTGCGGTGGGCGGTGACCTTGACCGTGATCCGCAGGCCGCGCTGGGCCCGGGTGAGCACGAACGTGGACTTCGTCGCGCCCGCGATCGCCCTGCCGTCGGCGTACCACTGGTAGCCGTACGACGTCGGCGCGGGCGTCCACACGCCGCGGTCGGCGGTGAGCGTGCGGCCCGCCTTCGCGGTGCCGGAGACCGACGGCCGGGTGGTCGCCCGCGGGGCGGCACCACGGGCCACGGCGACCGCCGTGGAGGTGGCCGCGCCGCCGGCGTGGCCGGTGCGGGCGGCCTTCACCGTGACGGACAGCCTCTTGCCGAGCTGGGCGGCCGTCGGGACGTACGAGGAGGCGGTGGCCCCCGTGATGGCGAGGCCCTCGGCCCTCCACTGGTAGGTGTACGACGTGGCCGCCGGCGTCCATACGCCGGCCTTCGCGTACACCCGGGCGCCGACCTGGGGGGCGGCGGCGAGGGCGGGCGGTGTCGTGGCCGCGGGCGCGACACCCGGGGCGACCGCGGTGGCCGCCGAGGAAGCGGTACCGGACGGGGCCCCGGTGAGGTGCGCGGTGACCGCGACCGACAGCTTCTTGTTGAGCAGCGGGGCCGGCGGGACGTACGTGGCGGCCGTGGCCCCCGGGATGGCGGCGCCGTCCGCCTTCCACTGGTACGTGTACGACGTGGGCGCCGGCGTCCAGGTGCCGGGCCGGGCGGTCAGTCCGGCGCCGACCCGGACCGTGCCCGCGATGCCGGGCGCGGTGGTGTTGACCGGCGGCCGCGGCGCGGTGACCGTGAAGTGGCCGGTGGAGTGCTCCCATCCGTGGGACGTGACGACGCTGAGGGGCCAGGTGCCGGTGGGGGCGGTGGTCAGGTCGAGGGACGCGGTGAGTGTCCGGCGGTCGGCCGCCACGGAGACGGTGGTCGACTCGATCGTCGTGCCGCCGGCGCTGATCCGGACCTTGTCGGCCTCGTGCAGGCCCGACCCCGACACGGTGACGCGTACCTCGGTGCCGGTGACGCCCGTGGCCGGGGTGACGCCGGTGACCTCGCGCTTCCCGGTGCCGCACGTGGTGACCGCGCAGACCAGCTCGGCCCGGTAGGAAGTCCCGGACGCCTTCTCCGGCAGCCCCAGGACGAAGAGGCTCGGCACCGTCCCGGTGGTGTACGGCCCGGTCAGCGCGCACGAGCTCTCGCCGTTGGACATGCCGGTGCAGGTGTTGTCCAGGTCCTTCCCGTACAGGGCGGGTACGGCGGTGTGGGCCGCGCCGTTCGTGTCACTCACCCTGGCGGTGAAGCTGTCCCGGTACGAGGTGGGCAGCTCGGCGCAGATCGCCGTGTGCTCCTCGTCCAGCACGCCGGTGACCGGACCGTACCCGAAGGTGACATCGGGGACCTCGACGCACTCCGGCGCCGGGCCGGCGGCCGTGGCGACGCGCAGGGCGTCGAGCCGGTACGACCCGGCGGCCTTCAGCGAGGACGGCACACCCAGCAGCACCTGGTACTGGGACGAGCCGGTCACCGCGCAGCTCCGGTTGCGCCAGGTGCACGTGCGGACCGCGTCGTCGGCGCCGAACGCCACGATGTTGGCGGTGCCGAGCGGGTCACGCACATCGAGGTGCAGGGTGTCGGCGGGGCCGGCCGTGGTGACCCGGTGGCACACCAGGGTGCCCGGCGGACCCGGGACGCCCGGCGTGGAGGGGCCGTCGGCGGTGGTCGCCGCGGTGGGTGCGCAGCCCTTGGCGGTGGCGGTGACGTCACGGCGGACCAGGGAGTGCTCGCCGGAGCCGTCACGGCCGTTGAAGAGGGCGGTGTACGCCGCCCCGGGGGTGAGGCGGCAGGTGGTCCAGGTCGCGGGGGCCGAGGTCGTCATGGAGCAGACCCGCGTGCCCGAGGCGTCGAGGACCCAGAAGGCGCCACCGGCCGTTCCGGAGACGGTCCGCATCTGGACGCTCTCTACGGCGCTGTGCGCGTCCGCGGGAATGGCCAGGCAGTAGGAGAATCCGCCGGCGCCGGTCCGGAGGACGGTGGACGCGGTCGCGGCGGTGAAGTCCCCGGCGGGGAGGGGCTGGCAGTCGCTGCCGGCCGGGTCCGTGCGGTGGAAGGCGACCCGGTACGCGGTGTCGCCGGAGCCGCCGCTGCTCTGCGACACCAGGGCGCGGTACGGGGCCGGTCCCGTGAGGGTGCAGGAACCCTGGGCGAGGCGGGACTCGGTGCACACGGAGTCGCCGTCGGCGTCGACAACGGTGATGTCCGGGGTGGCCGCGAAGCCGCTGAACGCGGTGAGGGCGGCCATCCGGGCGCCTTCGGGCAGGGGGAGGGTCAGGCAGTCCACCGCGGCGGGCGAGCTCCAGGTGCCGCTGTTGAGGCCGAGGGCCGCGGGCTCGCAGCCGGCGGCGGACCTCCGGTCGATGATGAGCGTCGACCCGTCGGTCAGGATCGTGTAGTCACCGTCGGCCGGAAAGACGCACGGAGCTCCCTCACAGACGGTGCGCCCGGCTCTGTCGTGGACGAGGGTGTCGTCGCGGTACCCGCCGGGCCCCACGGTGTGGACGTCGTACCGACCTGCGGTCGAGGCCCGGAAGACCTTGCAGCCGACGGCCGGTTCCACGGTGGTCGGGGCGGACCCGTAGGCGTTGACGGGCACGGTGGCGCAGCCGGCCGGGTCGGACAGCCTGCGCGCCGTGAGGGTGTACCCGGCGGGGAAGGCCTGGGTCGGCCGCACCACCCGTACGAGCACCCGGTACGGGCCCTCGCCGGGCAGGACACAGCCCCGGCTGCCGTCGCCGTTGGGGCTCGGGCAGACCGGGGCGCCGCTCCCGTCGGTGATCCACGACTCCACGGCCATGTCGCCGGCGTGCGGATCGAGGTCGATCCGCTCACCGGGCGCGGCCACCAGGCGGTGGCACAGGACCGTGAACGGGTCGGGGGCGGTCCCGGTCGCACCGGGGGAGCTGAAGGACGTGTGGAGCTCGTTCCCGGCGCAGCCGGCGGTGGCGGCGCCGAGCGGGAGGACGACGAGCGTGCCGGCCTGCTCCTCTTCCCAGTGGTTGGGGAGCCGGACGGTGTACGTGCCGGTCCGGGGCAGGTCGCACCAGCCGCTGCTGTACGTGGCCGTCTGGTTGTCGCACTCCAGCCGCCGGTCGCCGTCGTAGACCTGGGCGAACAGCAGGTCGTTGCCGGTGAGCACGCGGTGCGCACCGGGCCGCTCGACGTCGATGGTGAAGCAGACGGAGCCCTGGGCCGGAACCGTCACCCTGCCCTTGACCCCTTCCGCGGTGCCGCCGAGGGAGGCGAGCGGGAGAGGGGCGCAGTCTCCTGCCTCGGCCGCCGACGCGGTCCCGGTGCCCACCGGCACCAGGAGGGAGAACAGGACGGCCAGCGCGGCCAGCAGGACGGTGGCGTGCGGCGATCCGGATCCGGATCTGCCTTCCGCACGCGGGCGGTACGACATGGAACCCCCAGGGGACACGACAAGTTCGCGTGCATGACCCGCGGGGTGCCCCCATGGTTGTACGGCAACCGGCCCCCGTTTCCGCTCCGCCGGCCCCGGCCGCACAGGGAGCGCCGCACGGTGGTTCCCGACTCGCGCCGCCCGGGAGGTGCTCCCCGGCCGGGCCGGCGTGGTGAGAAAAAGTAGTCGCGATCCCTCGAATGCCGCGGGTTCCGCCATTTCCGGGCCGCGCCGCATACGGCCTCCGGCGGAATTCGCGTGAACTCCTTTCCTCGTTC
Source organism: Streptomyces sp. NPDC050856 (assembly GCF_040653855.1). Lineage (NCBI taxonomy): Bacteria > Bacillati > Actinomycetota > Actinomycetes > Kitasatosporales > Streptomycetaceae > Streptomyces > Streptomyces sp. NPDC050856. The sequence continues at coordinate 22,492 of NZ_JBFAGV010000032.1, read as the reverse complement.
AGCCCATTCTTCATATGTTCCATGATGCATATGGTGGGCTCTGTCGACATCACCCCGGAAGGTCGTCGATGTGTGCAGGTGTCTGCGTAATATGCCGGGGGACAGAAATGGGCGATTCTGGACGCCCAGAATGCGCTGAACGCGCCACCATCCCCTCAGGAGCTGGCTTCTCCATGACGCTGAAATTCCCTGACGCGCCGCAATGGCGCCGGACAACGGCCTGGCTGGCGGCGGTGCTCACCGTGCTGGCCGCCGCAGTCGTCGTAGCGGTGACGCCGACGCGGGCGATCGCGGTCGCCCTGCCCGTACCGCTGGGTACCGCCGAGAGCTTCGCGGTCCTGGCCGGTGAGTCGGTCACCAACACCGGGCCGACGGTCATCACCGGTGATGTCGGAGTGCATCCGGGCACGGCCATCTCCGGCTTCCCGCCGGGGTTGGTGGAAGGAACGTTCCACTCCGCGGACGCCGTGGCCGCCGCCGCCAAGAGCGACCTGGTCGCGGCGTACAACAACGCGGCCGGGCAGCCCACGGACGCCGCCCTCCCGCCGGACGCCGGCGGCCTGACGCTGGTCCCCGGCGTCTACACGGCCTCGTCCACCCTCGGTCTCACCGGCACCCTCACCCTGGACGGCCAGAACAACCCCGACGCCGTCTGGGTCTTCCAGGTCGGCTCGGGCCTGACGACGGCTTCCGCCAGCAATGTCAGCCTCATCAACGGCGCCTCGCCGTGCAACGTGTTCTGGCAGATCGGCAGCTCCGCCACGCTCGGCACCGACTCCGACTTCGTGGGCACCATCATGGCCATGACGTCGATCACCGCCACCACGGGGGCGGACCTCGTCGGCCGGGCCCTGGCCCGTAACGGGTCGGTGACGCTGGACACCAACACCATCACCCGGCCGGCGTGCGCCGGAGGCACCAACGGCGGCACCACCACCGGGACCACCGGAGGGACGAACGGAGGGACGAACGGAGGCACCGCCACCGGCGGTACCACCGGAGGCGTTCTGGGCGGTGTTCTGGGCGGCGTACTCGGCGGCGTGACGACCGGCGGCACCGGCGGCACCACCGGCGGTGCTCTCGGTGGAGTGCTCGGTGGAGTGCTCGGCGGAGTGACGACCGGCGGTGCGACCGCCGGCGGTGCGACCACCGGCGGCGTGACCACCGGCGGTGCCACCACCGGCGGTGCGGTCGCCGGCACCACGGGTGGCACGACGGGCGCGACGATCGGAGGCACCCAGGGTGGTGTGACGGGCGGGGGTGGCCAGCCGCCCGGCAAGCCTGGTAAGCCCGGCAAGCCCGGCAAGCCCGGTAAGCCGGGCCACGGGCACGGGGGCAAGCCCGGCAAGCCCGGCCATGGGCACGAGGGCAAGCCGGAGAAGCCCGGCGAGACCGGCGGCTACGGCGACAAGTGCGCCGACCGTACGCAGTGCGAGACGCGGCACTGAGTCCCGCGCCGATCCCCGCGCCGGGCTGAGCGCACGGGCGGAAAACCGCCTACCCGAGTGGGACAGGTGGCGCGCGGCGGAACGGCAACGAGTCCGCCGCGCGCCACACTCGGAATCAAAAGAAGCGAAAAGAAACAGTCGGGATGGGAAGGCCGGGTGGGGTGCGTGCCGGGCGGCGTCGAATCAGCCGAAGTGAAGGAATCGGAGCATACGGAGGCGGAATCGGCCGGCACCGGCCGCGGCGGCACTCCCCCCGTTTCCCGAGGCGGCGCGGGAAAACCGGGACGCTTGGTGGGAGCGGCCACCGGGGCCGCCGTGGTCCTGTGCCTGGCGGCGACGCTCATCCACGTGTTCCTGGTGTTTCTCCACGTCGCGCCCGCCAATTCCGTCTCCCAGCAGTACAGCAAGCTCATCAACGCGTGGGTGTTCCCCGTGTTCGAGCAGAACTGGCGGCTCTTCGCCCCGGACCCCGAGTCGGTCAACCGGCAGATCTCGGCGAGGACCATGCGGACCGCTCCGGACGGCTCCGTGCGGGTGAGCGGCTGGTTCGACCTGAGCGGTGTGGACCGTGCCGCGACTGAGCACAACCCCTTCCCGAGCCATACGACGCAGAACATGCTGCGCCGGGCCTGGAGCTCCTACCTCGAAACGCTGGGCGGCGACGACCAGCCACGCTCGGAGCGGGGGGTGATGATCCAGCGGTACCTCCGCAACATCGCGGCGGATCGCGTCAACGCCCACCGTGGCGGGCCGTTCGACTCCATCCAACTGCGTGTCGTCACCGAGCCGATCGGTCCGCCCGGTGCCGCGGGGGCCGGCCGGCCGGCCCCCCATCGGCCCGTGGACACCCGTTACCTGCCCTGGTGGAAGGTGGCCCCGCATGGCACTCACTGAACCGACCCCCACCGAGGCGCCCACGCCGCCGGAGCACGACACCGGGCGATCGGACACCAACGGAGCTTCGCGGCGGATGCTGGACCGCGTCCCCGCGCTCCTCGCCCTCCTGGTCGAGCGCCCGGTCTCCCTGTACGCGGTCGCGGTGCTGCGCATCGGGTACGGCCTGCTCTACCTGGTCTTCCTGCTGCGCGAGTTCCCGCACCGCGACGAGATCTGGGGGCCCGGATCGCCGTGGACACCCGTACTGGCGAGGCAGCTGTTCGATCAGACGGGATGGGCCAGCGTCCTCACGCTGTCCGACAGCCGGGCGTACTTCGAGGTCTGCTACGCCCTCGCGGTCGCCACGTCCGCGCTCTTCATGCTGGGCTGGCACACCCGGGTGGTGTCCGTGCTGTTCGCCGTCGTGGTGGCGTCGTTCCACGCGCGGGCGATCCTGATGACGGACGGGGGGGACAACCTCATCCTCCTGATGGCCGTCTACCTCGTCTTCACCGCCTGCGGGCGGCGCTGGTCCCTCGACGCGCGCAGGGCCGGGCTCCGAGCGGCCGCGGGGAGGGATCCACACGGGCTCCCGGGGACCACCGGCGGGCTACGGCACCACCTCCGCGACGCCCGTCTGCCGGTGGTCAACGTCCTGCACAACTGTGGCGTGTTCGTCATCGCCGCCCAGGTCTGCTTCCTCTACGGATCGGCAGGGCTGTACAAGGTGCAGGGCGGCACCTGGGGAAACGGCACCGCCCTGCACTACGCCCTGAACCTGCACCTGTTCCAGCCCTGGCCCGTGCTCTCGCGCGCGGTCGACAGCCACGCGGTACTGATCACCGCCGCCTGCTACCTCACCGTCCTGTTGCAGGTCGCCTTTCCGTTCGTCCTGTTCGGCAGGCTCAAGTACCCCGTCCTGGGACTGCTGCTGACCATGCACATGGGCATCGCGGTGCTCATGGGCCTTCCGCTCTTCTCGGCCGCGATGATCGTCGCGGACGCCGTCTTCCTCCCGGACCGCTTCTACCGCTCCCTGACCCGGGTGTGGCGTCGCGGGGCACGCCCCACGGGCACCGGTGCGGCGGCGCCACCACCCGGGGCGGAAGCCGGACTGGTACCGGCGCAATCCCGACCGGCCGGCTGAAGCCGGAGCGTGCGACGGCCGCCGTCCCCACCGGGTGCTCACCCCGGCACGGGCGAGGCGGCCGGCCGGCGCCGGCGACAGCGCCTCAGGTAGGAGCCAGCGGATGCACGTCGAAGGCCGGGCGAGGTGGTGCTCACCGGGCTCATGTGGTGGTGGCCCGCAACAGGAGGTCCAGGGCCGACCGGTACGTCGCGTCGCTGTGTGCCTCCGGGACCGTGGCCCTACTGGTGCAGCGCCAGGCACACGGTGGGCGTCTTCTTCGTGGCCGTGGTCCCGCAGTTCCTCCCCGACGGCCACTCGGCGCTGTCCATGACCCTGACCCTCGGCGTCATCGACGCCGTGATCGCCGCTCTGTGGCTGACGCTGGTGGCGCTTTTCGCGGCCCGGACGCCGACCTGGCCGTGTCGCCCGCGAGTGCACACGGCCCTGGAGCGCATCGCCGCCGGTGTCCTGGTGGCGCTGGGCACCGGCACGGCCGTCGAGACCGTCCAGGGGGTGTCTCCCGGGGCCCGGGTGCGCCGACCGGTCCCGGCGGTGCCGTCGCGACCCTCCCGCTCGACACCCGGCAGGATGTCGTCCCGCGCGACGGCCGGCCGGGCGGCTCCGGCCCTGGACGATCCGCTCCGTCAACGCCTCCCTGGAGATGACGGCGAGAAGCCGGCGCGAGCACAGAGCCGCGTCGGCACCGCACCCGCTCCCCCCGGGTCCTGGGCGTGCCACGGGCGCCGACCCCTACCGCGGGCCACCTGACCACCCATCTGTGTCAGGCCCCCTGTTACGCTTCAGCGCCTGCGGGGTGGGATTCTCGGCCGGGGGGCCGGACGGGGACCGGTCGGTGGCGGCGTACGCCAGGACCTCCCTCCACCCAGCCGGTTCACGGGGAGGGAATCTCTTGTCACGTCATGCCATCGTCCGCGCCACCCTGGTCGCGGGCCTCGTCATCGGTACGGTCGCGCCGCTCGGCGGCACGGCCACAGCCGCCGAGCCGGCACCACTGCCGGCGCACACGGTCATCGACAACGACCACTACGAGCCGCGCGACACCCGGTTCTTCTCCGTCGGGCCCCACGGGGTCCTGCGCACGCAGGGGGGCACCAGCGGCTACTTGTGGACGAGCTTCGCCGACGGGCGCAGCACCCCAGTCCCCGGGCTCGACAAGTACACCGGCGGCAGCTCCGGCTCCGACGTCATCGGCATCCCGAGCGGCTCGTCCGTCGAACTCCGCAACCTGGCCGACGGCACGTCCCGCACGCTCACGCTGCCCGCGGACCACACCTACCTCGGCTCCTACGGCGACACGGTGCTCACCCACACGTCCGTCAACAGCCTGTACCTGCACGGGCTCGGTGACGACGGCGCGACCGTCACGCGGCAGGTGACGGCGGATGCGGGCATCGTCCTGTTCCCCCTCGTCCACGCCTCGGACGCCCGCACGGTGGTGCTGCACCTCAAGGACTCCGCCGGCGACGACCGGCTCGGCCTGCTGGACGTCGGCAGCGGTCGCGTGACGACGGGTCCGCGGTTGACCTCGCACACGAGCGACCACGTCGTCGCCCTGGGCGAGGACCGGCTGGTCTGGAAGGACAGCCTCGGCGGGAACCTCAACGTGGTACCGCGCTCGGCGCCACTGTCGGCACCGGTCGTGCTGCCCGTACCGGAGAACACCGGCAGCCTCTCGGTCGGTGTTGTCGGCGACTGGCTCGTGGTGGCACGACAGCACGTGAGCAATCGCTGGGGCCACGAAGGCGGGTCCCTGCTCGCCCTGCCGATCAACGGCGGACAGGCCGTGCCGCTGCTCCAGCACGCCGCCACTCGCACACTGGAAGCCGTGCCGGGCGGCGGCCTGCTGGCGGTCGGCGGTACCGACTCGTCCCACTGGGCGGTGCGCCGGGTGACCGCTGGGGAGAACGGCGGCGTCCCCACCGTCGGCACCGTCGCCGGCGTCCCGCCGCTGCCGTCCAGCATCTCCCGGCTGTCGATGGCCAACGGCCGCCTCGCCACCAAGGAGACGGAGCCGGTCTGGACCACCGCGGGTTACTTCACCCGGCCCGTCACCACCGACGGGGCGCGGCTCACCCCGGGCCGTACCGCCTTCGGCATGGACAGCTTCCGTACGGACGTCGAAGGCCCCCGGGCCACCGGCGACGGCCGAGCGGTCACCGCCGGACCCGTGGAAGGGCGGAACGCCTGGAGGGTTGACGCCTACCACACCGAGACCGGGGACTTCACGACGGGATACGAGGTCCCGACCGCCAAGGCCCGCCTCGTCGAGATCACCGGCCGCTACGTGGTCGTCAACGGCACCGACACGGGCAAGCAGTACATCGGCGACCTGAACTCGACCGCGTACGACCGGAACACCCTGCGCACCCAGGCCATCACCGCCACCACCGTGTGGGGTCCGCTTGCCTGGAGCCAGACCGCGACCGCCGGGCAGCTCAAGGTCGACAACCTCGTCACGGGTGCCCACTCGACCTTCTCCACCGGCGCGCCCTGCCGTGCCACCGAACTCCAGTCGGTCGGCCGCTGGCTCTACTGGGCCTGTGGCGCGTCCGGCCCGGCCGGTGTGTACGACCGTACGGCCGGGAAGAGCATCCCCGTCCCGTCCGGCGAGGCGCTGATCGGTGACGGCTTCCTCGTACGGCACGACAAGGCGGCCGGGAAGCTGCTGCTGACCGAGTTCCGCGACGGCGTCGCCGACACCACGCAGACCGTCGGCGACCTGCCCGCCACGACCGCACCGCAGCGCGGCGTGACCTGGACCGTCGACCGGTTCGGCGGACCCGTCGCCTACGTGGCGGCGGACGGGAAGATCCACCTCGCGCCCAGCGGTGTGCCCACCGACCCGCTGGCCCTGGCGGACACCTACGTGTACGACGCGTACCGCTACGATCTCCGGCTCCGCCTGCAGTTGTCGCGGCCGGCGAGCAGCTGGCGGATCCAGTTCCGGCACACGCGGACCGGCCGGGTGGTCCACACCGTCACCGGCGCCGCCCAGAGCGGCCTCATCAAGGTCACCTGGGACGGCAGGACCGCCGACGGGTACGCGCCGAACGGCGCCTACACCTGGGAACTGACCGCTCAGCCCGCCAAGGGCCAGGGCCCCGCCCTGACCACGTCGGGTCCGCTGACGCTGGACATCGGCGCCGCGGTCTGGCGCGACCACAGCTCGACCGGCACGACGGAGGGCACGACCCTGACCGTCGACGGCCGGCCCGACCTGCTGTCGCTCGGCTCCGGCGGCGACCTCTCCGTCCACGCCGCGAACGGCACGGGCGGCTACTCCCGTACGACGTCGGTGACCGGCTGGCCGACGAACACCGTTGCCGTGCCGATGGGCGACATGGACGGCAACCGCTGCAACGACGTGCTGGTGCGGGTCGGCAGCGAACTGCGCCGCTACCCCGGCTCCTGCCATGGTTACCTGAACCCGAAGCACCCGTACACCTCCCTCGGCACGGTGTGGGGCCAGTTCAACGTGCTCACCTCGCCGGGCGACCTGACCGGCGACGGCCGCCCGGACCTGGTGGCCCGCCAGACCACGACCGGCGACATCCACCTGTACGCGGACAACGGCGCGGGCGGCCTGAAGCCCCAGGGCCGGATCGGCACCGGCTGGAAGGGCTACCGTGCGGTCTTCGGCGCCGGTGACCTCAACGGCGACGGCCTCGGAGACCTCCTCGCCGTCGACGGCGCCAACAGCCTGTGGCGCTACGACGGCACCGCCACCGGCACCCTCAAGCCGCGGGCCCTGGTCCTCGGCAACAACTGGGCCACCGGACGCAACGCCTTCGTCGGCGCGGGTGACGCGACCGGCGACGGCCGCCCTGACCTGATCACCCGCAACGCGGCCGGTGACCTGCTCCGCAACAACGGCAACGGCAAGGGCTCGTTCGGCGCCACGGCGAAGATCGGCGCGGGCTGGCAGTCCAAGCTCCGGTTGTTCTAGGACGGCACGCCAGGGCCAACGGCCGGCCGCCGATCTCCGACTGAGGTGTTCCGGTGTCCGGGATCGCGGAGAACCCGCCCAGGCCGTGCCGGGTGCGGCCCCGGAGGGTCGCGGCCGCACCCGGCCCACGGCCTCCTCGCGGGAGGGCCAGGCGGCCTCGACCGTGAGGCGGGCCCCAGTGCCCGCGCGAGCCAGCGGTGGATGACCTGCTCGTTGCCGGTCACCACCTGCTGGGTGGCCCAGTGGGCGGTCTCCCCGGCGTGGGCGGCGAAAGCTGGTGTGCGGGGCCGGCGAAGCCGGGTAACGTCTTCGTCATGTTCTTCCAGACGCCGATTTGCGAGTGAGAGCGTGACGGGCTCCTGCTGACGTCCTTCGACGGGCCGCGCCCGTCCCCCACCAAGGAATCCGTAGATCACTCCACCTCGTTACCGGGAGAACCCATGACCGTGAGCAAGAACATCAACAACCCCGTGGGCCAGGGCGGCGGCCAGCGCAAGAGGCTGTCCCGCGCCGAAAGGCAGAACAACGGTCCGCACCGCAACCTCGACCGCCAGGAGGCCGCCGACCAGAAGGCGGAGCTGGTGCGCAGGATGCGCGAGAAGGCAGGCGCAGCCGAGGGCGACGGGCAGACGGGCGACGACACCGCACAGAGCTGACGCACCGCCGCCGCGGGGCGGCACCTCACCGGGGCAACCGCACGTTCGGCAGCCCTGGCACGCGGGTGCGAAGAGGTCGTGGCAACGACGAAGGCCCAGGTCGCTGACCTGGGCCTTCGTTCAAGAGCGGGTGACGAGAATCGAACACGCGCTCTGAGCTTGGGAATCACCAACGCCCAGGTGGGTCGATCCGCCCCTGAACTGCGGAAACACCCGCTGGTGGCACTCATCCCGCAGGCTTCTGGGAACCCGTGCCGACCACTGCTGTCCGCTGTGAAGGGCACGGCCGGGGCACGAGTGAGGCGACCGCCCACAAACCGCGGTCGCCCTTCCGGCCTTCCGGGCGGCCGCGACTCCCTCCGGGACGAGCGAGGACCGGCCACCAAGGCCGGATCAGACGCCGGACAGCGTGGTCGCCACCGACTGGAACCAGGCGCCGTAGGAGAACGGCGCGGGCGGGCCGACCTCCATGCCGAGTTCGGCGGCGGCCAAGGCGTAGTCGCCTTCGTCCAGGGGGAGGGCGAGCAGTTCGTGGAGCTCGCCGACGAGGCGGGCGACCAGCTGGGGATGGGTGGTGGCGGCGTAGTCGGCGAGGGCGGCGTCGTGGTCGGGGAACTCGTCGACGATGTCCTGCGAGAACCAGCCGCCGAGCAGTTGCGCGGTCTCCGGGAAGCGCGCGTGCCACTCCCAATGCGTCTGCGGGGACGACGGTTCCGGGACGTCGCCTCCCTCGATGCTTTCCTTCAGGCGGTCGGCCAGGACCATCAGCCAGTCGCCGATCTCGGACTGGGGCATCCCGGTGTCCGGGATCGCGTAGAACTCGCCCAGGTCGCGCCGGATGCGGCCCGGAGGGTTGCGGCTGTACTCGCGCAGCTGCCGCTCCGCCTCCGCGATGGCGGCGGGGCGGGTGTGCCAGGTGTGCCGGAGGTACGCGTCCAGAGCGCGGCTGCGCCGCTCCGGGGTGTCGTCGGCCGACTGCCCCAGGTACGCGCGCATCACCTGGTCCAGCTCGCCGTACCGGCGGTCGTGTTCGAGGGGCTTCATGGACATCGGCGTACGCCCTACAGGTAGAACGGAAAGGTCGTGTGGACGACGAAGCCGTACGGGCTCGACGCCTCCCGGCGCAGCACCACGCGCGCCGCCCGGACGTCGACCGGCCCGAGGCCGGCCAGCAGGTCCCCCTCCAGCTGCACCCGCCCGACGGGCTCCTCCCGCGACGGCCAGGCGGCCTCGATGGTGAGCCGGGGCCGGGTGCCCTGGGCCAGCCAGCGGTGGATGACCTGCTCGTTGGCGGTCACCACCTGCTGGGTCGCCCACTGGGCGGTCTCCCGGTCGGAGTAGGAAGCGGAACGGGTCAGCACGGGGCATCCTCTCAAAGCACCTGGTCAGCGGCTGGGTCAGTAGTCGGAGAAGTTCCAGAACATGCCCACCTCGGTGTCGGAGACGACGATCAGGCCGCAGTCCTCCGAGTAGACGTCGCTCAGCGGGTTGTACCCCCAGTGCGACGTCGTGAAGTCCAGGGTGCCGGGCACAAGCCCGGGCCTGCTGACGTTGGTGTGGTAGGTGGCCTCGTCTCCGTACCGCGCGAGGATCGTGCGCGCCATCGCCCGCAGCTCCTCCTCGCTCTCCGTGAACCGCCGCAGGTTCGACAGGGTGCAGCAGTCGTCCGTGAGGGCCAGCAGCAGGTTCTCGGCGCTGGCCCGGTCGATCTCGGTGAGACGCTGCGCGATGTACTCCGGGGGGTGCGCGGCGAACGGGAAGGTGGGGCTCCCCTCGCGCTCTCGGATCTGCGCCGCGTCGTCGAGGACCGCCCAGCCCCGTGGGTCCGGCACGGCCCGCGCCATCAGCGCGAGGACGTCGAGGACCCAGTCCTCGTGACGGCGCGGGCCCGTGGCGTCGTACGGGTACGCGTCCTCGAAGAGGTGACGTACCGCGGCTTCCCAGGACGTCTGGTCGACGGACATGTGGTGCTGGCCTTTCTCGGCGGGGCGCTAGGACTTCGAGGGCATCGACGTCATGACGGTGAACGGCGGGGTGCGGTTGCTGTCGTACCGGATGCGCGTGTCGATGCCGTTCACGTCGTACGCCTTGGCGCCCATCCCGCCCTCTTTGTACCCGGACGTCGGGTCGTTCGGGTCCACCGGCTGTTTGAACACACTGCGGCCACTCGTCTCGCCGTTGGGCGCGGTCGAGTGAAAGTCCTTGACTTGTCCGTCCCCCGGCGGCGGCGGGCCTTTGATCCACGCCTCGATGGCGGCCTTGTTCTTGTTGAGGTTGTACTCGGTCAGCTCCTCCGCCCGCCGGTAGTCCGGGAAGGACGAAGCGGCCTTGGGATACGGCTTGCCGTGCGGCCACGCCGCCGTAGGCCCGTTTACCTGCTGGTCGCGCAGGCGCTGCGCCAACTGCTCGTCGGTCTTGCCGACGTGCCGGTCCAGGGTGTGGCCGTGCTCGAAGTATTCGTTGGCGGCGAGGTTCAGGTCGTACTTGCCGACCGAGTCGACCTTCAGCCAGACCTTGGACTCCTTGAACTCCTCCAGGGCGCGCATGCCGAAGCCCTGGGCGCGGGCGACGCCGGCCTCGAACTTGGGGGCGCTCAGGTACGCCTCGTCCAGCGGACCCTTCAGCGCCTCCATGCGGGTGGTCAGCCCGTCGAGGATGCCGGTGTACGTGTCCACGATCCGGTTGAGCTTCGCCGTGTTGATGTTGAGGACGGTCTTGACGTCGAACGAGAGGACCAGGCCCGCGCCCTTGCCGATGAGGGAGGTGACGCCGGTGAGGAGGCTCTTGGGGCCCTTGGGCCTGGCGAGGTCGTCGAGGATCTCCTTGGCGGCCTCCAGCATGGCGCGCTTGAGTTCGTCCGCGACGTCGCGGTTCAGGTCGACGGCCCCCTCGGCGTACTCGCGCAGGATGGTGGCGATGTCGTCGGCGGTGTCCTTCAGGACGGCCAGGACCGGCTGACTGCCGGTGGGGACTTTGGGCGTGCCCGGTCCGGAGCCTGCCGTGTGCGCCCACTGCTTGTTGTGCCGCGACTGACCCCAGGAGGTCGCGCCCCACAGCGCGCTGCAGAACGTCTTCATGGCGGCTTCCCACTCCGCCTGCTGGGGGTTGGTGATGGCGCCGACGGCCTGGGTGAGCTGGTCGGCGCCCGTGGTCACGGCGATGGCGACGTTCATCCAGCTGTGGTGCAGGGAGTTGAGGTAGTGCTGCTGGGGGTACGGGAAGACGTCCGCGACCCGCCCGAGCCGGAACACGTTCCTGCACAGCGGCTGGAGGACGTCCCGGACGATCTCGGGGATGCCCTCCATGATGCCGCGCTCGATGTCGTCGATGCCGTCGTCGTCGCCCCACTTGATGAGCGGCATGGGGCCGAAGTCGGGCGCCTTGTCGATGACCGAGGGCCGCGGGCGCTGCTCGGCCGTCTTCCCCGGCTTGGGGTGGGCGGCCGCGTCGGCCCTGGTGTAGGCGTTGGCCGTCTCGGTGAACCCGACCGCGACGCCGCCGACGCTGAGAACGGACCGGCCCCAGACCTCCAGCCAGCGGTCGCCGGTCTTCTTGTACGCCTGGGCGAACCTCTGGGCCTCCGCACCGGCGCCTCCGGCGTCGGGGTACTTGCCGAGCTCCTCCATGAGCCTGTTGGCGGCCCGCACCAGGAAGTCCTGTTGCGCGGCGACCCGCCCGGAGACCGCCCACAGGTCGCTGGGCTTGACGTCGATGGTGCCGTTGCCACCCGGCGACTGGGCGGGCGTGGAGGGCCCTGCCATCAGGCGCCGCCTCCCCAGCCCTCGAGTACGGACCTGTTGGCCGCGGCGTAGTTGAGGTGCCCCTTGACGACGACCTCATGGAGCCAGGCCTGGGCGGCCCTGAGGTCGTCGGCGGAGCGACTCCACTTGTCCAGTTCGTCGATGAAGGCCTCGCGGGCCTCGCCGTCCCAGGTCAGTACGACCTTGGTGGCCCGCCCGTACAGCGTGTCCAGCTTCTCGTTGAGGGCGCGGAGGATGTCCTCCAAGTCCCCCGAAAGGCGCTGCAACGTGGCGAAGTTGACGGTGATCCGGTCCTCATCCGGCATAGTGCTGATCCCCCGTGGTTCAGACGTCCAGGATGCGGCTCTTCGGCTGACCGGCGTCCGGCGTGGGCGCCGGGTCGGGCACGGTGAGGCCGCGGGCGGCGGCGGACACGTCTTCGCCTTCCTGTATCTGCCGGATCCGGGCCAGAGTGTCGAGTTCTTGCTCGGTGAAGCCGTCGCGCGAGGCGCGCATGGCCGCCTCGAGAAGGATCAGCACCTGGCGGATGCGTACGGCGTCCTCGGCGACACCGCGGTGCAGGGAGCGGTACGCGGTGGCGGTGGGCCCCTGCCAGCCCATGGCGATCTTGTCGACGACCTCGTCCATGGCGCGGGTCTGCTGTTCCAGATAGCGCTGCGTCTCGTCGAGGTCGTTGGCCAGCCCGGTGAGGCCGTCCTCCGAGACGTCCAGGTCGGCGTTCCGCATGGTGAGCCCCCGCTCGTCGCGCCGTTCATACGAGTGTCTGCGCGTATTGGTGTTCACCCTAGCGAACGGGAGCGTCGATCAGGAGTCGGGGTGCGGAGGGCTGGGACGACGACGAGGGCCCCGGTCGACGACCGGGGCTTTCGTTCAAGAGCGGATGACGGGAGCCGAACCCGGGTCTTCACCGTGCGCATGCTCAGATGCAGGCGCGCCGTGATCTCTTCGTTCGCGATCAACTCCAGCACCTCGTGCTCCTGCTCCGTCACCCCTGCGGTCGAGATGGCCGGGCCGGCCACGGCCCTTGGCCGGAGCCGGGCGGCGGGTGGACTCCTCGATCAGGCGGCGGGTCACCGAGGGAGCCAAGGAAGTCGCCCGCGGCGATGACTCGGATCGTGGACAGAACCTCCGCCGGCGGGGCGTCCGCGAGGAGTCGGGGAGGCGCAGATCCGCCGGGTCGCCCCAATGCCGTCCATGGCGCTGGCCGTGGCGCGGCCGGGCGCCCGGCCGTGGGCCGTCACGCAGCACGGCGATGTCCAGCGGGACGGGGGTGAGGCAGAGGCCCGCGACGGCCACGACCGACAGCGGGGTGGTGCCCTTGAGCACGCCGAGCGGCAACGCGGAGGTCACCGCAGAGCGACCGCCCGAACAGGGCCCAGTACGCGCGCCGCCAGGCCCGATGGCGAGGAGCAGCCAGCCGCCCGTGACCGCGAGGTACAGGGCGCTGAAGATGTGGAAAGGGCGTACGTCTCGCCAACGAACCGGGCGGCGGCTTCCGCGCCCTGCCGATCAGCGAGTTGGAAGGCGAGGTGGTCCACATCGGCGTCGAACGTCCGGGCGAAGAGCGCGAGGACGGCGAGGACCCCGCCCCACAGGGCCGGTCCGGGGCTGCGGCGGCCGATCCGCGCCGCCAGTACGGCGAAGGCCGGCCACGGCCGGACCGTCCCTGCCACGAGGCACCGCAGGAGACCGCGATCACGCAAGATGCGCGAGAAGGCAGGCGCAGCCGAGGGCGACGGGCAGACGGGCGACGACACCGCACAGAGCTGACGCACCGCCGCCGCGCCGCGGCACCTCACCGGGGCAGCCGCACGTTCGGCAGCCCTGGCACGCGGGTGCGAAGAGGTCGTGGCAACGACGAAGGCCCAGGTCGCTGACCTGGGCCTTCGTTCAAGAGCGGGTGACGAGAATCGAACTCGCGCTCTGAGCTTGGGAAGCTCATGTTCTACCATTAAACTACACCCGCGCAGCGGCCGGAGTACCGGTGCCGCATCGTCGCTCACTGTACCTCATCGCGGGCCCTCGGTGCAGCGGGGCCCGGGGTCCTCGTGTCGTTCGGGGGATGATCCGGCGTCCGGGGCGCGGGAGTTGGGGCGTAGGGTGGCGGCCGGAGTGCCGCCTGGAGTGGTGTCCTGTTGATCCCCTAATGTGGCTGTCTCGTCCACGCTTGGTTGGGGAAGGGACTTGATGGACTCCATGGAGCGCACCGTCGTCCGCTGTGCCGAAGGGCACGTTTTCAGTACCGCGTCGTTCCCGATGCAGCAGCTCGGTGCCGGTCGACTCGGACCCGGACGGCTCATTCGGTGTCCCCGGTGCGCGCGACTGCGGCATGCCGTGCCCGTGCCCGGGTCCGTGTCGGCCCCCGTGTCCGTACCGGTGCCCGTGGAGCGGGAGCTGGAGCTGGAGCGGCGCTAGCGGGGTCCCGCGGTGAGGCGCGCGGGTCTGTCCGATTGGGGCGGGCCCGCGCGCTCTGCGTATCCTCGGGACGTGCTTCTCTCAGACAAGGACATCCGGGCCGAGATCGACGCCGGGCGGGTCCGTATCGACCCGTACGACGAATCCATGGTGCAGCCCTCGAGCATCGACGTGCGGCTGGACCGCTACTTCCGGGTGTTCGAGAACCACCGCTATCCGCACATCGACCCCGCGGTCGAGCAGGCCGACCTGACGCGCGAGGTCGAGCCGGAGGGTGACGAGGCGTTCATCCTGCACCCCGGGGAGTTCGTGCTCGCCTCCACCTACGAGGTGATCACGCTGCCGGACGATCTCGCGTCGCGGCTGGAGGGGAAGAGCTCGCTCGGGCGGCTGGGTCTGGTGACGCACTCGACCGCCGGTTTCATCGACCCCGGGTTCTCCGGGCACGTCACGCTGGAGCTGTCGAACCTGGCGACCCTGCCGATCAAGCTCTGGCCGGGGATGAAGATCGGGCAGCTGTGCATGTTCCGGCTCAGCTCGCCGGCCGAGTTCCCGTACGGGAGCGAGCGGTACGGGTCGCGGTACCAGGGCCAGCGCGGGCCGACCGCCTCGCGGTCCTTCCAGAACTTCCATCGGACGCAGGTGTGAGCATGAGTGACGTACGGGAGAACCTGACCTACGAGGGCTTCGGCAAGGCCGTGCGGGAGCTCGCCCAGACCATCGCCGACGACGGGTACGAGCCCGACATCGTGCTCTCCATCGCCCGTGGCGGTGTCTTCGTCGCCGGCGGTCTGGCGTACGCGCTGGACTGCAAGAACATCCACCTGGTCAACGTGGAGTTCTACACCGGTGTGGGCACCACGCTGGAGATGCCGGTCATGCTCGCGCCGGTGCCGAACGCCATCGACTTCAGCGACAAGAAGGTCCTCATCGCCGACGACGTCGCCGACACCGGCAAGACGCTGAAGCTGGTGCACGACTTCTGCCTCGGTACGGTCGCGGAGGTGCGCAGCGCCGTGATCTACGAGAAGTCCCACTCGCTGGTGAAGTGCGAGTACGTCTGGAAGCGCACCGACGAGTGGATCAACTTCCCGTGGAGCGTGGACAAGCCCGTCGTACGGCGCTCCGGGCAGGTGCTGGACGCCTGAGTCCCGGAAGTACGCCAAAGGGCCCCCTCGGGGGCCCTTTCGCGTGTCCACCGCCTCGCGTACGCACGTACGCCGCGTACGCAGCGCCTCAGATCGTGCCCAGTTTGATCAGCGACAGCAGCGCGACGAGCTGGATCGCCGACGCGCCCAGGGCCTTGGGCCACGGCAGGTCGTGCGACTTGCTCACCATCGAGGTGAACAGCGCTCCCGCCGCCAGCCAGGACAGCCAGCCGATGATCTGTACGAGGAGGTTCTCGCCGCCCAGGAAGAGCGCGAAGACCAGGCGCGGGGCGTCGGTCATCGACATGATCAGCATCGACAGGCCCACGGTCGGCTGCCAGGCGCCGTCGCCGCCCAGCTGGCGTGCCAGCGTGTGCGTCACCGCGCCCAGGATCAGGCCGCCGATCACGAACATCACGCCGGTCACCAGGACGTACGGGATGGCCGTGGAGATGGTGGCGTTGATCGCCTCGTCACGGGCCTGGTCGAAGCCGAAGAGCGCCAGCAGGCCGTAGAGGAAGGTGACGGTCAGCGCGGGGCCCCACACGGCGTGGTCGCGCATCTGCCAGAACGTCGGGCCCGGGCGCATCACCATGCCGCTCAGCAGCTGCTTCCAGTGCAGTCGCGGGCCCGCCGGGGCGGGGGCGGTGCCGGCGCGGTAGGTGGCGCCGTCGCCGTACGGGTCGTCGCCGATGCTGAACGCCCGGGTGTGGCCCGGGTTGTTCGCCGCGTACGGGTCATGAGGTGGCTGCGGCGCGTGGGGCGTCTGGTGGTACGGGTCGCCGAAGTACTCCGGCTCCTCGTACCCCTGCTGCCCGTGCCCCTGCCCGTACCCCTGCCCGTGTCTCTGCGGGTGCCCCTGCCCGCGCGCCTGAGCGTGCCCCTGGGGCCACTGCTGCTGGTGCTGCGGGGCGTACGGGGGCGGCGGTGCCGCGTTGCCGTACGGCGCCTGCCGCGCCTGCTGCTGCGGTTGTTGTTGCGGGGTGCGGTTGTCCCGGCCGCGTCCGATCCTGAATCCAGCCACTCACCGAAAGTACCTGGTCCCGCTGTGCGCGGCGCCCCGGCCCGGGCGAGCGGGGCCCTTTGCCACCGAGCTGTGACATCCCCTAGGGGGCCTTCGGGGCCCGCGAGGACGCGGCGGGAGCCCCGGGAACGGCAGCGGCCGGACCCGCCCCGAGGGGCTGGTCCGGCCGCTGCCGCACGTCTGCCGGCTCGCGCCGGCTGCCGCACCGGCTACTTCGCCGGCGCGGGCTCCGGCTCGCTGTCCTCCGTCGGCGTGCCCTCCACGGGCGTCCTGACGGACTCCAGCAGCAGCTGGGCCACGTCGACGACCTGGAGGCTCTCCTTGGCCTTGCCGTCGTTCTTCTTGCCGTTCACCGAGTCCGTGAGCATGACCAGGCAGAACGGGCAGGCGGTGGAGACGATGTCCGGGTTGAGGGACAGTGCCTCGTCGACGCGCTCGGTGTTGATGCGCTTGCCGATCCGCTCCTCCATCCACATCCGCGCGCCGCCGGCGCCGCAGCAGAAGCCCCGCTCCTTGTGGCGGTGCATCTCCTGCTGGCGCAGGCCCGGGACGGCCGACATGATCTCGCGCGGCGGCGTGTAGACCTTGTTGTGCCTGCCCAGGTAGCACGGGTCGTGGTACGTGATCAGACCGTCGACCGGTGTCACCGGGGTCAGCCTGCCCTCGTCGATGAGGTGCTGGAGCAGCTGCGTGTGGTGGATGACCTCGAACTCGCCGCCGAGCTGCGGGTACTCGTTCGCGATCGTGTTGAAGCAGTGCGGGCAGGTCGCGACGATCTTCTTCGAGGAGGCGGGCTTCTTGGTGGAGGGCTCGTCCCCGTCCTCGTCGAAGGACTCGCCGAACGCCATGTTCAGCATCGCCACGTTCTCCTGGCCGAGCTGCTGGAACAGCGGCTCGTTGCCCAGGCGGCGGGCGGAGTCACCGGTGCACTTCTCGTCGCCGCCCATGATCGCGAACTTCACGCCCGCGATGTGCAGCAGCTCGGCGAAGGCCTTGGTGGTCTTCTTGGCCCGGTCCTCCAGCGCGCCGGCGCAGCCCACCCAGTACAGGTAGTCGACCTCGGTGAGGTCCTCGACGTCCTTGCCGACGATCGGGACCTCGAAGTCGACCTCCTTGGTCCACTCCACCCGCTGCTTCTTGGCCAGCCCCCAGGGGTTGCCCTTCTTCTCCAGGTTCTTGAGCATCGTGCCGGCCTCGGAGGGGAACGCCGACTCGATCATCACCTGGTAGCGGCGCATGTCGACGATGTGGTCGACGTGCTCGATGTCGACCGGGCACTGCTCGACGCAGGCGCCGCAGGTGGTGCAGGACCACAGCACGTCCGGGTCGATCACACCGTTCTCTTCGAGGGTGCCGATCAGCGGGCGCTCGGCCTCGGCCAGGGCGGCGGCCGGGACGTCCTTGAGCTGCTCCGCGGAGGCCTTCTCCTCGCCCTCCATGGTCTTGCCACCGCCGGCCAGCAGGTACGGCGCCTTGGCGTGCGCGTGATCGCGCAGCGACATGATCAGCAGCTTGGGGGAGAGGGGCTTGCCCGTGTTCCAGGCGGGGCACTGCGACTGGCAGCGGCCGCACTCGGTGCAGGTGGAGAAGTCGAGGAGGCCCTTCCAGGAGAACTGCTCGACCTGGGAGACGCCGTAGACGTCGTCGTCGCCCGGGTCCTCGAAGTCGATCTCCTTGCCGCCCGAGGTCATCGGCTGGAGGGCGCCCAGCGCGGTCGAGCCGTCCGCGTTCCGCTTGAACCAGATGTTCGGGAACGCCAGGAACCGGTGCCAGGCCACACCCATGTTGGTGTTGAGCGAGACCGTGATCATCCAGATCATGGTGGTGCTCAGCTTGATCATGGCGAACAGGTAGACCAGGTTCTGCAGCGCGCCGACGCTCAGCCCCTTCAGGGCCAGGACCAGCGGGTACGAGGCGAAGTACGCGGGCTCGTAGTGGTCGACGTGGTGCAGGGCGCCCTCGAGGCCGCGCAGTACGTAGATGGCGAGGCCGATGGTGAGGATGACGTACTCGACGAAGTACGCCTGGCCCATCTTCGAGCCGGCGAACCGGGACTTGCGCCCGGGGCGCGAGGGCAGGTTCAGCAGCCGGATGACGATCAGCGTGGCGATGCCGAGGGTGGTCATCGCGCCGATGAACTCGATGTACAGCTCGTAGGGCAGGAATCCGCCGAGCACCGGCAGGGTCCAGTCAGCCTGGAAGAGCTGGCCGTACGCGGTGATGATCGTCGGCGGCAGGGTCAGGAAGCCGACCGCCACGAACCAGTGGGCGATGCCGATGATGCCCCACCGGTTCATCCGCGTGTGGCCGAGGAACTCCCGGACCAGCGTGACACTGCGCTGGTAGGGGTTGTCGGTCCGGGTGCCGGCGGGGACCGGCTGCCCCAGCTTGAAGTGGCGGACGAACTGGCCGATGGCGCGGGCGAGCAGCGCAACGCCGACCACGGTCAGGGTCAGCGACACAATGATCGCGGCGAGTTGCATGGAGGCTCCTCGGGCCTGCGAGGGTGGGAGGACGTGGGTACTACTAAGCGGTAACTTATCCAGTCCGTTCGAGCGTACCCAGTTATTCCGCCGCACTGTAGCCGCGCCGGCGGTGATCTGCGTCGCTCAGGCGTGCCTGACCCCGCCCCGCCGCAGGGCCGCCGGCGTGCGGAGCAGAACGACCAGGTCCAGCCCGATCCAGTGGTGATCCACATAGTGCTGGTCGAGCAGCAGCGGCTCGTCCCACGGCAGGGGTGAGTGACGCCGGAGCTGGGCCGGCCCGGTGAGCCCCGGCCGCACCCGCTGGCGCCACTCCGCCGCCGCGCCCGGCTCGTCCGGTGCCAGCGGGGCCGGGCCGACCAGTGACATCTCCCCCCGCACGACATGGGGGAGGCGCGACAGGGTGTCCAGCCGGAAGCGCCGGGTGCGCAGGGAGCGCATCGTGAAGGGCCTGCCGTCCAGGCCGGTCCTGGTCTCCGTCTCGAACACGCCCCCCGGCGGCCGTCCCAGCGCGGCGCAGCAGGCGGCCACCGCGAGGGGCGGGGCGGCCAGGGCCAGCAGGACGGAGCCGAGGGTCACGTCCAGGAGGCGTTTGGGGTGCGGGATGAGGTCCAGATCCAGATGCACGGCTCACACCTGACCGTTCTATGAGAAATGTGCCAATTGTCTCGTTTCTTGCACCATCGCATGGTCAGGTGGGGGGTGGGTAGTGGCAGGGATTCCCGGCGGGTCGTGCGGCCGGTGGAGAGCGCGCCGCCCCCGCGCGAGCCGGGGCGGAACGGTCGGCCGCGCGTCCGGCTCCGCCATGCCCCCGAGTAGGAAAGTTGAGCCAGCCCGACTCAGGTCTGTTGACGCGGCCGATTCGGTGAGGCATCCTTGAGCCTGTTCCACTCAAGTCAGTTGGAGGAATCGAAATGGCACGTGCGGTCGGCATCGACCTGGGCACGACTAATTCCGTCGTCAGCGTTCTGGAAGGCGGCGAGCCCACCGTCATCACCAACGCCGAGGGCGCCAGGACCACGCCGTCCGTCGTCGCCTTCGCGAAGAACGGCGAGGTGCTCGTCGGCGAGGTGGCCAAGCGTCAGGCGGTCACCAACGTGGACCGGACCATCCGGTCCGTCAAGCGGCACATGGGCACCGACTGGAAGATCGAGCTGGACGGGAAGAACTTCAACCCGCAGCAGATCTCCGCGTTCATCCTGCAGAAGCTCAAGCGGGACGCCGAGGCGTACCTGGGTGAGAAGGTCACCGACGCGGTCATCACCGTGCCGGCGTACTTCAACGACTCGGAGCGGCAGGCCACCAAGGAGGCCGGCGAGATCGCGGGCCTGAACGTCCTGCGCATCGTCAACGAGCCGACGGCCGCGGCGCTCGCGTACGGCCTGGACAAGGACGACCAGACCATCCTGGTCTTCGACCTCGGTGGCGGTACGTTCGACGTCTCGCTGCTGGAGATCGGCGACGGCGTCGTCGAGGTCAAGGCCACCAACGGTGACAACCACCTCGGTGGTGACGACTGGGACCAGCGCGTCGTCGACTACCTGGTCAAGCAGTTCGCCAACGGCCACGGCGTGGACCTGTCCAAGGACAAGATGGCTCTCCAGCGTCTGCGCGAGGCCGCGGAGAAGGCGAAGATCGAGCTGTCGTCGTCCACCGAGACGTCGATCAACCTGCCGTACATCACCGCCTCCGCCGAGGGCCCGCTGCACCTGGACGAGAAGCTCACGCGCGCCCAGTTCCAGCAGCTGACCGCCGACCTGCTGGAGCGCTGCAAGACCCCGTTCCACAACGTCATCAAGGACGCGGGCATCCAGCTCTCCGAGATCGACCACGTCGTTCTCGTCGGTGGCTCCACCCGCATGCCGGCCGTCGCCGAGCTCGTCAAGGAGCTGACCGGTGGCCGCGAGGCCAACAAGGGTGTGAACCCGGACGAGGTCGTCGCCATCGGCGCCGTGCTCCAGGCCGGTGTCCTCAAGGGCGAGGTCAAGGACGTCCTGCTCCTCGACGTGACCCCGCTGTCCCTCGGCATCGAGACCAAGGGCGGCATCATGACCAAGCTGATCGAGCGCAACACCACGATCCCGACCAAGCGCTCCGAGATCTTCACCACGGCCGAGGACAACCAGCCGTCCGTGCAGATCCAGGTCTACCAGGGCGAGCGCGAGATCGCGGCGTACAACAAGAAGCTCGGCATGTTCGAGCTGACGGGCCTGCCGCCGGCCCCGCGCGGCGTCCCGCAGATCGAGGTCGCCTTCGACATCGACGCCAACGGCATCATGCACGTGACCGCGAAGGACCTGGGCACGGGCAAGGAGCAGAAGATGACCGTCACCGGTGGCTCCTCGCTGCCGAAGGACGAGGTCGACCGGATGCGTGAGGAGGCCGAGCGGTACGCGGAGGAGGACCACAAGCGCCGCGAGGCCGCCGAGAGCCGCAACCAGGGCGAGCAGCTCGTCTACCAGACGGAGAAGTTCCTCAAGGACAACGAGGACAAGGTTCCGGGCGACGTCAAGACCGAGGTCGAGACGGCGGTGGCCGAGCTCAAGGAGAAGCTCAAGGGCGAGGACACCGCGGAGATCCGCACCGCCACCGAGAAGGTCGCGGCCGTCTCCCAGAAGCTGGGCCAGGCCATGTACGCCGACGCCCAGGCCGGTCCGGCCGCCGGTGCCCCCGGTGACGCCGGGCAGGCGGGCCAGCAGGGTGCCGCTGCCGACGACGACGTGGTCGACGCCGAGATCGTCGACGACGAGAAGCCGAAGGGGGCCGCATGACGGAGGAGACCCCGGGCTTCGACAAGCAGCAGCCCGACGTCCCCTCCGGCGCCGCCCCTGAGGACGCCGCCGAGGCCGCCGCGTCCGCCGGGCAGACTCCTTCCGCGGGTTCCGCGGAGGAGGGCCCGGCGGCCCCGGCCGGGGACGCAAGCGCGCAGTCGGCCGGCCTGACGGCGCAGCTGGACCAGGCCCGTACCGCGCTCAACGAGCGCACGGCCGACCTCCAGCGGCTCCAGGCCGAGTACCAGAACTACCGCCGCCGGGTCGAGCGCGACCGGGCCACGGTCAAGGAGATCGCCGTCGCGGGCCTCCTGACCGAGCTCCTGCCGGTGCTCGACGACATCGGTCGCGCCCGGGAGCACGGCGAGCTGGTGGGCGGCTTCAAGTCGGTGGCGGAGTCGCTGGAGACGGTCGCCGCGAAGATGGGCCTGCAGCAGTTCGGCAAGGAGGGCGAGCCCTTCGACCCGACGATCCACGAAGCCCTGATGCACAGTTACGCGCCGGACGTCACCGAGACGACGTGCGTCGCGATCCTGCAGCCCGGGTACCGGATCGGCGAGCGGACCATCCGCCCCGCGCGGGTGGCGGTCGCCGAGCCGCAGCCGGGCGCGACGCCCAAGGAGGCCGCCCAGGCGGCCCCGAAGGAAGAGAAGTCTGCCGACGAGGAGAGCGGTGGCCCGGAGGAGAGTGCGTGACCTGAGTCCGCGCGGAGCCGCGGCCCCGCGCGGAGTCGTCGCACACGCCCGGCCGGCCGGCCGGGCCGGCCGGCCCGCCGGCCCCGTCGCGCGATCCCAACACATAAAAACACACAAAA
>NZ_JBFAGV010000031.1:0-74371 GCF_040653855.1 Streptomyces sp. NPDC050856 | reverse complement strand
CGCTATGAGAAGACCGCCACCGTCTACCTGGCCGGACTCCACATCGCGGGCATCTTCCTCTGGTCCGCCCGCTGATCCAAACGAAACTGCCTAGCTCCGTCACCGCACCGGGTTCGCCGGGTCGGGCGCGTCACGGCCGTGCGGAAAAACGATCGGCCTCCCAGCAACGCCCCTGCCTGCTCGGGGCCTTGGTGTGCTCGCTTCGTCGGCACGACACCGGAGTGGGACGGTGACCGGGTTCGGACGCCTGAAGATCCGCCACGCGCGGCGATGAGACGGCCCCTTCAGGTGCCGGACGTACCTGTCCGGCGCTCCGCGTACCCGATCGACCGCTGACGCCGTGGCTTCAGCGGGCTACCAGCGGGCGCTTTCCCGGCGGCCGGCGGGCAGGACGTCGCGGTGACGGGCGTTGGCATGACGCCGGCGCGGGCAGGCGGGCGGGTAGGTCCAGGGGATCGACCTCGCCATGGTCGGCCGGGGCTCCGTCCCGGCGCGAGGACCGGCGTGAGGACCGGCGGGGCCCGGCGGGGCCCGGCGAGTCAGAGGGTGGGACGGGGCAGGACGCGCCGGGCGTTGGCCGTGGTCAGGGACCGCCACGTGAGGCCGTCGGCCGGCGCGGGCGCGGTGTCGACGCTGTTGACGTGCTCCTCCACCCCCGCCGCGGGCGTCCAGACGTGGTCGCTGCCGTAGAGCACGCGGTCGGGGCCGACCAGGCTCAGCAGGGCGGGCAGTTGGCGAGGCAGGGCCGGGCCCGCGAGGTCGTAGTAGAGGTGGTGCAATTGCTCGACGGCGTCGGGGGCGTCGCCGTCGGCGGGCATGAACATCCTCATGAAACCGTTGATCCGGTCGGCGAGGACCGGCAGGGCGCCGCCGCAGTGCGGAACGATGACCGTGAGGTGGGGGTGGCGTACCAGGGTGCCGGCCATCAGCAGGTCGGTGACCGTACGGGCGGTGTCGAAGACGAACTCGATCATCGGACGGGGCCGCCCGAGCGCCGAGCGCTCCCAGCACACGGGCGAGGTGGGGTGGAGGAAGACCACGGCGGCGCGGCGGTTCAGCTCGGCCCAGACCGGCTCCAGGAGGGGGTTGCCGAGGTAGGTGCCGTGGGTGTTGGTCTCCAGGACCACTCCGTCGGCGCCCAGAACGTCGAAGGCGTGCTCGATCTCCCGCAGCGCGCCGTCCACGTCGGGCAGGGGCAGGGAGGCGAACAGGCCGAAGCGGCCGGGGTGGTCGCGGACGGCGGTGGCACCGTCCTCGTTGACCTCGCGGGCCAGGCGGCGTGCGGCCGCGTCGTCCCCGAAGTGCACACCGGGTGAGGAGACGGACAGGATCGCGGTGTCGATGCGGCAGCGGTCCATCAGCTCGATGTGGGCGGCGGCGGACCAGGACGGCCAGGCGGGGACGCCGTCGGGGGTGCCGTGACCGGCTTCCGTCGCCTGGCGTACGTAGGAGTCGGTGACGAAGTGGGCGTGGACGTCGACGAGGCCGACGGCGGCGGTGCCGGTCATGGGGGGGGCTTTCTTCCGACGGGGTGGGTGCGAGGGGGGCGTCGTGGCCGCGACCGGGACCGGGCGCGGCCACGGCGCCGGTGGGAGCGGTGCCGAGAGGCGAGAGGCGGGGGAAACGGTGGCGACGGAGGTGGCGGCTGCTGAGGGGAGGTCAGCTGCCGGTGCGCCACTGGTGGTCGGGCAGGAAGCGCACGTCGTACCGCTGGGGCACGGTGGCGAACTTGTGCGGTTCGGGCACGTACGGCTCGCGCGGCAGGCCGAGTTCCTCGGCCGGGGTGCCCAGGTTCTCGAAGAACCGCTCGAAGGTGCCACCGGGGCCGGCCGCGACGCCGACGATACGGGTGTGGTGGCGCTCCATGCGGTAGGCGTGGGGACAGTTCTTGGGCACGAACCCGAAGTCGCCGGAGGTGAGCAGCTTCTCCTGCTGTTCGCCCCGGAGGTCCTCCACGAACAGGCGCACAGCTCCGTCGGTGACGTAGAAGACCTCGTAGGTGTCGGGGTGCAGATGGGCAGGGATGATCTCACCCTTGGGGCCTTCGGCGGTGAAGAAGTTGAACGTGTTCTCGGTCTGCTCGCCGCCGGCGTAGATGGTGATCAGGTCACCGAAGAGGTGAGCGCGGTCACCCAGGCCCTTCTCGATGAAGTACGGCCGGCCCGGCTCGGCCGGGATACGGGAGCGGGTCCGGTACGGGGTGGCGAACTCGATGGTCATCGGGGTCTCCAGTCGGGGGATTCGGTCGCGCGGTCCGGTGCGCGGGCCGCGCCGGACCGGAAGCGGAGGGAAGGCTCAATGGGTGGTGGTGGAGGGTTCGCCGTGACGCTGCCAGGGCCGTACCAGGCACAGCAGCGCGAGGGCGGCCAGGGCCAGGGAGACGAGCATGATCGTCGCCATGGGCAGCGAACTGCTCTCGCCGAGAGCGCCGACGAGCGGGGAGGCGATGGCTCCGCACAGGAACTGCAGCGCGCCCAGGAGCGCGGAGGCCCCTCCCGGAGCGGTACGGCCGAGGTTCTGGCCGAGGCTCATCGTGGCCGGGATGAGCATGCCGATACCGGACATGATCACGAAGAGGGTGAGCCAGGTCCCTGCGAAGGTCTCGCCGAGAAGGCCGGTGACCGCTGTCTGGGCGAGCGCTCCGCCGGCGGCGACGGCGAGACTCCAGCTCAGCAGCGTGTTCAGCGGTACGCGGCGGGCCAGCTTGGCGAAGGCGGTGCCACCGAGCAGCATGCCCACGGCGTTCACCGCGAAGATCAGCGAATACACACCGGCGGAGACGCCGTGCACCCGCTCGAAGACGAAACTGGATCCGCCGATGTAGGCGAACAGGGCCGCCGACGCGAAGCCCAGCACCAGGACGTGCCCCATGAAGGGACGGCTGCGCGTCAGGTGTCCCATGGCGCGGAACGTGCCGGCCGGTCCGCCACCGTGGCGGCGGTCGGGCGGCAACGACTCGGGCACCTTGGCCAGCACGCCCACCAGCAGCAACAGACCGATCAGGCAGAGGACCCAGAAGACCCCCCGCCAGGTGGACACGGCCAGGACCGCGCCGCCCAGTACGGGCGCGGCGACGGGAGCCACACCCAGTATCTGGGAGAGCACGGCGAAGTACCGGGGAACGTCCGGCCCGTGGAACCGGTCGGTGATCACCGCACGGGCCACGACCATGCCGACAGCACCGGCCGCGCCCTGGAGGAAACGGGCGGCCATGAGGAGCGAGGCGCTCGGCGCGACCGCGCACACCAGGGAGAACAAAATGAATCCCGCGCAGCCGAAGAGCAGCGGCCGGCGCCGCCCAAGGCTGTCGCTGAGCGGGCCGAGGAGGATCTGGCCCGCGACCATCCCGGCCAGGAAAGCGGTCATCGTCAGCTGGACGGTGGTGCTGCCGGTGTGCAGGGCGGCGCCCATGGCGGGGAGCCCCGGCACGTACATGTCGGTCGCCAGCGGGGCGACCGCCGTCAGGGCGCCCAGGACCACCAGCAGACCGGCCGGGGCCCGATCGGGCGGGCTCACGGTGGCGGGGGCGCGCGCCGCGGCCCGTATCTCGCTTTCGGGGGGAGGGCTGCTTACCATGGAGACAAGTTAACAAGTAGTTCTCTGGTTGACAAAGAGGGGTCGTCCCGCCGTGCTGCCTTCCCTACCGTCCGCCCGTGCGCAGTGGGCCGCCCACCACCCGGGCCTGGACACCTCACCCATGGAGATCGTCGGCCTCCTCAAGCGCATCATGGCCATGCGCGACCGCGCGGTCGAACCCCTCTACGAGGGCGCCCCCCTCACCGCACCCGAACTGGACCTCCTCGTGCCGCTGAGGCACCTGGACAAGCCGGTCATCGCCCGCCGTATCGCCGAGCACCGCGGAATGTCCCGCGCGGGCATCAGCAAGGCCCTGGCCAAGCTCGAAAAGCGCGGCTTCGTCGAGCGCACCTCACACCCCGCCGATCGCCGTGCCTCCCTGGTGGCCGTCACCGAGGCGGGCAGAGCCGCCGTCGACGCCCTCTTCCCCCGCCAGCTCGCCACGGAAGCCGAACTGCTGGCCGGCCTCGGCCCGGCGCGGGGCGAAGTGCTGGACGCCCTCAACCTCCTCGCCGACACCATGGAACGCGCCCTGACCGAGACGGCGGGCACGGAGGTGCCCCCCGTCACCGAGTGACGGCCCCGCACCGGCGGCCCGCCACGCCAGTGACCCGCACCCCGCGTGCCTCATGACCGCTCACGGTCCCTGGCCGCCCCGCCGGGCGGCCACGCCGGGGGTGCTCACGGGCGGAACGGCGGTCCGGGCCTTTGCGCGTGGCGCACCCGTGCGGCGGGGGTGAGGCCGGGCGCCGGAGACCGCCCGGCCTCAGCCGTCGTGACCGGACGGCTCGGACGGCAGCCGGTCCAGGGCGATCCCGAAGTGGTCACGGTAGGCGGCCAGCACCTCGTCGTCACCCTCCAGCATCCGTTCCGCGCGCTCGCCCCCCACCGTGGTGACCAGCTTCCGTCCGCTGAGGGTGATCCGCCCGTCCCCGGTGAGGCGGGAACACACCGGGGACCGGGTGAAGTGCGAGGCCGGCGACGTGCGGTGGTACCAAGCGCCGACCTGGAAGTCGGACAGCTCGCGGGTGCGCCGCTCGACGCGGTACCGCGCCCGCCCGTTCCGCAGGACGTCCACGTCGCCGTCGGGCGTCTCCACGATACGGAACGTCCCGCCGGGATCCTCCTGTTCACCCCGGTCGTCCAGGGCGAGGGGGTAGTGGCTGTGGTCACCGAATCCGACGTCCACGAGCCAGGGGCCGGTGCCGTCGTCGGTCTCCACACGCAGCGCGAGATGGTCGTAGGGGATCCCGAACCGGCCCTCCTCTTCGATGACGCGCGCCTGGAGATGCGCGACGTCGAAACCGAGGTCGCGCAGCAACGCGCCGAAGGCGCCGCCCAGTTCGTAGCAGAAGCCGCCCCGGCGGGCATGGACCACCTTGTCGAGCAGGGCCTTCTCCTCCAGGACGATGTCCTCGCCGAGATGGATGGAAAGGTTCTCGAAGGGCACCGTGAGGAGGTGCCGCAGCTGCAGTTCACGCAGGGCGTGGGCGTCAGGACGGGCGGGGTGCGTGGCGCCGATGCGGCGGAGATAGGCCTGGGTGACCGAAGCGGTGCTCATGACCGCAGTCTTGCGGTACCCCTGGCGCCTGTCACCCCTCCCCTCCCGGCGAAGCCGGAGTCCGCCCGCGCCGAGGGCGAGCGTGCCCGGACGACCGCAACGGCGGTCCCGGCGTCCGGTGTCGGCCGTGTCCGCGTCCGGCCACGGCTCCTCCGGAGGGAGGAGGGGCCGCTGCCGCGTGGCGGAGACGCGGATCGGCCTGCCGGACGATGTACCGCCACGGCGTCCCCGCCAGAATTGTTCCCAGGAGCCCGCCACGGGGGGACGGGCTCCACCCGTCCCGACCGAACGGAAGCATCTGGTGAAGAGCGACCCGCGGACACACAAGCCCTGCCCCGAGGGTGTCCGCGCGGCTCCTGAACTCCGGGCCGGAGACGCGGAGTTCTGAGCTCTGAGCTCTGAGCTCTGAGCGACGGAGCCGGGAGGTTGACCACAACACACGCAGTACCCTCGCACTCATGGCGATGCACAGGACCGTCGGCGTGAGTGTTGACGCGATGATCGAGGACCTCAGGACACTTGTCGAGGTGGAGTCCCCATCGCGTGATCTCAACGCGCTGGCGGCGTCGGCCAGGGCTGTCGCCGCTGTCATCGAGAGCCGGCTGGGCGGGCGAGCCGCTCTCGTCGGGAGCTCAGGCGGGCCGCACGTCCACTGGTCGGCCGGGGGCGATCCCAAGGTGCTGGTCCTCGGGCACCACGACACGGTGTTCCCGCTCGGCACCCTGGGGCGCCGCCCGTTCACGGTCCGGGGCGGGCAGGCGACCGGGCCCGGGGTCTTCGACATGCTGGGCGGTCTTGTGCAGGCCGTGCACGGCCTGGCGACGCTCGACGACCGGTCGGGCGTCGAGATACTGGTGACCGCCGACGAAGAGGTCGGCTCCCACTCCTCACGTGCCCTCATCGAGGAGCGCGCCATCGCCTGCGGCGCCGTACTCGTGGTGGAGGGTGCCGCCGACGGCGGGGCCCTGAAGACCGGCCGTAAGGGCTGCGGGACGTTCACGGTCTCCGTCACGGGCCGGGCGTCGCACGCCGGCCTGGAGCCCGCGGCCGGGGTGAACGCCTTGGTCGAAGCGTCCCACCAAGTGCTGGACATCGCGGCGCTGGGCCGGCCCGCCGTGGGAACGACGGTCACCCCGACCGTCGCGTCCGCCGGAACCCTGGACAACGTCGTTCCCGCGGAGGCGACCGTCGTCGTGGACGTCCGGGTCGGGTCGGCCGACGAGAAGGAACGCGTCGAAGCCGCTTTCGCCGCGCTGGCTCCGCATCTCGACGGGGCGGAGATCGCGGTCCGGGGATGCGTCAGCCGGCCCCCCATGCCCGAGTCGGCATCGGCCGAGTTGTTCGCCATGGCGAAGCGGTTGCTTCCCGGCCTCGAAGGCAAGGCGGTCGGGGGCGGGAGCGACGGCAACTTCACGGCCGCTCTGGGGGTCCCCACCCTGGACGGCCTCGGGGCGGTCGGGGGCGGTGCCCACGCGGACCACGAGTACCTCGTGATCGAGGCCATGGCCGAGCGGGCGAACCTCGTCGCCGGACTGGTCCACGCGATTCGGCACGGGTAAGGGTCAAGGCTTCCCGGGCCTGCCCAACGGCCCCGCCGGCCCCGAGCCCCGGGGCGTGGGCCGCAGGGCGGTACGGGCTCCGGGCCGGTACGGGCTCCGGGCCGGTACGGGCCGCGCCGGGGCGTCAGTCGGGCTTCCCGGTGCTCACCGAGTCGAGCAGTTCGGGAAGTGAGCCGGGGAACCGCCGGATCAGCGGGTGGAGCGCCATCCACCGCTCCTCGGACACCTCACCCGCCGCCCACCGGGCCAGCAGCGCGGCGGTGGCCACATGGAGGGCGGCGCGTCCGCTCCACGCGGCACGGCTGACGTCCGCGTGTCCCGACGCCTGTCCGACCCAGGACGTCAGCACACTCGCCGGGCGCATCAGCGCCACCGCCTCGGCCGCCGAGAGCTGCCCGCGTTCGATCGCCGCCTCGACGTGGTCCAGGGTCGGTCCGTCCGGTGCCCGGTAGCAGACCGGCGCCGTCCGCAGTGTCCGGCGCGCCGACTCGGCGCTCGGCCCGAGCGGTCCGGTCGTCCCGGGGGGTCGCCACGCGGGCACCCACGGCGGGCGCCGGCGGCTGCCGGAGCCAGGCGCCGGAGGCGCGGGCACGCCCGCCGGTGCGGGCAGCGGCCGGCCGGGGCGTGCGGGCCGGCCGGTCCGCAGCACCGCGGCCACTTCCGGTGGGCAGTCCGGGCGGGCCATCAGTGCGCGCGCCGCCGGGCGCGGGAGCCGGTGGCCGAGCCGGGCCGCCGCGATCAGCGGCCAGTCGATCCGGTAGGGCTGGTCCAGGACCGACCGCACCGCCCGCGCGGTGCGCTGTTGGTCGGGTTCCGTCACGGCTCGCAGGCGCCGTAGCAGCGCGCCGGTGCCGAGCCAGGTGTCCTCCACCGTGTCCAGGTGCGGTTCCGGGTCGGCCTGGCCGCAGGCCGCCACGACCGCGGCGCTGACCGGGTCCGGGCGCTCGGGCAGCGCCGCCACCAGGTTCCGCAGCCGCGCCGCGCCGCCGTGCCGCCGGACCGTGGCCCAGGCGGTGGCGCGCGCGGTCGGCTCGCACTCGCCGCGCTGGTCGATCAGTGCGGCCGCCGCGAGGTCGGGGTCGGCCGACAGGAGGGCGCGCCGGTGGTTGCGGTCGTGGTACCAGCGGCCCGCCGCGACGGCGGCCGGGGAGCGCAGACGCAGGCGGCACTCCTGCTCGTAGCCCAGTTGGTGGTTGTCGATGAGGCGGGCGTCGACGTCCGGATCGTCGAGGTCGATCAGGCCGTCCTGGGTCTTCGGGTCGCGCACGGCGGCCGCGAGGGCGGCCCGGAGCCGGCCGCTGCCCCGGTCGAGCACGCTCTCCCGCACGGGGGAGGGCATGTCGTGACCGAGGAAGAACAGGGCGCGGTCGACGGTGAGCCACGCCTCCAGGGCCGCCGGGCGCAGCTCGTAGGGCAGCAGGGTGGCGAAACAGCCGAGGTGGAAGCGGTGGGTCATCCGCTCGGTCAGGCTCGGCTCCTGCGGCGCGCGCATGTCGCGGTCCCCCTTGTCGTCGTGGTCCGCCCGCTCTGTCCGGCCAGGACCGCACGCACCGTACAAGGCCGTCGACCATGTGCTCCCCGGATGTCACGGCTCGATGGGCCGCCGCCCGCCCGAACTGCGTTGCCGTTGAGGGGCGTTGGGCAAGGAGGACCCGGAGCCCCGGGCGGCCGGGTGATATCCGGATGAGCCGGGCCCGGGTGACCTGCTACTTTCTGCGTGGCGCGGGGCGGCTCCCGGGTGCGCTTCCTTCTCAACTTCCTGCGATGAATCAGCGTGCTCCATTCCCGCCCCGCGCCACACCCGGCCGACCGGGAGGGGGAGGAGACGTCTCATGTCCGACATCACGAGGCCCGATCGAGCGAAGACCGCCACGTCCGAGGCGGGTGGGCGGAGTGTCGCCGCCGTCCTGCTGTCGCGTCGGGGTGCCGTCTACCCGCCCGGCGCGACCGGGCCGGCCGCCGAGGGCGCGCACGGCGCGGTGGCGCTGCTCGAGGTGGACCTCGTGGAGCGCGGTTACCTGCTGGCGCCGGCGCTGCGGTCCGCGTTCGCCGCGCTGGACACCGCCGAGCTCGGCCTGGCCGGCCGTCGGCTGCTCGGGGACATCGACCGTGCCCTGGGTGCCCACCGCAAGCACGAGCCGTTGTTCCGGGGCTTCCCGGACAGTGTTCCCCGCGACACGTACGCGCACTACGCCGACCGCGTCGTCACCCTGCTGTACCAGCACCCGGAGCAGCCGTGCGTGCTGTGCGGCGACGTGGACAGTGTGCGCGCGCTCTCGCCGTGTGCCCATCTGGTGTGCGGCACGTGCTTCGACGGTGCCGATCTGTCCGCGTGCCCCGTCTGTGAGCGGCGCCTCGACTCCGACGAACCGTTTCTGCGCCCACGGCGCCCGCGTCGGATCCTGCGCCGCGGGCCCACCCTTCCTGACCGGTTGCGCCGGCTGTCGTACGGCGGTGACCTGGCCGCGCGGGACGCCGACGCCCGGCGCGAACTCGACGCGCTGCTGGCCCGTACGGGCGCGCTGAGCCCCCAGGACTCCGACGATCTGGCCGTTCTGCTGGACGCCCGGTCCCGCGACGACCTGTCCTGGCTGCCGGCCACCGTGCCGGGCCGGCAGACCAAGGCCCGGGTCGTGGCGTGGCTGCTGGCCGACCCGGCCGCCCACCCGACGGCACTGCCCGCGGTGAGCGGGCTGGTGGACACGGCCACCGACGTGCTGCGGGTGCTCGTGGTGCGCTCCGGTGGTGACGCCGGACTCGTCGGGATCCCGCGCTTCGCCCCGGTGCCGCGGCCGCTGCGCCGTGCCCTGCTGGCGGTCGTCGACGCGCTGGACCCGGCCTCGGCCGTCCAGGACATGCGACGGTACGAGCGGGCCTGGATCCACGCGGCGGAGCGGCTGCACCCGTTCGAGTACGCCGGCCGCTTTCCGCGAGCCGCCCTCGCGTTCGCCGCGCTGC
Organism: Streptomyces sp. NPDC050856; assembly: GCF_040653855.1. NCBI lineage: Bacteria > Bacillati > Actinomycetota > Actinomycetes > Kitasatosporales > Streptomycetaceae > Streptomyces > Streptomyces sp. NPDC050856. Next base: position 64,717 of record NZ_JBFAGV010000031.1, on the reverse strand, counting down.
GCGGGATGCGCCTCGGTGACGACCGGCTGTCCGCCTGCCTGCGGGCCGCGGCGCGGGACCATGCGCACATCGACGTCTCGGGCGGCACCGTCGCCGTACACGGCTGGAGCAGCCGGGTGGAGGCGGCCCTGGCCGCCCGCGACCCCGGCGCGGCTCTCGCGCTGCTCGTCCGGCGCCCGGGCGAGCTGGTGCGCCGCCTCGACCACCTCCTCCGCCTCACCGGCGAGGACGGCGCTCATCCGGTCGTGCAGGGCCTGGAGCGGGCGGTGGGGGACGTCTCCCCCGCGGTCCTGCTGAGCGCCCTCGGTGAGCTCCGCACCCGGGCGCGGGAGCGGCCGGCGCGGGTGTTCTTCCCCAAGGGCGGCGCGGCCAAGACGCATGTGATCGACGATGTCCGGGCGCCGTTGCCGGCCGGTGTCGTGGAACGCGTGGTGGGCGTGCTGACCGCGGAGGCCCTGCGGCGGGCCGCGGCCGGGGCCCCGGTGGACGTCGCCGTGGTGGACGCCGCGCTGCACGACGTCGTCGCCCCGTTCACGGAGCGGACCGCGTCGCGAGCGCTGGTGACGTTGCCGCGCGGCAGCGAACTGGCTCTCCCGGACGGGCGGACGCTGCGTCTGTTCCTGCACTGGGTGGAGAGCGCCTCGTCGGGCAGGACGGACCTGGACCTGTCCGCCGCCATGTTCGACGCGCGCTGGAGGCAGCTCGGCGTGTGCGACTACACCAGCCTGCGGTACGAGCACACGGCCGCCGTGCACTCGGGCGACCTGCAGAGCGCGCCGCCGCCCCTGGGCGCCAGCGAGTTCGTGGACCTGGATCTGGACCGCCTGGCTGCGGCCGGGGTCAGGTACGTGGTGGCGGTGGTGTACTCGTACAACAACGTGCCCTTCGGTGAACTGGGGGAGGCGTTCGCCGGGTTCATGCTCCGGGAGGAACCGGGCGCCGTGGGCCCGGTGTTCGACCCGCGCGCCGTGGAACAGCGCTTCGACCTCACCGGGCGCTCCCGCGCGTGCGTCCCGCTGCTGGTGGATGTGGAGGCGGGCAGGATGCGCTGGCTCGACGTCGTCAAGGGCGTGACGGGCACCGAGCACGCCGTCTGGCGCCACGCTCACGCCCTGGCGACCCTGGCACACCGGCTCACGGAGCTGTTCACGTCGGGCGCCCGCGTCAGCCTCGGTGAGCTGGCCGTGTGGCAGGCGGCGGCCAGGGCGAGGACCGTGGTGGTACGCCGCGCGGACGGTGGACGCGATGTGTACCGCCGACGGGACGGGGAGGCCGTGCCGTCCTTCGCCGCCCGGATCGGCTCACCGGACACCGACGCGGCCGGCCACGGACAGTCGGCCGAGCCGCAGTTGGCGCATGTGCTCCGGGGTGATCTGGTCCTGCGTGAGGGGAGCGAGGTGTTCGCCGTGTATCCGCTCGGTCAGGACGCGGCCGAGGTGCGTCTGCTGGCCGCCGCGGACGTGGTGTCCGCCTTCGCGCCCCGCTGACCGACGCGGGGACCCCTCCACGCGGCGCCAGTCCGCCGGCCCGGCGTGGACGGTCCGCGTGGCCGCCACGGCCGGCGCTCCCGGCTCCGGGCCCCGCCGTCTGGCGGGACGGTGGCGCGGCGGCCGGGGAGCACCGCGTGTACGCGGACGTGTCACGCGCCCGGTCGCCCTGGATGACGTGCCCGGCCGATCCCCTCGGCGGCGAGCGGCGTCCGGGGCCTCCGGCACGAATTACGGTCTCCAGCCGGTCCCGTGTCCCGTGGCCCGCCGGCTCGCGGCTCAGTCCTCGGGCAGACGCTCGCCGCACCGGCCGCAGTACCGGGCGTCGTTCTCCGGGGCGAGGCGCCCGCAGGCGAGGCAGACCCGGTTGAGCAGGCAGGGGGACTCGCCCCCCTCGCCGCTCGCGTTCCGGATGGTCAGCCCCGGGCGGCGGCGGTGCGCACTGAGGTACATCAGACCCCGCTCGCCCGCCGACAAGGCACGGCGGGCGGCGCGGGGCAGCCAGACCACGCATCCCGGCTCCAGGTCGAGGACTCCGGCGTCCGTGTCCAGCCGGCCGCTTCCGTCCACCACGTACAGCAGCACGTCCAGCTCGGGCTCGACGGACTCCCCCACCTCGGCGCCGGCCGTCAGCCGGACCAGGTTGGCGTCCAGTTGCCGCCCCTCCCGGTCGAGGCGCCAGAGGGCGCCACCCCGGTCCGCCGGCAGGTCCCGGAGCAGTTCCGGCATTCGTGCCAGTACGCCGGGGGTGCTGCCCCGTGCCTCGTCCTTGTGCATCACCGCACGACCTCCGATGTGAAAGGCAGCCCCGCGCGGAGCCTGCCGCGACCCCGGGGCGCCTCCCATTCTCCCTGTGGCGGGAGCATGGGAATGCCATCCCGCTGCGGGTGCCGAGGCGCGCGCACGGGCCGGGCGCGGGCCCGCCGCCGCGGAGGGCGGCGCCGGCATCCGTGCGGCGGACGCGTCACGCCGGGCGGGGAAGCGGGAGCGCCGGCTCACCACTCGTCGTCCTCCTCGACCGGGACAGGAGGGCCGGCGAAGACCAGGTCGAGGACGTACCGCTCCTCGACGGGGCATCGCGACCAGGCCTCCGTCAGCCGTCCCGCCGCGTCCTCCCCGTCGGCCCGCTCGAGTGTTTCCTCGTAGTACGCCGCCGTGGCCCGTCTCCCCGTCCACCAGGCATGGCCTTCGTAGACGCCTGGCCGCGGCAGCCTCATCTCGCCGGCCGGCCCCATGGTGAGCTGTCCGACGATCAGGGTCGCGGTCTCCGATTCGAGGCTCACCGGAACGCTGCCCTCGGCCTGCTCCGGCGGGCGGCGTGGCGCCGGCCAGATCCGGATGGTGACGCGCACCGGAATGCCGGACTGCGGGCTGTGGAGGTACAGGTGGTAGCCGTTTCCCGCGACCACCCGCTCCTGGGAGGCCTGCGCGGCGGCGGCGTCAACGAGGTAGGCATCGGCGTCGTAGACCTCGACCAGGCGGTAGTCGGGGCGGGCGGTGACGCTGTACTCGGCGATGGGTTCCACGACCGGGCTCTTCCTCCCCGTCTCCTTCATATCCTCCAGTCGCGGATGCGGTCCGCGGCCTGGTAGACGGATGCCTTGTCCGCCCGGATCTCGCGGACCAGGTCCACCAGCGCCCCGTAGGGCGGATCGATGCCCTCGCCCGAGATGTGCATATAGGCGACCGCGACCTGACAGGCGTACAGGGAATTGCGGTACGGCAGCGGTTGCAGGCGCACCAGGGTGTGCAGGAGGGCCGCAGCGCGCCAGGCCGGGTCCGGCTCTGCGGTGGTGGGCCTCGGGATGCGGGTCCTGTGCCGGGCCACGGCCGCGACGAGGGCGGAGTAGTCGCTGACCGTGACGTCTTCGGGGACCGCCTGTTCCTGGATGTCAAGGAGCCAGGGGACATCGATGTAGAGGACCATCAGGCGGCCTGGGCTCCCCTTCGGCGGCTCGGAGGGGGAATCTCGTCGGGGAAGGCGGCGTCGAAGTCCTCCCGGTGCTGTTCGCCCCACGAGACCGCGTACCGGACGAACTGACGTCGCTGCCTCTCCCGCAGGGGGAGGTCGTGGACGTACTGCTTGAGGGACTTGCCTTCGGCAGCCGCGGCCGCACGGACTTCCTCCAGCTCCTCGTCGGTGAAGGTGATGTTCAAGGACGGCATGCCCCGATGGTACCTACTTGGTACCTGGCCTGCCCAGCGTGTCGACGTCCGGACATCCGCACGCCGTCCGCGCTCATGGCCGCCCCGCCCGCTCGTCATCGGCGTCTTCCTCGGCGGGCGGCGGGACGGGGATGCGGGTCTGGCCGTCGATCGGTGGCGGCGTGCGCTCACTGAGCCGGTCCTCGAGGTTCTGCAGCCTGGTGCGCGTTTCCGGTGTCGTCATATGTTCCTCATCACCACTTCGGCCACCGGGAATCAGACGAGATGCACTTCCGGCCCGCCGGGAGACCCCATCGCCCACCATCCCGCGGCGGACCGGCTCCCTCTTGTATCCGGACGGTGAGCCCGGCGTGCGGTCGGCGACCGGGCGGCGTCCGGCGCTGTGGGATGGTGGTGGCGTGACGCTGGAAGACCTCGTCCGGCTGCGCCGGGCCCGTGACCTGATGGACCGCGCATACGCGGAGCCGCTCGACGTCCCGGCGCTGGCGCGCGTCGCCCTCATGTCGGCGGGCCACTTCTCCCGCAGCTTCCGCGCCGCCTTCGGCGAGACCCCGTACGGCTACCTGATGACGCGCCGGATCGAGCGGGCCAAGGCGCTGCTGCGGAGGGGTGACCTGTCGGTGACGGAGGTCTGCTTCGCGGTCGGCTGCACCTCGCTGGGGTCGTTCAGCTCCCGGTTCACCGAGCTGGTCGGCGAGAGCCCGAGCTCGTACCGGGCCCGCTCGCACGACGAGGGCGCCGCCATTCCGGCCTGCGTGGCCAAGATCTACACGCGGCCGGTCAGGACGGTCAGGAATGGAGAAGCGGACGCCGCCACCCGCCCGTAGCGTGAAACGCATGGACATCAATCTCTCCCAGTGCTTCATCGCCGTCGACGACCACGACAAGGCGCTCGCCTTCTACCGGGACGTCCTCGGCCTGGAGGTGCGCAACGACGTGGGGTTCGAGGGAATGCGCTGGGTGACCGTCGGCTCGCCGTCGCAGCCCGACGTGGACATCGTTCTCGAACCGCCCCTCGCCGACCCGAACGCCTCCCCGGCCGACCGGCAGGCCATGGCCGAGCCGCTGGCCAAAGGCCTGCTGCGCGGTGTCATCTTCCGGACCGACGACTGTGACGCCACCTTCGAGCGCATCCGCGCCGCGGGTGCCGAGGTGCTGCAGGAGCCGGTCGACCAGCCGTACGGTGTCCGCGACTGCGCCTTCCGTGATCCCTCCGGCAACATGCTGCGCTTCAACCAGCCGCGGAAGCGGTGAGCTCCGGTCCCGGTGAGCCGATCGGGCAGCGGCGGGCCGTCGCCGTGACCGCGCCGACAGGAGTGGACCGGACGTACCGATCGAAGCCGGCTGTGCACGGCCGGGCGACCCGGCGGAGCGCCGAGGCAGCTCCGCGCCACGGATGGAGACACGAGGAGCATGACCACGAGGACGGACGCGCAGTCGACCGCACCGCACGTCGCCGACAGTCACGACCTGATCCGCGTGCACGGCGCGCGGGTGAACAACCTCAGGGATGTCAGCGTCGAGATCCCCAAGCGCCGCCTCACGGTGTTCACCGGAGTCTCCGGTTCGGGGAAGAGTTCACTGGTGTTCGGGACGATCGCCGCGGAGTCGCAGCGCCTGATCAATGAGACCTACAGCGCCTTCGTGCAGGGCTTCATGCCGACGCTGGCGCGGCCGGAGGTCGACGTACTGGAAGGGCTGACGACCGCGATCATCGTGGACCAGCAGCGGCTGGGGGCCGACCCCCGCTCCACGGTCGGTACCGCCACCGACGCCAACGCGATGCTGCGCATCCTGTTCAGCCGGCTCGGGCAGCCGCACATCGGTTCGCCCAACGCCTTCTCCTTCAACGTCGCCTCGGTCCGGGCCAGCGGTGCGATCACGGTCGAGCGCGGTGCCGGCAGAACCAGGACGGAGAAGGCGACCTTCACCCGCACCGGCGGCATGTGCACGCGCTGCGAAGGCCGGGGCACGGTCTCCGACATCGATCTGACGCAGCTCTACGACGACTCCAAGTCGATCGCCGAGGGCGCGTTCACCATCCCCGGCTGGAAGTCGGACAGTTGGTGGACCGTGCGGACCTACGCCGAGTCGGGCTTCCTCGACCCGGACAAGCCCATCCGCGAGTTCACCGAGAGGGAGATGCGGGACTTCCTCCACCGGGAGCCGACCAAGGTGAAGGTCGAGGGTGTCAACCTCACTTACGAGGGACTGATCCCCAAGTTCCGCAAGTCGTTCCTCGCCAAGGACCGGGAAGCGATGCAGCCGCACATCCGGGCGTTCGTGGACCGGGCGGTCACCTTCACCACCTGCCCCGACTGCGACGGCACCCGGCTCAGCGAGGCGGCCCGGTCGTCGAAGATCGAGGGGATCGGCATCGCCGACGCGTGCGCGATGCAGATCAGTGACCTCGCCGGCTGGGTGCGCGCGCTGAACGAGCCTTCCCCACGCTCTTCGAGCGGGCGGTACCCCATGGTGGCGCCCCTGCTCGGCGCGCTGCTCGGGACGCTCGACTCCTTCGTGGAGATCGGTCTCGGCTACCTCTCCCTCGACCGGCCGTCGGGCACGCTGTCGGGCGGCGAGGCGCAGCGCGTCAAGATGATCCGCCACCTCGGCTCCTCGCTCACCGACACGACGTACGTCTTCGACGAGCCCACCGTCGGCCTGCACCCCCATGACATCCAGCGGATGAACGGCCTGCTGCTGCGGCTGCGCGACAAGGGCAACACGGTACTCGTCGTGGAGCACAAGCCGGAGGCCATCGCGATCGCCGACCACGTCGTGGACCTCGGCCCCGGCGCGGGTTCGGCGGGCGGCACCGTCTGCTTCGAGGGCACCGTCGAGGGGTTGCGGGCCGGCGGTACGGTCACCGGCCGCCACCTCGACGACCGGGCAGCCCTGAAGGACACGGTACGGACGCCCACCGGCACGCTGGAGATCCGCGCCGCGACCAGGAACAACCTGCGGAACGTGGATGTCGACATCCCGCTCGGGGTGCTCTGCGTGGTCACCGGCGTCGCCGGCTCCGGGAAGAGCTCCCTGGTGCACGGGTCGATCCCGGCCGGGGCGGGTGTCGTCCCGGTCGGCCAGGGGGCGATCAAGGGTTCGCGGCGGAGCAACCCGGCGACGTACACGGGACTGCTCGACCCGATCCGCAAGGCCTTCGCGAAGGCCAACGGGGTGAAGCCGGCCCTGTTCAGTGCCAACTCCGAGGGCGCCTGCCCCCACTGCAACGGCGCCGGTGTCATCTACACCGACCTGGCGATGATGGCCGGTGTCGCCACCACCTGCGAGGAGTGCGAGGGCAAGCGGTTCGAGGCGTCGGTGCTGGACCACCACCTCGGTGGCCGCGACATCAGCGAGGTGCTCGCGATGTCGGTGACCGAGGCGGAGGAGTTCTTCGGTACGGGCGAGGCGCGCACCCCGGCCGCGCACCGAATCCTCGGCCGGCTCGCCGAAGTCGGGCTCGGCTACCTCAGCCTCGGCCAGCCGCTCACCACGCTGTCCGGCGGTGAGCGGCAGCGGCTGAAGCTGGCCACCCACCTGGCCGAGAAGGGCGGTGACCGGCTCGTCTACGTGCTCGACGAGCCGACCACGGGCCTCCACCTCGCCGACGTCGAGCAGTTGCTCGGCCTGCTCGACCGGCTCGTCGACTCCGGCAGGTCGGTCATCGTCGTCGAGCACCACCAGGCGGTCATGGCGCACGCCGACTGGATCATTGACCTCGGTCCCGGCGCCGGCCACGACGGCGGCCGGATCGTCTTCGAGGGCACACCCGCCGACCTGGTCGCCGCCCGCTCCACCCTCACCGGCGAGCACCTCGCGGCCTACGTCGGCGCCTGACCGGGCAGCCGGCACGCCGGCCGGCGCACCGTCGGCCGGCGCCCGGCGGAAGCGACCCGCATCGGCCACGGACGCGACGTTGCCGTTTCGCTGTCGCCGGGCGCGACGCGCCCGCGCGCGTCCCGGCGCCTCACCTTCTCCGTCCCGGTACCCGAACTGGGCCACTGGGACGTGGCGCGGGGCAGGTGGTCGGTCACCGCCGGCCGGTACGAACTCCTTGGTGGGCGGCTCCAGCGCGGGCATCCGGCCGGCGGCGACCCTGGCGGTCGCCGGGACGCGCGCCCGCGCCCGGTCAGGGCCGGGGGCCGACGGTGCGTGGCCCGTCACGGACGACGATGGCCAGCGCCGGGCACGAGTCGGCGGCGTCCAGGGCGCGACCGTCCTCGGCGATCTCCGCGCGCACCGGTTCGGCGTGGGCACCGTCCAGGCGGAAGAGGTCGGGCGCGAGGGCCGCGCACATGCCCGAGCCCATGCACTGCCGCGGGTCGATCTCGGTGGTCCAGGTCACCGGTCACCACCCCACCGGCATCTCACGCGGGCCGCGGACCAGCATCCGATTCTTCCAGACGACGTCTCCGGCGAGGTGGAGGGCGGGGAAGCGGGTGATCAGCGCCTGAAGTGCCTCCTGGAGCTCCAAGCGGGCCAGGGGCGCACCGAGGCAGTGGTGGACGCCGTGGCCGAAACCGAGGTGCTGCACTCCGGTACGGGTGATGTCCAGGCGGCCCGGCGCGGTGAACTTCAGCGCGTCCCGGTTGGCGGCGCCGACCGCGACCAGCACCGGTTCCCCGGCGCGCACCAGTGTGCCGCCCACCTCGATGTCCTCCGTGGCATAGCGCGGGAACGCGGCTCCGCTGCCCAGCGGCACGAAGCGCAGCAGCTCCTCCACGGCGCCCGCGACCAGGTCCGGCCGGCCGCGCAGCAATGCGAGCTGGTCGGGGTGTTCCAGCAGGGCGTGGAGGAAGTTGGGGATCTGGCTCGCCGTGGTCTCGTGTCCCGCGATGAGGATCCCGACGCACAGGTCGGTCAGTTCCAGTTCCGTCAGCCGGTCCTCCGTGTCGCGGGCCTCGATCAGCGCGGTCATCAGGTCGGGGCGGGGGTCCTCCCGGTGGTCCTGGATCAGCGCGGCCATATAGGTGCGCAGCTCCTCGCGGTTGCGGGTGAACTCCTCGGCGGTCAGTGAGCTCGTGGACAGCGCGGCGTCGCTCCAGACCCGGAATCTGGGGCGGTCCTGCTCCGGTACGCCGAGCATCCGGCAGATCACGGCCACGGGAATGGGCAGGGCGTAGTGCTCCACGAGGTCGGCCGGCGGCCCGGCGGCTTCCATCTCGTCGAGGAAGCCGTGGGCCAGTTCCCTGACCTGAGGGCGGAGCTTCTCCACCCGGTGCACGGTGAACGCCTTGGCCACGAGGGTGCGCAGCCGGGTGTGCCCGGGCGGATCCATGCTGAGGATGCCGGAGTCCTGCTGACCCTCGGTCTGCCGGGGTTCGTCGTGGTGCAGGGCGTCCGCCCGGCTGAAGCGGCGGTCGCCGAGCACGAGGCGGGCGTCGGCGTAGCGGGTGGCCAGCCAGGCGGGCTCGCCGTAGGCCATGCGTACGCGTAAGAGGCCGGGTCGCTCCAGTGCCTCCGTATACGCCTCGGCCAGGCCCAGCCCTTCCGGTTCGTTGAACGGATAGGCCAGCGGTGTCTGCTCGCGAGCGGTCGTCACGGGGAACCTCCCTGGTGTAAGCAGCTGCTTACAAAACTAGAGTTGACCACCCGGCCGGTCAACGGCGCCTCCGTCCGTGGCCGTTGGCGGCGCACGGGCCGAGTGGGAAGGGATGAATGGTGGCGAAGAGGCCGGAAGTGGCGGCAGTACCGGCGGACACCGGGGCGGCACCGGAGGGCGCCGGGGCGGCGGCCGCGCGCCCACAGGACGGCACGTCGACGCGGGACCGGCTGCTGGTCGCCGCGTCCGCCCTGTTCGCCGAGCGCGGGTACGAGCGGGCGACCGTGCGGGACATCGCAGCCCGGGCCGGCGTCAACCAGGCGCTGCTGTTCCGCCACTTCGGGTCGAAGCGGGCTCTCTTCGGTGAGGTGATCTCGCGGAGCGGCCTGGAGCAGCTGCGGAGCACTCCTGCCGCGTCGCTGGTCGAGACGGTGCTGTCGAGCATGCTCCGTCCCGCGCCGGCCGAGGGCGGGGGCGGCCGGTCGCTGGAGACCCTGCTGCGGTCGGTGGGCGCCGACAACGAGGTCTCGGCGGCGGTCACGGCACTGGGCGACGACTACGCCTCGGCGCTGGCGACGCTGAGCAGCACCGGCGACAGCGGGCTGCGCGCCGATCTCGCCCTGTCCTGGCTGCTGGGCATCGGGCTGATGCGGGTGGTCATCGGCAAGCGGCCCCTGGCGGACGCGGACCCGGACGAGGTGAGCCGTCTGGTGGTGGGCGCGCTGGGCCACCTGCTGGAGGGCCTGCCGGATCCGGCGGAACGCGCCGAGGAGCGGGACTGACGGCGGGGAGGTGGTGGGAACCCTGACCGGAACGGGCACGGCGGGGCGGGCCCCGCGCTCGACCCGGGGTCAGGCGCGGGTGCCCCGCGGCGGCGGTCGGTCAGGCGTCCGCCGTGGGACGTTCCGCCCGGGCGGTGAGACAGGGATCGGGCCCGACCGGCGTCACCCGGTGGCGGCGTCCTCGGCCTCCCAGCGCAGCAGGTCGCCCGGCTGGCACTCGAGCACCTGGCAGAGCGCGGCGAGCGTCGCGAAGCGGACCGCCTTGGCGCGGCCGTTCTTGAGCACCGCCAGGTTGGCGGGCGTGATCCCGACGCGTTCCGCGAGCTCACCGACGGACATCTTCCGTTTGGCCAGCATCACGTCGATGTCGACGACGATCGGCATCAGATCACGCCGTCCAGCTCGTCCTGCATCCGCGCCGCCTCGGCATCGCGCGCGACGGCCTGGGCGAGCAGCATCCGCAGCACGAGCACGATCAGGGCGACCCCCAGGATCGCCACGGCGACCCCGCCCAGCAGGAGGACCACGCCCGGCGCGACGGCCTCACCCGGCGCCAGGAGGACCCCCAGGGCGAAGACCAGCAGGGCGGCCGCCACGAGCGCGCCGATCACGACGTGCACGTACCGGAAGGCGGCGTGGGAGAAGAGGGTGCCGCGTTTCACCATCGTCACCAGCCGCCAGACGCAGACCAGGACCACCTGGACCGTCACCAGGCCGAGGACCGTGATCACGAGGATCGGGGCGCGCAGGTGCGCGAGATCCCCGTCGAGCTCCCCCAGGTCCCTGGCCAGCAGGGCCACCATCACGGTCTGCACGAACACCGAGCCGGCGAGCAGTACCGCGAGCACGGCACGCAGCGCGAGCACTGTCAGTTTTCCCATCGCCTCTCCCTCACCCGAGTAACGATGGAAATCTATCGATTCTCGATAGGCGAAGCAAGGGGCCGGCCGGTCGGCCCATGGCTCCGTAGGCGCGGCGCGCCCGCCGGCCGGTGGGCGGCCACCCGGTGGACAGGCGAAGATCCCCGGCGGGGTGGAACGGACCTCACTGTCGATCGGCCACGCCTCCGGCGGGTCGGACGCCTCGTCCGCGGCGCCGTGGAGGGGCGGGCGTGAGCACCCGTGCGAGACGCCGCCCCACCAGGCCCTCGGGCCCCCGCCCGCTCCGGGTGGTGGGCGTCCCGCCGACCTCTTCGGCCGCGCGCCAGGACCCGCGCCTACACCGCGCCGCCGGCCCGGTCCGCGCGACCGGAGAGCCGGCGCTGGTCCGCGAGCCACTCGTCGAAGGTGGTCGGTGCGATCCGGGCACCCGGGCCCGGCAGCAGGACGTCGCCGGCCATGGACGTACCGAACCCCGCCGACCACGTCGGCACCAGCCGCACCGCGCGACCACGCGCCTCATGGGTGCGCCGGGCCATGTCGACCAGGTCCTGCGGCTCGGGTCCGGCCACGTCCGGGTAGCGCCCGTGCGGCTCGCCCGTCGCGATCTCGGCGAGGACGTCGGCCACATCGGCGGGGGCCACCGGCTGCACCAGCAGCGGCGCGACGGCTGCGACACCGTCCCGCTCGGTCCAGCCCGCCACCATCGCGGCGAAGTCGTGGAACTGCGTCGCTGGAACGATCGTCCACGGCACCGGCCCCTCGGCCACCAGGCGCTCCTGCTCCCGCTTGGCGGCGTAGTGGGGGTTGCCCTCGACCCGGTGGATCCCGGCGATCGAGAGGAGTACATGGTGACGGACGCCGGCCCGCTCCTCGGCGGCGAGCAGGTTCCGCGTGGCCGTGCCGAAGTACGCCACCGCCTCGTCCCGGTCGGCCGCCGGCCCGTTGGTCGCGTCGACGACCGCCTCGACGCCGGCCAGGGCGCCGTCCAGTCCGTCGCCCGTCGACAGGTCCACGCCGAGCGAGCGGCTGACCCGCACGACCTGGTGCCCGTCCCGTTCCAGGGCGCTGACGGTGAGAGCCCCGATGTTCCCCGTCGCGCCGGCAACCGCGATCCGCATGATGTCCTCTCCTCGCCCCTCGACTGCTCGAACGCTATCTCGGACTAAATAGATCCGCAATATCGTTCATTAGACTCGGGGGCATGAAGTTGCCTGTGAGCACCGAGTGGGTACTGCACTGCGCCACGACCCTGGCGCAGCTGGAACCGGGAGCCTCCGCGTCGGCGGCACAGCTCGCGCGCTACTACGACCTGCCGGCGGCCTACCTAGCCAAGCAGCTTCAGGCGCTCGTCAGGGCGGGTGTGCTGACCGCGACGACCGGCCCGCGCGGCGGATTCCGGCTCGCGCGGCCCACTGCCGAGATCACCCTGCTCCAGATCGTCGAGGCGGTGGACGGCACGTCCGCACCGTACGAGTGCCGCGAGATCCGCCAGCGGGGGCAGGGAGCGCTGCCCCCCGAGGACTGCCACAACACCTGCGTCCTCGCCCACAGGATGGCGCGGGCCCACGAGGCATGGCGGCGCAGCCTCGCGGAGGTCTCACTCGCCGACATCCTGAGCGAACTGCCCCCGTCGGCCCCGGCCCGCACCCGTCTCCGCCTGACCGGGAGCGCGTAGCGCGGCCACCCGGCCGGCCCGCGCCGGGCCCGGGTGCCTACCCGGCCACCGCAGTGCGTCGGGCACGGTGGATCGCGCGTCGGAACGGCCTCGGCCGGGCCGGCGCACTAGCCTCGTACGGGTGCTTACTTGTGTGGTTGAGTACGTGATCGACCCGGCGAAGATCGAGGCGTTCGAACGCTTCGGGCGCCGCTGGATGGAGCTGGTCGACCGGCACGGTGGCTCGCACCACGGGTACTTCCTGCCGGCGGAGGGCGCCAGCGACAAGGCGCTCGCCCTGTTCAGCTTCCCCAGTCTCGCCGCGTACGAGGAGTACCGGACGCTGTTCGGCCAGGACCCCGAGTTCGTCGAGGCGGACCGGATCAGGGACGACAGCGGCTGCGTACTGCGCTACGAGCGCACCTTCATGCGCCCGCTCCTGCCGGGCTCCCCACCCGGTCCGTCATACGGGTGACGCCCGCGTCGGCGGGGGTCACCGGCCGTCCGTGCCACCCGCGGGCGCCGGGCCCGCGGGTGGCGGTCGGTCAGCCCGCCTGACCGGCGGCGTCGCGGTGCCGGGCCACCACCCGGCGCAGTGCGGCGTCCACGGCCGGCAGGACCTCGGCGATGTCCGTGCACTCCACGTACTCCACCGTGGCCACCGTGTGCAGCCCCTGTACCAGGAAGGTGTACTCCCGGTCCTTCTCCAGCAGCAGCACGATCGGCTTGTCGAACGCGCTGGCCCACCCGATCTCGATGTGGGTGCCGGGGGACGCCGGGTGGCCGGGCATCGCGACGAAGACGTCCGCCTTGCGGATCTCGTCCTGGTCGATCCGCGTGCAGACCTCCGGGCGCATCAGCTCCGCGCCCCAGGCCTCCCTGCGGTGGGCGTTGTGCACGGCGAGGCCCTGCGCCTCGAAGTGGTCGATGAGCACCGTGAAGGGCGCCTGGGCGTCCGACGGCATCCGGCCGGTGAGCGGGTCGAGGAGCTGGATGAACGGTCCGGCCAGGAACAGCGAGTCCACCCCGACCAGTTCCGGCGGCTCGGCCGCGGTGGACAGCGGGGCCGGGGCCGGGAGGGGAGCGGCTGCGGTCGGAAGGGGGGACGTGGTCGGTTCGGCGGTCATGCGGGCCTCCGGGGCGTCGTCGGCAGTCTGGGGCGGTCGGTGGCGGGGAGGGTCCGGTTCAGCTCTTCACGAAGCACTGGATGTACGCGTCGCCACTGGTTCCGTAGGTGTATTCCGTCGTGTCGTACGCCGTGTACGGGTGCCGCACGACCCGGATCTCCCGGAAGTGCGGCAGGTACTGCCACCGCAGTTCGGGCTTGGTGCTGAAGAAGGGGATGAACACCCCGCCGGGCCGCAGGACCCGGACCACCTCGGGCACGGTCCGCTGCCACAGCGCCTCGTCCTTCCAGACGTCCATGTCCAGCGCCGGGTCGAAGAAGATGCCGTCGATGCTCTCCGACGGCAGCTCGAAGATCCGCTGGAAGAAGTCGCCGCGCTCGATGCTGAGCGTGTCGGGCAGTTCCGGGTTGCGTTCCCGGAACAGTTCCTCGACCTCGTCGAACAGCTCCAGGACCCGGTGGCTGCGGGTGGCGGGGTTGTTGGCGATGCGGAGGGCCGACAGCCCCAGGCCGAGACCGACTTCGTAGAAGTCCCGGCCGTACTCGCACAGCATGTCGGCGCTGGCCCACATCAGGTCGCGCTCCCAGGCCTGCATGGCCTGCTCGCCGCCGATGCTGAGCGTCACTTCGCCGTCCTGTTCGACGAGCTCGATGGCGGGCTTGGTACCGGGGCCGGAGCCGGCCTCGGGCTTCGTGGCGTTCTCCATGACAGCACTCCTTCGCGTGGTGCGGTGGTGTGTGAACAGGGGGAGACGGTCCGGGCGGGGCGCGGGCTCACGCCCCGCCCGGTACGACGCCGAAGTGGCGCCGGGCTGTGGAGACGGCGAGGTCCTGCACGGCGAAGACGGTGAAGTAGTAGGCCTGCGGTGCCGTCTCGGGCCGGAAACGCACCCGGAACGTCACGTCCTGGGCCTGCTCCCCCTTGGCCCGTACCTTCACCGTGGCGGGTTCCACCGTGGTGTCCTCACGCAGATAGGTGGGCAGGAACAGACCCAGCCGGACGGGACCGGGCCGGGGCGCGGTGAGTTCGGCGCGTACGACCAGCTCGCCGCCCTGTGCGGCCTCGTCGTCGGCGTGGGCGAGCAGGACGGGGGCACCGGGCAGCCGGAAGGTGACGTCACCGCACCGCATGCAGACCACGCAGAGCGTGTCGGGGATCTGCGGGAGCAGTCCGCGCCGGGTGAACTCCTGCGCCGGGCGCCCGCAGTGGCAGGTCACTTCGCGTACTTCCGGGTCGAGCCGGCTGCGGTCGCCGAAGTGCGCGGGATAGTTCATGATCTCGTTCTCGGGATCGGCCGCCACCTGCTCGGCGATCACGTGGTCGAGCGACTGGAGGTCGGCGGTCAGCGAGCCGTGGATCTCCTCGGCGGACTGGTCGGCGAGGTGGGTGGGACGGGCCACCCACAGGTCGACCTTGCGGGCCAGCTTGGTCAGCCGGGGGCGCAGCGGGTGGCGCTGGGTGAGCAGATCGGACCCGAGCAGGGCGTTGAGCCGCTCCCCCACCGTGAGCAGCAGGGGGTCGGGCCGGTGGTCGGAGGGGACCGGGCCGGGCAGCGGCCGCGTCGGCACGGCCGGCAGGCCGAAGCGCATGAACGCCGGGTACGGGTGCGAGCCGGCGAGGCTCGCGTTGAGGACGTCCACGGTGTCGGCGCCGTCGAGCGCGGCTCGCATCCAGGCGGTGTTCTCGGGCCGGTCGGAGTCGTGGACGGAGACCGCGGACGCCACGAGCCGGGCGGGGCTGTCCAGCGCGTTGAGCAGCAACTGGTATTTGGGGTCGTACAGGGCCAGGTCGGCGAGCGGACCGCTGTTGCAGGCGCTGAGCACCACTTCCACCGCCCGCACTTGGTGCAGCGGGAC
This sequence comes from Streptomyces sp. NPDC050856, assembly GCF_040653855.1. Classification (NCBI taxonomy): domain Bacteria; kingdom Bacillati; phylum Actinomycetota; class Actinomycetes; order Kitasatosporales; family Streptomycetaceae; genus Streptomyces; species Streptomyces sp. NPDC050856. Next base: position 49,216 of record NZ_JBFAGV010000031.1, on the reverse strand, counting down.
CAGCTTGTCCTCCGGCTTGTAGCACGGCAGCCCGTAGGAGCAGCGCGGTCCGAGGAGTCCGGGGCGGGCCGGGGCCGCCTGGCTGAGGCCGCAGATGGTGAACTCGCCCAGGTTGAGGCTGTCGTCCTTGCCGTGGCCCTGGAAGACGACGCGCCGCCACAGGGTGTGGAGGATCTCGCCCTGGATGTCGGCGGCCGGCCGGTCGAAGTCGCGGTCGTCGAAGACCCGGACGCCGGGCTGCCGGGGGGGCCGGTCGGTGTCGGTGAACAGCCCGACGGCGTCGGCCTCCGGGGCGGCGGTGGCGTACTGCTTGGCGACGTTCCAGGCGACGGAGTCGCCGTCCCGCCCGCTGAGCAGGGTCAGGGCGTGCTCGGGGCCCCGGTAGGTGGACAGCAGCAGGTCACGCACGACGTCCAGGGTGAGCCGGTCGTACGCCCCGAGCAGCAGCACGGTGCCGGGGTGCCGGTCGAGGAAGGTGCGCGGCTCGCCCAGGTCGTCCTCGGTGAGCCAGGTACGGGCGAGCGGGCGCGCCAGTTCGACGGTGCCGTCCGGGAGGTCCTTCGCACCCAGGACGACGCCGGTGTCGAGCGGACGGGGCAGCGCGCTGCCCGCGTAGAGCTGGGCGGCCAGCGCGATGCTCTCCGCCAGATCGGGCCGGCCTTCGACCGGTACGGGCACGGGTGTGCGGTCGGGCGCCCGCAGGAACGCCTCGACCGCGCCGGGCAGTTCCGCGTAGTCGACCGGGCGGAACGGTCCGGTGCCCGGCAGGGGCAGGGAGCGCCCGTGCTGCCGCTGGTCGTTGGTGGCTGCGTTCATGACAGGGGTACCTCGGGTTCCTGGGGTCATCGGTGGGACGGGGCGGCCGCTCGTGAGGGGCCGTACGAGGGGGACGGTGGAACGGGCGAACGGAGCGCGGCCGACGGGCGGGAACCGTCCGGCGCCGGAGCAGGGCGGGCCGGCCGGGGCGCCGCGGACGGCACCCGCGGCGGCCCGGGCGCGGGCGGGGTGCCGCTCCCCGGGTACGGGCGGCGCGCGGCGCTCCGGCCGGCTGCGGGTGACGCCGGGCGGCGGGTCACGCGGTGCGCTCCGGCGTCTCGGTGGCCTTTCTGCCCAGCAGCGTCTGGCAGCCGAAGGCCAGAACCGCGCCCGCCAGCGCGGTCGCCAGGGCGACCGCGAACACCCCGCGCGGGCCGATCGCTTCCACCAGCAGTCCGCCCGCCTGCTGGCCCAGCGCGTCGCCCACGACTGTGGCCAGCGAGGCCCAGGTGAACGCCTCCGCCAGGAGCCGGCCGTCGGCGACCTGGCTGACCAGGGTCATCTCGCTCGCCGACACGAGCGCGATGGGCAGCCCACCGACGGCCAGGGCGACCCCGAGGGTGAGCGGCGACGTGGCCAGCAGTGGCAGCCCGGCGCCCAGCGCGAAGGCCAGCACCAGCCAGGGGAAGCGGCGGTGCACCGCCACCTCCGGCTTCGACCGGCCCAGCAGCAGGGCGCCCAGGGCGCTGCCCACTCCCCAGCAGGCGTACACCACCCCGGTCCCCCCGGTCGACCCGTACTGGTCGACGAAGGCCGGGATCGCCAGCGTGAGCAGTCCGACAGGTACGGCGCAGGTCGCCATGACGGCGGTGAGGACGGCCATCGCGGGTGTCCGCATCGGACCCAGCCAAGGCCGTCCGGTGCCGTCGGCGTCCGCCGGCCTCCTCTCCGGGACCCCGGACGGCAGTGGTGTCAGGGCGAGGCCCAGGGCCCCGGCACCGCCCATCGCCGCGACGGTGACGACGGCCGTCCCCGCCGACCCGAGGAACATCAGCCCGGCGAGCATCAGCGGTGCCCCGATCACCAGCACTTCGGTGAGCAGCGCCTCCCAGAGGTAGGCGGTCTCGCGCTCCTCGTCCCGCAGCGGCAGCCGGGCCCACAGCGACCGCATGACCGCGTTGGCCGGCGGCAGGGCGATCCCGGCCGCGACGGCCGCGACGGGCTGCGCCCAGTCGCCGGGGCGGGTGGCCCACACCAGCAGCGCGAGTGCGGCGGGGTAGACGACGCCGGTGACGAGCAGCACCGCGCGCCGCCCCTGGCGGTCCACCCGCCGCGCGACGAGCGGGCTGCCCACCGCCATGCCCAGGGTGTAGAGCGCGGCGACGAAACCCGCCTGTGCGTAACCGCCGCCCTGCTCACGGACCACGAGGACCATGGCCAGCGACATCAGGTACACGGGCAGCCTGGACACCACGCTCCACCAGGCGGCCCCCGCCACGTGCGGGCGCGTCAGCAGGACGAGGAACTGGCGGGGCACACCGCTGGCCACGTGCTCGATCTCCCTTCCGCGGCCGTCGCCCTCGGGCGGCCGGCCGTTCGGCGTACGGCCGCGGTCGCGGCCGTGCGGTCCGTTCTTCACTGTCGTTCCGTGCGCTCGGCCCGGACGGCCGTCGCCGTCGCACCGGGCACGGGTGCCGATGGGCCGGAGCGGGGTCAGAGGGGCGCCGCCCCGGGTCGCGCGGCGCCCGGCTCCGGCACCGGGTCGAGCTCGATGCTGAAGGTCCCGAGCACCTCCCGCATACGCTGTTCCACCTCGCTGACGGACGCCCCGGCGACATGGACGTACCCGGAGGCGTTGTGCGAGGCCCGGCGGCCGGTGACCGTCGCGCCCGCCCCGACCTTGAGAACGGCGTCGAGGACCCCGGGGATGCGCTTCAGCTCCTCGGGGCTGGTCACGCGCCGGACCACGCCCGAGCCGGGAAGCGGCAGCAGCAGGTCGCCCACGCAGCGGCGGTGGCGGTAGCGCAGCTCCGGGCGGCGGCCGAGGTAGACGTCCAGGGTGGCGCCGAAGATGTCGAAGCCGTACGCGAGACCGTGGTTGGCCGGGATCTCGCAGCCGGCCAGCCGGATCCCGATCTCGCCCATGCGCACCGTGTCGCCGTCCACGAAGAACTCCAGGTGGGCGTAGCCGTGGTCGATGCCCATGCCGCTGACGATGCGCTGGACCAGTTCCCGTACGTCGACGGGCGGGCCCTCCCCGCTCCCGACGCTGATGTTGGCGTTCATGGCACCGTCCACGATGTCCAGCGGTCGGCAGGGCATCGCGCTCGGCCAGGCGTCGAGCACCTCTCCGGCGTGGATGAGGGCGCACGCCTCCCATTCGGTGCCGGTGAGGAACTCCTCGACCATCCACTCCCGCGCCGTGAAGTCGATGGGGCCGAGGTCGTCCGGGCCCTCCAGCCGGTAGGTGTCGACGCACGCGAAGGAGTCGACGGGCTTGAGGACCAGGGGCCAGCCGTGGCGACCGGCGAAGCGCGCGACGTCCGAGGGGGTCCGCACCCGGGCGTAGCGGGCGGTGTCCAGGCCCAGTTGCCGGAACTTGTCCTTCATCGCCGCCTTGTCGCGTACCCACCGCACCTGCCGTCGTGTCAGGTGCGGCAGTCCGGCGAGGGCGGCGAACCGCTGGGCCACGGCCTGGCGGGGTTCGGAGGGGTTGCAGAAACGGGTCGGACGCGCCGGCAGCGAATCGGCCCAGACACGGTACCGCTGCGCCTCCTCCTCGAGTGGCACTCCCTCCCGTACCCAGAAGGCGGGCAGGTGCGCCGTCTCGCGCAGGTACTCGCGCGACAGGTCGCGCCGCAGCTCGGTGAAGCGCAGCAGTACCAGCCGGCCGTCCAGGGCACGGGCCGCGTGCCGGGTGAAGGAGGAGGCCCGGTCGTCGGTCATCAGCAGCACCGGTGGTCGGCCGTCCGCCCGGTCGGGGGCGCCGCTCACACCGCCTCCAGGACCTGGCACACGGCCTTGGCGGCGACGATCTGCTCCTGTTCCGGCAGTTCGGGCGAGAGCGGTACGCACAGGGTGCGGTCCAGCAGATCACGGGTGCGCGCGAACCCGTCGCGGCTCAGGGCGAGCGGCCGGCCGGGCGCGTGGTTCCAGGGGAACCCGTCCGCGTACAGCGACCTGCGGGCCTTGAGGACGGGATGGTCGGCCAGCAGGTACTTGTCGAGGGTCCAGTTGGCGATGCCCCGGGCGGTGAGCGCGTCGACGGCCGCGTCCCGCAGCTCCCGGCTCTCCCAACGGAAGCGCAGGCTGACCTTCGCGTCACCGGCGGCCCGTGGCAGGAACCGCAGGTCCGGGCGGTCGGGCAGCAGGTCCGTGGCGATGGCGTACATGCGTTCCAGCCCGGTCAGCACCTCGTCGAGGTGGCGGAACTGCTGGGACTGCACGGCGGCCACCTCCTCACTGGTGACGAAGTTCTCCCCGTAGTGGGCGTCCTCGTCCCACGTCGGGTAGCGACCGGGGACGCGGGCCGAACCATGGTCGTGGTACGAGCGCATCCTGGCCCATGCCTCGGGGTCATTGGTGACGATCAGGCCACCCTCGCCCGACGTGAGCACCTTGTTGTGGTGGAAGCTGTACGTGCCCGCGTAGCCGGCCGTTCCGGCGTGCCGTCCGTCGGGCAGCCGCGCGCCGAGCGACTGGGCGCAGTCCTCGATCACATACGGCACGTCCCGCGGGACCCGGGCCACGGTGCCCTCCATGTGGGCCACCACCACCCTCCGGGCGTCGGGCGGCAGCAGTGTCGGGTCCATCGAGAGGGAGTCGTCCGCGTCGACGAGGACCGGGATCAGTCCGCAGGAGAGGACGGCACCGGCCACCGCGACGAAGGTGACGGCCGGGATGTGGACGAGGTCCCCGATGGAGGGACGGGTCGAGATCAGGCACAGGCGCAGTGCCTCGGTGCAGTTGTGCACCGCGAGGGCGTGGGCCGCGCCGAGGCGGTCGGCCACCGTCCGCTCCAGCCGGGAGGCCATGCTCTCGGACTCCGTCTGGTAGCGGAAGAGGACCTGCTGCTCGACGACCTCGCGCAGTTCGCTCATGTCGGACCAGGCGAGGTAGTTGGCCCCGTAGGGCAGGAAGCGCTGTCCGAGCCGTTTGTCGAGGGTCATCGCAGATCGGTCTCCCGGATCGGGTGCACCGAGCTGTCGACGACCATCTCCTGGCCGCGGTAGTTGCGCAGCAGCAGGCCGTCCGGGGTCTCGCTGTAGGAGGGCCGGGCGATGGGAATCTTGCCGATTTTGGTCGTCAGGACGTACTGCGGCACACCGAACCCGGTGATGTGGCCCTGCAGTCCCTCCATGATCTCCCACCCCTTCTCCACGGAGGTCATGAAGTGGGAGACGCCCGTGACGTTGTCGCAGTGGTAGAGGTAGTAGGGCCGCACCCGGATGCGCAGCAGCTCGGTCATGAGCGTGCGCATGGTCGCCACGTCGTCGTTGATGCCGCGCAGCAGGACCGTCTGGTTCCCCACCGGGATCCCGTGCCGCAGCAGGCGGTCCACCGCGGCGGCCGCCTCCTCGGTGATCTCCTTGGGGTGGTTGAAGTGGGTGTTCAGCCAGACGGGGTGATAGCGGGCGAGCATCTCGCACAGCTCGTCGGTGATCCGCTGCGGCAGCAGCACCGGGAAGCGGCTGCCGATGCGGATGATCTCGACGCTGGGAATGGCCCGGAGCCCGGAGATGATCTCCTCCAGTTTGCCGTCCTGGTACGAGAGGGGATCACCGCCCGTCAGCAGGACGTCCCTGATCTCGGGGTGCTCGGCGATGTACCGCAAGTCCTCGTCGTACGAACCGCCCTCGTCGTCACGGAAGTACGTACCGTCGACGTCGGTCGTGTGGAACTTGCGGGTGCAGTGCCGACAGTAGACCGGGCACGCCTCGGTGACCAGCATGATCACCCGGTCCGGGTACTTGTGCACCACGCGGTTGGTCTTGCGGTAGAACATGTCGCCGACCGGGTCGACCTCGGCGCCGGAGAACTCGGCCAGTTCGCCCATCGCGGGCACGGCCTGACGCCGGACGGGGCAGTCGGGGTCGTCGGGGTCCATCAGGGACGCGTAGTACGGCGTGATGCTCCAGCGGTACTTGCCCGCCGCCTTGACGATGGCCTCCTCCTCGTCGGGGCTCAGCCGGATCCACTGCCGGGCCTTCTCCGCGTTGGTGACACGCTTGCGCATGTGCCAGCGCCAGTCGCGCCACTGCTCGTCGGGGACAACCGGGCGGAAGGGCGCCGGAACCGCGTCCGGGGCCGTGGCGGCGTCGGTCTCACCGGGGGTACGGGACATGGCAACTCCAGTGTCGACAGGGTGGGGCAGGGGTCGGGAGGCGCGGATCGCGCCCGCTCGCGGACGGCAGGCGGTCACCACGGGGGCGTCACAGCGGGGCGAAGGAGAGCTGGCGCAGGGTGCGGGCGACACGCTGGGCGCCGCGCAGGTCGTCCGGTGCGGCGGCGAGCTCCCGCCACGGGCCGGCGGCCGGGTCCTGGGGCGGCGTCCACAGCTCCGGGTCGGCGGGGTCGGCGGCTTCCGGCAGGGACACCGCGGTACGGGTCCGCTCGGCCAGGTCCCGCTGGGCGGCGCCCAGCGCGGGCAGCAGGGCCAGGGGGGCGCGGCGCGCCTGGGCCAGCGTCAGCGCGGCCAGTGTGGGGGAGGCCAGGAACACCTCGGCGCGGGCGTGCAACGCGTCCACGTCGACCTCGTCGGCGCGGTGCGTGTCGACACTCCCGGTGGTGCCGGCCGCCACCTCCGCGCCGTTGCTCAGGGCGGCGTGGACCAGGGGACCCGCGGTGTCGTGGACGATGTCGCAGTGGCCGGTGCGGCGTGCCGCCTCCCGGGCCAGTGCCACCATCGGGCCTGCCACGAAGGCCGCCGCCTCGGCCTCCGGCACGCCCCACAGCGACAGCAGCAGCAGCGTGCCCGCCCGGGTCCGGCCACGGCTCAGCCGGGCGGGAGCCAGCGTCCCCGTCGTGCGGACGTCGCGGCCCGTGGGACGCGGGCCGGGCAGCCACCCCGGCAGGTGCACCCTGCGCAGGGCACCGGCCAGGGCCTCGTCGGCCGGCGCCGTGTCGGGTTCGTGCCCGGAGCGCAGGTGCACCACCGGCACCCCGAGTGCCAGCAGCCGGACGGCCGCGTCCCGGTCGTCGCACACGAGCGCCACATCCGGCGGGGGCCCACCGGGGTCCTCGTCGGGACGGCCGCCGGGTCCGGTGGCGCGGGCGAGGCGCAGGTCGCCGGTGTGGGCGGCGATCCGGCGCCCGGCCAGCAAGGAGTCGAGTTCGTCGTCCCGCGACACCAGGAGCAGGCGGTGGCGCGTGGCGGCCGGGACCTCCTGGGGGATGTTCATGGGTGCCTCCCTCCGTCTGCTTGTCGGGTCTTGGGGTCGTCCGGGCCCCGGTCCCCCGGTCGCCCGGGGCCGGGCGGCCGGGCGGGGAGGTCGGCGGGCGCGGGTGCTCCGGCGCGAGGGGCCACGTGGGTGCTCCGGCCGGCAGGGGCCCGCTGGTTCAGTACTGCCAAGGGGTCGCCGTCCCGAGCCTGGCGACGTCGTCGCTGTAGCCGGCGGCCGTCGTGGAGCAGCCGGCGCACAGCTCCGGGCCCCGGTCACGGAAGAAGTCGGCGTGCGCCCGGAACACCGGGGTGTCCAGGCTGATCGCCCCGCCCTCGCGCAGCGGCGCACCCCCCGGGCCGCTGTCGTCGTCCCGGTGCGGCAGGCAACTGCACGCGTACATCCGCTCGTTCTTGCCGTCGATGTAGATCACGTCGTCGACGACGTGGCACAGCGGCCGGGAGGCGCGTGGCGTCTGCGACTCGGTGAAGTACCGCTCCTGTTCATCCGGGGTGTCGCCGTAGAAGCGCTTGCCCAGGGGCACGAGCCAGGTCGCGGGATCGGCGTCGTACACCGGGTCGCAGACCGCGCGGACCTGATCCGGGTCGGGGTAGCGGATGGAACGGTCGAGCTTCAGGGCGGACAGCTCCCACTGCTTGACCCCGGCCTCGGTCAGCACCCGCTGGAGCTCCGGCATCTGATCGTAGTTGTGCGGGCCCACCACGGTGTTGACCCGGGGCAGCACACCGAGGGCCGCGGCCTCGCGCAGCCCGCGCAGTCCGCTGTCGAACATCCCGGGGGAACGGCGGTAGACGTCGTGGGTGGCCCCCGAGGACCCGTCGAGGCTCACGATGACCTGCGCGAGGCCCGCCTCGGCGAGGGCACGGGCCATCTTCGGCAGCATGCTGCCGTTGGTGATCAGGGACATCCGCATCCCGGCCGCCGTACCGGCGCGCACCAGCTCCACGACATCCGGGTGCATCAGCGGCTCACCGCCGGTGAAGCGCACATAACCCACCCCCGCCTCACGCGCCTTGGGCAGCAGATCGGCGAAGTCCTCCACGGAGAACCGGAAGGTGTCGCGGGACAGGGCGAACTCGCACATGAAACAGTCGGCGTTGCAGGCTTCCAGGATCCTGATGAAGAGATACCGCTGACGCTCGCGCATGGTACGGAACCTTCCGGCCGCTCGGATCTGCTGTGGTCTGTACGGGGGGCAGCCCATGGGGGACGCCGGTGGGTCGTGGGATGCGGTGTGGCCCGGGTGACAGGGTGGCGGGACACGGGCTCCGGCGGTGGGGTGGCACGGCGGTGCGGGCGTTCCACCGGCCGGGGAGCGGACGGGGCGCCGGGCGGCTCAGCTCGCCGACCGTGCCCCCGCCACCAGTGACAGAACGGCGTCGGCGACCTGGGCGGCGCCCTCGGTGCCGACCCGTGAGGCGAGTCCGCCCCAGCCCTGGTGTGTCCCGGCCGTGCGGAGGGCCCCCCGTATCGCGTCGCGCAGCCGGCGGCGGGCCGCGTCCGCGCCGGGGCCCGTGGCCGTCTCCGCGATGCTCCCGTAGATCAGTGTCAGCGCGTGGTCCTCCCCTTCGGCCCGCCGGGCGAGCGCCTCCTCCTCGGTGAAGACGTCCTCGGGCCACCGGGTGCGGACGTCGGCCCCCACGGCCCGGCTGTGGAAACGGCCGTTGAAGACCTGGCTCAGGTTCTGCGGCGGCAGGCACACGGTGGGCACCCCCAGGCCGTCCGCCTCCAGCAGGGTGGTCAGGCCGGGAGAGGTGAGCAGGACGTCGGTCTCGGCCAGCCGGTCGAGGAACGCGCTGTGGGGCAGCGGCCCGGCCGTCGTGCGGGGTGCTCCGGACGAGCCGCCGGTGAGCCCGGCGACCAGGTCGGACGGTACGTTCCCCGCGATGTGCACCTCGCTGACCCCCTCGGCGGCCAGTGCCTCCACGGCCGCGGGAATCACGAGGCGCGGGTAGTGCGACCAGTCGGCGAGCCTGGGGGCGCGCAGCCCGCCGAGGTTGATCAGGGCGGTGCGGTACGGGGCGGCGGAAGGTCCCGCCGATTCTCTCCGCACCTGCGCCGGCGTGCCCCGTCCCTCCGCCGGGCCGCGCGTCGCCGGCACCGCCCCGGTCCGGCGTGGCCGGCCCGGCGGGGTGGCGACGATCGCGTCGACCCACCGCAGCGCGCGTACGGAGTCGAGCACTCCGCGGCACTCCGGCGGCAGTTCGACACAGCGCTGCGCGCAGTAGACCGAGACGTCCAAGGGCAGGTCGGGGCGGTCGCCGTCGGTCCAGAGGAACGGCAGGCTGTCCACGAACACCGTGGGCACTCCGGTCGCCTCCAACGCCATGGCGAGTGGCCCGTCGAGCACCACGACCGCCGCCGTCACATGTTGGGTCCGGACGATCCGCCGCACGGTGTCGAGGGTGTCCCCGGCCGACTCCGGCAAGTCGTACCAGGTCTCCACGGGGTGCGCGGCGAGCAGGGGCCGGCCCAGTCCGGATCCGATGCCGATCAGCCGCAGGGGCCCGCCCGACCGCTCGGCCAGCGCGGAAAGGACGGCGCTCAGTTTCCCACTGCTGCCCCAGCCGAACTCCGCCCCCGCCAGGGCGATGGTCGTGGGCTCGACCGCCTCCCGTCGGGTCGGGCGGTCCGGGTCTCCGGTGGGCAGCGGCCGATCAGCTACAGGATTCATCGGTCTTCCTCGACCTCCTTGAGAGCCGGTGAGCTGAATTGGGCGCTCCGGCATCCGGTGTAACGGTCACCCGCTTTGCTTGGCCCGGCAAGGAGGTGGTCATGACTTCGAGCCAGTTGTACAGACCAGTGGACACGGAGGGGGCCGACGGGGCGGAGTGGGAGCCCTCGCCCCTTGTGAATGCGCGGGAAACAAGGGGAAGGAGGGAAGTGACGGACGGCTGCGGCCGGTCCGCTCGGCCGGATCGATGTCCGGTATATGCCAGAGGCCAGCCTCACCAGGTCGTCCGAAACTCAACGACTTACGCCGGATCCCGGCCGTCAATCTGGCGCGAAGTGGTCAGAAAGGTATGTGCTGTCGGCGTTCGGGGCAGTGGCGGCGGTCACCTGGGCCGGCGTCGGCTCGCTCCCCCGCCGCCCGGCCCGGACCGACCGGGGCACGGCGGGGGCGGGTACCGGCATCCGCGACGGCGGCGCGCGAGGGTGAACGGCGCCCACCGCGCGCACGTCACGGGCCATTTCCGCGGGCGAATGATCGTGGGACGGGACGTCATGGCCGCCGGGCGAGGGCGGTCACCGCTGGGCGGGTGCTGTGGCCCCCGGGCGAGTGCGATCACCACTGGGCAGGTGCTGTGGCGCTGGACGCGCTTTGTGGCGCTGGACGAGGCCCGGCGGGAGACGTGCCGGCCTCGGCATCCGCGACCGCACCCGGGACGGGGCCGGGCGGACGTCGGCCGGTTGCCGGCCGGCGGGACGGCGAGGACCCGTGAGTCGCGTCCGTCCACGGCCACGGGGAGGAGCAGAAATCCCTGCTGCCACGCGGGGGGACCGGAGTGGGGCGGTGGCCTTGCTCAGCGCCGAACCGCCGGCATCCGGGCCGGTGACGGCACCGGGGCCCCGGCCCCGCGTACCGTGGACGACCGCGAAGTGCGTCGCCGCCGGTGCTCGACGGCCGCCTTCGGGCGGCCGTGCCGCCGGGCGGGCGAGGCCCGGTGCATCCGGCCGCGAGGCCGTGCGCGGTGGTGAACCTCGGGGCCCGGCCGGAGCGGTGACCACATCCGGGCCCCGCTCCGGTCCGCGGGCCTCGTACGTCCCGGCGGGCCGGGGCGCGCATCATGCGACGCGTCCCGGCCACGTGCCGTGGGCGAGCGGGTTACTGGCCGACGACGCCCGATTCCGCGATGACGATCTTCGCCCGGGTGGCACCGGACTGGGAGCCCAGGGACTCGATCCGCTTCACCAGGTCCTCGCCCTCGACGACCTCGCCGAAGACCACGTGCTTGCCGTCCAGCCACGGCGTCCTGACCGTGGTGATGAAGAACTGCGAGCCGTTGGTGTTGCGGCCGGCGTTCGCCATGGACAGCAGGAACGGCTTGTCGTGCTTGAGGTTGAAGTTCTCGTCGGCGAACTTCTCGCCGTAGATGCTCTTGCCGCCCGTGCCGTCGCCGCGGGTGAAGTCGCCACCCTGGAGCATGAAGTCGGGGATGACCCGGTGGAAGCCCGAGCCGGCGTAACCGAAGCCGTGCTCGCCGGTGGCCAGCTCACGGAAGTTCCTCGCCGTCTTGGGGACGACGTCGTCGTACAGCTTGAAGACGATCCGGCCCGCGGCGTCGCCGTCGATGGTGATGTCGAAGAAAACGTTGGTAGACATGAGGAGATCCTTTCATGACTCCGGCGCTGGGCTCGGCAGCCCCCGCCCCGGGTCGACAACGGCGTGCCGCCACCGCTCTCCGCGGGGCGGCCGGGCCACGTCCGGGTATCCGGCCCGTCGGCTGCGTCCGGCGGACGGCCGGCCGCGGCGGTTCGCGTGCCCGGCCGGCCGGACCCGGTCACCCGCCGTGCTTCGCGCATTCGCTGTTGCTACCCCCACTGCGGCACCCCGGCACGCCCGAGGTCGGCGCCGGGAGGGGGCGGCCGTCGTGTTCGTCCAGCCGGTCCTGCAGGGTGCCACCGCCGAAGACGAGCAGAGTGACCAGTACGGCCATCGCCCCCTGGCTCACCACCGTGACCACGGCCCGGGCGCGGGAGGCGATCACGGCGGCCACGAGCGCCAGCAGCCCCACTCCGCCGACGGCGGGCAGGTAGCGCCACATCGACACCGGTTCCACGGGCTCGTCCGGATCGCGTGCGAGATCGAAATGGTCCAGGAAGGGCCAGATGATCAGGATCACCGCCAGCGCGGCCAGTTCGACGAACACCAGCAGACACGACATCCCCACGTCGGCGCCCCGTCCGGCCGGGGGCTTCACCGAGGCGTCATGGGCCGGTGGTGCGATCGGCAGGTTGCTCATCCCACCACCCTGCGGCGCGTGCCCGGACGGCCACATGAGTACGGATACTCAGCCCGGTGCGAGATCGGCGTCCCGGCTGGGAGAACCGGCGGGAGGAGCCCGGCGGGGAAGAGCCCGGCGGCCGGAGTGGCGCCCTTCCACGCCCTGGGGCGCTCGGCGGGTGACCGGCCGTGCCCCGTGCTCGTCCGGCCGGTGCGGCAGCCTGGCGGACAATCGCTCCTCCGGCCCATCGGGCTGAAAGGGTGGCGGCGGGCATCGGAAGACGGTGGCCGGCGATGGTGGAGACAGGAGCGGTGATGGCGAAGACCTATCGAATCGGCGTCGGCACGAAGGCGGTGAACGCCGTGTTCCTCGCGATGACTCGTGCGGGTCTGGGAAAGGGCTACCGGCACGTCCTGACCGTGGTGGGCAGGAAGACGGGGCGCGCGTACTCGATTCCGGTCGATGTGATGGAGAGGGACGGCGAGCGCTGGCTGGTGGCGGCTTACGGGGTGACGAACTGGGTGCGCAACGTCCGGGTGGCCGGCGACGTGACCCTCAGCCGGGGCGGCCGTTCGGAGCGACTGCGCGCCGTCGAGGCGGGTGCGGAGGAGAGCGTGCCGGTTCTGCGCCAGTACTGGCGCGAGGTGCCGGTCACCCGCCCGTACTTCGATGTGACCGCGAGCTCCACGCACCAGGAGTTCCTGGCCGAAGTACGACGTCATCCGGTGTTCCGCCTGGTCGGGCCTCGCTGAGAGGAGCCAGGGGCGAGGGCGGGCAGCCCGCCGCCCCTCGGCCCTGGCGCGCCGGCGTCGCGCGCGGCGGCACCGACCTGTCACACGCGTACCGGCCACTCCATGGACGCGCCATCCGGTCCGCACCGCCCGTTGTGGTCAGGGTGTTTCCGTACCTGGGGCATGCGGGCGGGTGAGCCCGGCGTGGGCGGACCGGCCACCGCCCGCCGGTGCGCGCCCCGCCGGCGCCGGCTGCCGAGCGGGGCGGCACCGGCCGTGCCCCGTGCCGGAGGGTGTGACTGTCGGTGTCAGCGGGGGATGAAGCGGTGTGTCACGGCGTGGTGGCGAACTTCCCGCGCCAGGCCAGCGACACGTACACCAGCGCGATGAGGACGGGAACCTCGATGAGCGGGCCGACGACACCGGACAGGGCCTGGCCGGAGGTGACACCGAAGGTGGCGATGGCGACCGCGATGGCCAGCTCGAAGTTGTTGCCGGCCGCCGTGAAGGCGAGGGTCGCGGTGCGGTCGTAGTTCAGGCCGATCGCCTTGCCGAGCAGGAAGGTGCCGAACCACATGACCGCGAAGTACACCAGCAGCGGCAGGGCGATGCGGGCGACATCCAGCGGCTGCGAGGTGATCGTCTTCCCCTGGAGGGCGAACAGGATCACAATCGTGAACAGCAGCCCGTAGAGCGCCCACGGTCCGATCCTCGGCAGGAAGTCCGCCTCGTAGGAGCGGCGGCCGAGCTTCTTCTCGCCGATGCGGCGGGTGAGGAAGCCCGCGAGCAGCGGGACGCCGAGGAAGACGACGACATTCAGCGCGATCTTCCACATGGAGATGTCGAGGTGGTCGCCGTCGCCCAGGCCGAGCCAGCCCGGCAGCAGGTCGAGGTAGAACCAGCCGAGCAGCCCGAAGGCGAGGACCTGGAAGACGGAGTTGAGCGCGACCAGGACAGCGGCGGCCTCGCGGTCGCCGCACGCCAGGTCGTTCCAGATGATGACCATGGCGATGCAGCGGGCCAGACCGACGATGATCAGGCCGGTGCGGTACTCGGGCAGATCCGGCAGGAACGCCCACGCGAGGGCGAACATCACCGCCGGCCCCAGCACCCAGTTGATCACCAGGGACGAGACCATCAGCTTCCGGTCGCCGGTGACCGCGTCGAGCCTGTCGTAACGGACCTTGGCCAGTACCGGGTACATCATGACCAGCAGCCCGAGTGCGATCGGCAGGGAGACACCGCCGATCTCCACCTTGCTGAGCGTGTCGTTCAGGTCCGGGATCAGGCGGCCGAGCCCGAGTCCCAGAGCCATCGCGGCGAGGATCCAGACGGCGAGGAAGCGGTCGAGCGTGGACAGCTTGGCGACGACGGAGGGTTCCTGGACGGTCGCGGGGGTTTCGGTACCGGTCACGGACAGGCCCTCTTGTTGTCGGTGGCGCGGGCGGATTCGGCGAGAGCGGCGAACTGTTCCGCGAGAGCGGCGATGACGTCGGGCCTGAGCCGGTAGTAGGTGAACCGGCCGCACGGCTCGGTCTCCACCACCCCGGCCTCCCGCAGCACCCGCAGGTGGTTGGAGAGGTTGGTCTGCCGGGCGCCGGTCTCCTCCACCAGATGCGTGGTGCACAGCGTCTCGCGGGCCAGCAGGGTCACGATCCGCAGCCTGAGCGGGTCGGCCAGTACCCGCATCAGTTCAGTGTCGACTGACGTCATCATGCGCTGATACTGTCACATCAGTGGTGACTGACACCACCGGGCTCGATGACGTTCCTCGCTCATGCCCGTCCGTCCGCCTGAGAAGAGACCTGCCGTGCCCGACAAGCCCTCCGTGCTGTTCGTCTGCGTCCACAACGCCGGCCGCTCCCAGATGGCCGCCGCCTGGCTGTCCCACCTCGCCGGGGACCGTGTCGAGGTCCGCTCCGCCGGTTCCGCCCCCGCCGGCCGGGTCAACCCGGCCGCCGTCGAGGCGATGCGCGAGGTCGGCATCGACATCTCCGCCCAGACCCCCAAGATCCTCACCGTCGACGCCGTCGAGGATTCCGACGTCTGCGTCACCATGGGGTGCGGCGACACCTGCCCCGTCTTCCCCGGCAAGCGCTACCTGGACTGGAAGCTGGAGGACCCGGCCGGGCAGGGAGTGGAGGCCGTCCGGCCCATCCGCGACGAGATCAAGGGCCTGGTCGAGGAGCTGATCAAGGAGATCGCCCCGGCGAGCACGGCCTGAGCCGTGACCGCAGCGCCTCCACCATCGGCACGGTCCCGCACCACGGCATCACCGGAATTGCCGGACCGTCCGTATCGCCCGTACCGCCTGCCGTGCGGTCGGAGGCATTCGCGCACCGGTGCGCGGGAGTGACCGCCGCCCGTCCGGCGGACAGCCCCCTGCCGCTCGCGCTCCGATGATCGGACAGGCGCCGAGCGCCGGGCCGATGGCGTGACTTCTCCGGTCGGCGGCGGTTGACGCACGAGGTGGTGCTGCCGCACCGCGCTGCTGCCGCTCGGTGCCGGTCCGGACAGAGGCTGGGCCGCGCCGAGCCCTTGCCCCAGGAGTATCCGTGCTGCGATCCAGCGGTCTCACCCTCGTACTGGCCACCGTCCTTCTCTCGGCGGGTAACGGCGCGGCGGCTGCGCCATGGCCCGGAGATCATCTGAGGCTCACCGTGACCAACAGCGGGGACCCGGCCAACGACGGGACCTTCGAGTTGTCCTGCCACCCCGCGGCGGGGTCGCACCCCGCTCCGCAGGCCGCCTGCGACAGGCTCGACGAGCTGACCAGGTGGGGCGAGGACCCCTTCGCGCCGGTGCCGCCGGGCACCCAGTGCTCCCTGCAGTACGGAGGGCCGGCCACCGCCCACCTCGAAGGCACCTGGGCGGGCCGGCCGGTGGATACGGACTTCCGGCGGTCCGACGGATGCGAGATCGTCCGCTGGGACAGGTTCCCACCGCTGCTGCCGCCCATCCGCTCCTGAGCCGGCCGATCCGGCCGATCCGGCCTTTCCTGCCGGACGCCCGGTGGGCCGAGGCAGGGGGTGTCGTTGGTGCGTGTGCGCCAATCGGCGCAGTGGGCCGGCGGCGGGCGCGCCGGGTGCGCCACTCCGTGGCCAAGCTGGAGCGTCGGAAGACCGTGCCCGGTGGACACCGTTTCAACGGGACGGTGGTATTCCTGGGGCACTGCATGACTCGCGGGCCGGCGGGCAGTGATCGACTCGACGACAACGGGCGTGGAGGCCAGACGTGAGGTGGACACCTGTCCCGGGCAGTTGGCGCGGTGGAGGCGAGCGGTGCCGGGTGGCTCGGCGGCGACCGACTCGTCGGCAGAGCGCCGGATGACCACATTCGGCGTTGAGGAGGAGTACCTGCTGATCGAGGCGGACGGCCTGTCGCCGGTGCCGCGAAACGACCGGGTGCTGGCGGAGGCCCGGGCGCTCCTGGGGGACAGACCGGGTGACCTGTCCCCCGAACTGCTGCGGTCGCAGATCGAGATCGGCACCCCGGTGTGCCGGGAACTGGACGAGGTGGCCGAACACCTCGGGCGGCTGCGCCGCCTGGTGGGCGAGGCCGCGGCGGCCGCCGGATGCCGGGTGGCGACGACGGGCGCGGGGCCGCGGCAGGGGCCGGGCCCGGTCCTGGTGACGGAGGGCACACCGTATGAGGACCTCTCCGCGGACACACCGCCGCTGATCCATGAACACATGATCAACGGCATGCACGTCCACGTGGGCATCGACGACCGCGACCTGGGCGTCGAGGTGCTGAACCGGCTGCGCCCCTGGCTGCCGGTGCTGACCGCCATGGCCGCCAACTCGCCCCTGTGGGACGGGCGGGACACCGGGTTCGCCAGCTGGCGCACCATCGCGTACGGGCGGTGGCCCGTCGGCGGTCCGCAGCCGCTGTTCGCCGACGCCCGCGACTACCGGGCCCGTACGGCGGAGCTGATCGAGTCGGGAATGATCCGGGGGCGCGGCCAGCTGTACTGGCAGGCCAGGCTCTCCGACCGCTACCCGACGGTCGAGGTCCGCGCCATGGACGTTCAGCTCGGCCTGGACGAAGCGGTCATGTTCGCCGGTCTGCTCAGGGCTCTGGTGACGACCCTCGTACGACAGGCACGCCAAGGGCACGCGCTCGTCCGCGTACCGCAGGAGCTGGTGTCGGCGGCCGTGTGGCGCGGTGCGCGCGACGGCCTGGAGAAGACCCTGCTCCACCCGATGGGGCTGCGCCCGGCACCGGCGGCCGACGTCGTCACCGCACTGCTCGAACATGTGGCGCCCGCGCTGGAGGACACGGGAGACCTGGACCGGGTGGCCGGGTCGGTCACCCGTCTGCTCTCCCAGGGGACGGGCGCTTCGAAACAGCGGGTGGCCCTGGCGGAGGGCGGCCCGTCGGCGCTGGCCGGTCTGCTGACTGCCGGCACCCGCCCCTGACCCGGGCTCACGTGGGCCGGCCCGCTCCTCGGTGCCCTCGGCCTCTCAGGGAGGGGTGCACGCCCCGGCGATCGAGAGGCTGTTCTCGTAGCGGTGGTGCCGGGTGCTCCCGCCCTCCTGAACGGTGAGGCGCGGGCGAAGGGGCCCGCGCAGGGTTTCCCCGTCCGGTCTCCTCGTCCCGCACCGCGAACGACGAGACCGGAGCCACCTCAACCCACAGCAGGAAGCAGAGCACGCCGTCCACCGCCAAGCCCGAGCACGGGTCGAACACGCCCTGTCGCGGCTGAAGAACCGGAGGATCCTGCGGGACTACGCCGACGCGCACGCCGCCGCCGGCTGCGGCACCACCGAAGCCGTCGCCGATGAACTCACCCTGTGGGCCACCTCCGTCCTGACGGGCGGAAAGCACAACACCTCGCCCAGCTCCCACGCCCCCGGCCGGCCGGCGGAGGCCGGGCCGTGCGGGGCTCTCAGCCACGGACACCGCCGGTCACTGCCAAGTCCCGTCCGTCACCCGGCGTCCCGGTTCATGACCGGGCTCGGGTTGAGGCGGGCGAAGCCTTCCTGCCGCTCGTACGGGAAGTAGGGGTAGGGAGCGGTCTTGGCGCTCGCGGCGTCGAGCCTCGCGACTTGACCCGCGGTCAGAGTCCACCCGACCGCGCCGAGGTTCTGCCGGAGTTGCGCCTCGTCACGGGCTCCGATGATGACGGAGGAGACGGTGGGACGCCGCAGCAGCCAGTTGATGGCGATCTGGGGCAGTGTCCTGCCGGTCTCCTCCGCGATCTCGTCCAGGACGTCGACCACCTGGAACAGGAGACCGTCCGCCACCGGCGGGCCGTAGTCAGCGGTGGCGTGCAGTCGGCTCCCGGCGGGAAGCGGACGGCCGCGGCGGATCTTGCCGGTCAGCCGTCCCCACCCCAGAGGACTCCAGACGACGGCGCCGACGCCCTGGTCGAGTCCGAGCGGCATCAGTTCCCACTCGTAGTCACGGCCCACCAGGGAGTAGTAGACCTGGTGCGCCACATACCGCTGGTAGCCGTGCCTGTCGGCCAGGTCCAGCGACTTCATCAGTTGCCAGCCCGAGAAGTTGGACACTCCGGTGTAGCGGAGCTTTCCCTCCCTGACGAGGTCGTCCAGTGTGGAGAGCACCTCCTGCACGGGCGTTCCGGCGTCGAAGGCGTGCAGCTGGAAGAGGTCGATGTAGTCCGTGCCGAGGCGGCGCAGGGCGTCGTCGACGGCCCTGATGAGGCGCGAGCGCGAGGTTCCGGCGTCCCCGGGGCCCTCCCCCATCGGCAGGCCGGCCTTCGTGGAGAGGATGACCTGGTCGCGCCGCCCCTTGACGGCGGCACCGAGCACCTCCTCCGAGGCGCCGCCGGAGTAGACGTCAGCGGTGTCGAACATGGTCACTCCCGCCTCCAGGCAGATGTCCACCAGACGCCTCGCCTCGACGGCATCGGTGGTGCCCCAGGCGCCGAAGAGTTCCCCGCGCCCGCCGAACGTTCCCGCGCCGAAGCTCAGCACGGGCACCATCAGTCCTGACGCGCCCAGCCGTCTCGTCTCCATGACCGACCTCTCACCCATGCCGACCCGCGGACATGGGACACTCGCTAACGGGACTCTTTTCCCGTTAACCTGAGGCCCAACGTAGCAGGAACGGCACCCTAAGTGGAACAGGAGTCCCATTAGTGGCTTCGGGAAAGACGGACCCCGGGACCGTGCGTCCGGGCGGACGCACGGCGCGCGTGCGGGCCGCCGTGCTGCGGGCCGCCGGCGACGCACTCGCCGAGGGCGGCCTCGCCCACCTCGACCTCGCCGATGTGGCCCGTCGCGCGGAGGTGGGGAGAACGACCGTCTACCGCCGCTGGGGGACGCCGGCCAATCTGGTCGCCGACCTGCTCGTGGACATGGCCGAGCGGTCGCTCCCCCGCTCCCGGACGGGCACCCTCCTCGGCGACCTGCGTGCCAATGCCCGGCTCGTCCAGCGGACCCTGGCCGACCCCCGGCAAGGGGCACTGTTCAAGGCAGTGATCGCCGCCGCGACCTGTGACGACCAGACCGCTGCCGCCCTCCACCGCTTCTACGAGACGCGTGTCGAGGAGTGGGAGCCGTGCGTGCGGCAAGCCGTGGAACGGGGCGAGCTGCCCGCCGGGACCGACACCCGCGAGGTGATCCGCGCCGTCTCCGCTCCCCTGTACTACCGGCTGCTGACCACCGATGAGCCGCTCGACGAGACGAGCGCGGACCGCGCCGCCGAGGCGGCGGCCGCAGCGGCGCGGGCGGGGGTCTTCACCACGGCCGCGGCCTGAGTCCCCCGGTTGCCGCCCGGCCGGCGCCCGTCCGGCAGCGGCGACGGGTGGGGGGCGGGCGACCCCCGCACCCGCCCCGCCACGCCGCACCCGCCGCGCCGTGTCCCGCCGTGTCCCCCGCCGGTGACGCCTGACAAATGTCATCTGTTCCTGTGCGCAAGGTCGTTCCGTGGGTGGAGGGCCCGCCGCACCGGCGCGACAAGGATGGGGAGCACCGAGCACACACCGTGCGAGAGCTGACGGAACTGGAGTGTCGATGCCCCTCAACCGTGCGAACAACCGCTGCCCGGACCGGCGGAGGACCCGCCTGGCCGCGGTGGCCACGGCTGCCCTTCTCTCGCTCGGCGTGACGGCGCTGCCCGCGCAGGCGACACCGCGCCCGGCGTCCGCGTCTGCGGTGTCGGTGTCCGGCCTGACGGGGCCCTCCACCGCCGCCTTCTCCACGCCCGGCCGCCCACTCGACAGAGCGGCTCTCCGCGAGTCCCTTCAGGCCTTCCACAAAGCCGGTATGTACGGCGCCTATTCGTCGGTGCGTGACGGCGCGGAGCAGTGGCGGGGAGCCGTCGGGCTGGCCGATGTGGACACCGAGCGGCGTATGCGACCCGACTTCGAGCACCGCATAGGCAGCGTCACGAAGACCTTCACCGCCGTGGCCGTTCTTCAGCAGGTCCACCGGGGGCGCGTCGAACTCGACGCGCCGATCGGGCGCTACCTGCCCGAGTTGATACCGGGTGAGCGCGGCCGGCAGGTGACGGTCCGCATGCTCCTCAACCACACCAGCGGCATCGCCGACTACGTCCTGCCCGCCTTCCCGGGGCTGGCCCAGGACCCGGGCGGAACACTCGACGAGCACCGTTTCCGCCGCGTCGCCCCGGAGGAACTCGTCCGGCTCGGTCTCGCGGCCCGACCCGTCGCGGAGCGCGGCACACACGCGTACGCCAACACCAGTTACATCATCGCCGGGTTGCTGTTGCGGGAGGTCACGGGACAGGACCCGGAAACGTACATCACCCGCAACGTCATCCGTGCGGCCGGGCTGCGGCACACCTATTTCCCCCGCGCGCCTCACCTTTCGGGGCCGCACGCGAGGATGTACGAGTCGATGTACGGATACATCGACCCGGCCCGCGATTACAGCGTCTATGACATGTCCTGGGCCGGCACCGCCGGAGCGATGGTCTCGACGATGCGCGACCTCAACGACTTCCACCGGCAACTGCTCGGCGGCAAGCTCCTCGGCCCCGCCGAACTGCGCGCCATGAAGACCACCGTCCCCGCATACGAGCCGGAGCCCGGCCAGGAAGTGGCGCTGCGGTACGGCCTGGGGCTCTACACCCTGCGGATGCCCGGCGGAGGTTGGTACTGGGGCCACGACGGCGGCGTCTTCGGGGCCGGCACCTGGGCCCTGTCCACCGAGGACGGCCGCCGGCAGGTGTCGATCGGCTACAACCTGATGAAGTACGAGCGTTTCGACGAGAACGACAAGCCGAAGCCGAACCCGATAGGCGCCGCCCTGGTCCGGTACGTCGACAGGGCACTCGGCGGTCCGGGCATGCCGTTCCCCGGGCGCGCACAGCCGCAGGCCGAGGGATTGACCGGCCCCCGTCCTCTGATCGCCCCGAACCAACTGCGCTGACGTCGACGGCACGTGCCAGTCGGCGCACCGGCCCGGCGGCGGGGCCGGCCCCCGCGGCGGGGCCGGTCCCCGCGGCGGGGCCGGTCCCCGCGGCGGTCGAGGCCCCGGCGGGACAGTCGCACGCGATCTTCGGCCAGTGGCCGGATGCCCACTCCATCGTGAGTCGTAGACGAACCACCCTCCGGGGGGATTTGCCCGGCCCTTCGATGCAACAGGGTGGCTTTCGAAGGATGTTCATCGAAAGGAATGGTTAGTGCGCAGCCAAAGATTCGCACCACTGATCGCCGCGGGCGTCCTCGCCTCCCTGTTGCCCGCGCTCGTCCCGGCGGCGCAGGCCTCGGCTGCCCCAGTGCCGCAGTACCTCCAGCAGAAGCCGGCGTGGCACCGCTGCGACCCGGAGCAGCCGGCTGCCTTCCAGTGCGCAACGATCAAGGTCCCCCTCGACTACCGCAAGCCCGCCGGCCGGAAGATCGACCTGTCGATATCCCGGCTCAAGGCCACCAGCCCCACCAAGCGGCACGGCGTGCTGCTGCTCAATCCGGGCGGCCCGGGGGGTGGCGGAGCCGACCTGCCGCCGATGGTCGGCGAGTTCATGCCCAAGCAAGTGCGGGAGCGGTACGACCTGATCGGCTTCGACCCCCGGGGGGTCGGCCGCAGCAGCCCGGTCTCCTGTGGTCTCACCGACGCCGAGCAGAACACCGAACGTCCCTACAACGCCGCGACGTTCAAGGCCGACGTCTCATGGGCACGTGGCGTCGCGCGCAAGTGCCAGGCCAAGGCCGGGGCCGTGCTGCCGCACCTCACCACCCGCAACACGGCCCGGGACATGGACGCGATCCGCGCCGTACTGGGCGAGCGGAAGATCTCCTACCTGGGCTATTCGTACGGCACCTATCTGGGCGCCGTCTACAGCCAGATGTACCCCCACCGGACCGACCGCTTCGTCCTCGACAGCGGTGTCGACCCGCAGCGGATCTGGCGCGGCATGATGCAGGTGTGGGCGTCCGGTTCGGCGCCGGCGTTCACCCGCTGGACGAAGTGGACCGCCGAGCGCGCGAGCCACTACCGGCTGGGCAGGACGCCGGCCGCCGTGTCCACGACCTTCTGGGGCCTGGTGGCCCGCGCCGACCGGGACCCGATCGTCATCGACGGCCAGAAGTTCACCGGTGACGACATCCGGGCACACCGACCGATCTTCTTCAGCCCCAAGGATGCCGCCGAGTTCGTGGCCGCCCTGAAGGCGGCCGCCGAGGGGGGAACGGCGAAGGCGCGCCTGCCCGAGACGGCGCGCCGCGCCGTCGAGGCCCCGGAGGACAACACCACGGCGGTCTTCTGGGCCGTTGTGTGCGGTGACACCGGCGCCTGGCCGCGCGATCCCGAGCAGTACCGCCGTGACGCGGTCCGGGACAAGGCCAGGTACCCGCTGTACGGCGACTTCGCCTCCAACATCAAGCCGTGCGCCTTCTGGCAGAAGCCGGTCGAGGCCGCGACCCGGGTGGACAACCGGAAGGGCGTCCTGACCGTCCAGAACGAGTGGGACTCCCAGACTCCGCTGTCCAGCGGCCGGGGCCTCCACCGGGCGCTGAAGGGGTCGCGCATGGTCCTGGCGGCCGGTGGGGAGGGCCATGGCGTCTACCTCTTCGACCCCGCCTCCTGCGTCAACGGCACGGTCAACGCGTACCTGACCACCGGCAAGCTGCCGGCGAAGGACGTGACCTGCCGTTCGGTCGGCGCCCCGAAGCGGGACGGGCTGGCCCGTGAGCTCCCGCCGCGCTTCCCGGCCGAGGCCGGCCGCTTCTGATCCGGCTCTGCGCCGCCTCTGATCCGGCAGGGTCCCCGTGCGGCGCGGTCTTCGGGCCGCGCCGCACGTGCGTCCGCTCCCGGGCGGTCCCGGTACGGCTCCCGGCGGGGCGGTTGTGCCCCGGGGCCGGGAGAGCCCGCCCGGGGTGACCCGGCACCGCCACGGCGACCGGCCGGAGGGGATCCGCCCGCTGGTAAAATGGCACCACGCTTGAGGCATCCGGGGCCCGTACCGAGACGAGGTACGGGCCCCGCCCGTTCCGGGCGCCAGATCGAGGAAGGTTCCCCATGAACGCGAAGCCGTCAGCCGCCGGGCACTCCGGCGCCGGCAGGACCGGACGTGCCACGGCGCCGCGGGGCGAGCTCTCGGTGCCCGAGACGGTGGTACCGGGCCTGCCTCCGGCCGGGTCCTTCGCCGAGCTGGACCTTCCGGCGGAGCTGGTGGCGACGATGACCGGTCTCTCGGTCCGGGAGCCGTTCCCGATCCAGGCGGCCACTCTGCCGAACGCCCTCGCCGGCCGTGACGTCCTCGGCCGCGCGCGGACCGGCTCGGGCAAGACCCTCGCCTTCGGTCTCGCGCTGCTGGTGCGTACGGCGGGCCGGCGGGCCGAAGCGAAACGGCCCCGCGCACTGGTCCTCGTACCGACCAGGGAACTCGCGCAGCAGGTGAGCGACGCGCTAGCCCCCTACGCGCGGACGCTCGGGCTGCGGCTGGCGACCGTGGTCGGCGGGCTGTCGATCGGGCGGCAGGCGACGTCGCTCCGGGCCGGGGCCGAGGTCGTCGTCGCCACCCCGGGACGGCTGGCCGACCTGGTCGCCCGCCGCGACTGCCACCTGGACCAGGTCCGGATCACCGTGCTGGACGAGGCGGACCAGATGTGCGACCTGGGCTTCCTGCCGCAGGTCTCGGAGATCCTGGACCTCGTGCGCCCCGACGGGCAGCGCATGCTGTTCTCGGCGACGCTCGACCGCAATGTCGACCATCTGGTGCGGCAGTACCTGCACGATCCGGTGTTCGCGTCGGTCGACCGGGCGGCGGGCTCCGTCACCACGATGGAACACCATGTGCTGAACGTCCATCCGGCCGACAAGTACGCCACCGCGACCGAGATCGCCGCCCGGGACGGCCGGGTGCTGATGTTCCTGGACACCAAGCTCGGAGTGGACCAGTTCACCCGGCATCTGCGGGGCAGCGGGATCCGGGCGGCCGCCCTGCACAGCGGGAAGTCACAGCCGCAGCGGACGCACACGCTGGCCCAGTTCAAGGACGGCGCGGTCACGGTGCTGGTGGCCACCAACGTCGCCGCCCGCGGCATCCACATCGACAGCCTCGACCTCGTCGTCAACGTCGACCCGCCCGCCGACCCCAAGGACTATCTCCACCGCGGCGGTCGTACGGCCCGCGCGGGCGAGTCGGGCCGCGTGGTCACTCTGGTCACGCCCGGTCAGCGGCGCGATGTGAACCGGATGATGTCGGACGCCGGGATCCGGCCGACCGTCACCCAGGTGCGGTCCGGTGAGGAGACGCTGACCACCCTCACCGGGGCCAAGCGCCCGCCGGCAGGGGACAAGCCCAAGAACACCAACGCCCCCTTCCGTGGCATGGGGACCCGCACGGGCCGTCCCCCGAAGGAGTCCCGCAAGGCCGCCGAGGCCCGCCAGGCCGCGGAGGCCCGCAAGGCCGCCCGGGTGCGCAGGGGCCGCTGACGGGCGGAGGGACGGCCCCGCGAGCGGGCCGGAAACCCGGCGGCGAGCCGCGGGTCGGCCGGCGGCAGCGGGTCCGCTGTCAGCGAACCCGCCCGGAAGCCCGGTGTCCCGGTGTTTGGGTGTCGGCATGGAGATCTTGGTTCTGGGTGGAACGGCATGGGTGGGCCGCGAGCTGTCGCGGCGGGCGATCGAGCGCGGCCACCGGGTGACATGCCTGGCGCGTGGTGAGAGCGGGCACGTCGCGGACGGTGCGCGGCTGGTGGCCGCCGACCGGCGCACCCCATCGGCGTACGCCCCGCTGCTCGACCGCTCGTGGGACGCGGTCTTCGAGGTGTCGTGGCAGCCGGGGTTCGTCCGTGCGGCGCTCGACGAGCTGGGCGGCGCGGCCCAACACTGGACCTACGTCTCCTCCGTCAGCGCCTACGCCTCCCACGCCGCCCCGGACGCGGACGAGTCCGCGGCCCTCCTCGCCCCGACCGGCATGAGCGAGGTGGACCGGGCGCTGTACGGCGAGGCGAAGGTTGCCTGCGAAGAGGCGTCGACGGCCGTCGTGGGCGACCGCCTCCTGGTCGCGCGCGCCGGTCTCATCGGCGGTCCCGGCGATCACAGCGGCCGCTCCGGCTACTGGGTGGCCCGTGCCGCCCGCGATCCGCGAGGACCCCTGCTGGTGCCCGGCACACCTGCCATACCGACACAGGTGGTCGACGTGCGGGACCTCACCACCTGGCTCCTCGACGCCGCGGAGGCGGGGCGCACGGGGACGTACGACGCGGTCGGTCCGGTCGTCCCGTTCAGTGAGTGGATCGAGCTGTCCCGCGCTGTCGGCGGACACACCGGTCCGGTGGTCACCGCCGATTCGGCATGGCTGCTGGTCAACGGTGTGGCCGAGTACATGGGGCCCGAGTCGCTGCCGATGTGGCTGGTCGAGCCGGGCTGGGAGGGCTGGTCCGCCCGCAGCGGGGCGGCTGCGCGTGCCGCCGGGCTGCGCCACCGACCCCGGGCGGAGCTGCTGGCCGACACGCTGGTCTGGGAACGCGAGCAGGGACTGGACCGGACGCGACGGGGCGGCCTGAGCGCCGGACGCGAGCGCGCGCTGCTCGACGCCCTCGGCCGCCGGTCCTCGGGCTGAGCCCTGGCTCAACGGCACCCGGGGCTGAGCCCTGCCCGCCGGGCCTCGGGCTGAGCCCTGGGCGGCCGTTGTCGGCCGGCCTCTGACCTTGCGACACCCGGGCCGGCCCCTGGCTGACGGCGGCCGTCAGGCTGTCCGGCCGGCGACTCCGGCAGCCCGCCACCGCGCGCGCCCGGTGAGGCGCGTCCTGACCCGCCTACGTCGACGCTCCGGACGACATCGCCGACCGCTCCTCCCGCTCCCGCTCGTCGTACGCGCTGCGGGCGGCCGCGATCTCGTGCTGGTGCCGCTCGGTCCAGGTGACCAGGGCGCGGATCGTGGTGTGCAACGTGCCGCCCAGTGGGGTCAGTTCGTACTCGACGCGAGGCGGCACCACCGGGTGCACCGTGCGCCTGACCAAGCCGTCCCGCTCCAACTGGCGCAGGGTGACGGTGAGCATGCGCTGGCTGATGCCGTCGATCTCGCGGCGCAGCTCGGAGAAGCGGAGCGTGCGGCGGTCGAGCAGGGCGATGACCAGGAGGGACCACTTGTCGGCGACCCGGTCGAGGATCTGCCGCACCTCGCAGTCCTCCCGGGTGTCCCACTGGAACGGGTCGGTGTCTCCGTAGCCCGGGCCGGGGCCGGTTACTCCGCAGTGACCAGGTGACTTCGAAGTGCCTTCTTCCATGTCACGCCATGCTGCCGCACAGTTCGAGTGGTTACAAGAGGGAACCGACCCTCACCCGGGTAACTCCCCTGCTCATACCGCCACTTCACCGGAGACCGTCATGTCCGTACGCGCCTGGTCCCTGCTCCTGGTCCTCTGCGGGACCATCTTCCTGGAGGGGATCGACGTCGCGATGCTCGCCGTCGCCGTACCGTCGATCCGTTCCGATCTCGCGTTGTCCACCGGAACGGCGGCGTGGGTGATGAGTGCGTACGTCCTCGGGTACGCCGGTTTCACACTGCTCGGCGGGCGGGCGGCCGACCTGCTCGGCAGACGGCGGATGTTCCTGGCCTGGCTCACCGTCTTCCTGGCCTTCTCCGGGCTCGGCGGCTTCGCGACGGAGGGCTGGACACTCGTCGTGGCGCGCTTCATGACGGGCGTAGCGGCGGCGTTCATGACCCCGGCCGCCCTCTCCATCATCACCACCTCCTACAAGGAGGGACCCGAGCGCAACAAGGCGCTGCTCGTCTTCGCGGGCACGGCGGCCGGTGGGTTCTCGCTCGGCCTGGTCATCGGCGGGCTGCTCACCCAGTTCGGCTGGCGCTGGGTGTTCTTCGCGCCGGTCCTGCTGGCGGGCGCGCTCCTGCCGGCCGCCGTCCGACTGGTCCCGGCCGAGCCCCGTCCGGTCAGGACCGGTGGTTTCGACCTCGGCGGCGCGGCCGCGGCGGCCGGGGCCATGCTGCTGCTGGCGTACGGGATCGTACGCTTCGAACACGGGACGGCCGGCTGGGTGCTGACGCTGGCCGCGCTCGCCGCCGGACTGCTCCTGATCGGTGTCTTCGTCGCGGTCGAGCGCCGCGCGGCCACCCCGCTGGTGCGGCTGGGCGTCCTGCGCAACGGGGCGACCGTGCGTGCCGATCTGGGCGCCCTGCTCTTCGTCGGCTCCTTCATGGGGTTCCAGTTCCTGCTCACCTTCTACCTCCAGGAGCTGCGCGGCTGGTCGTCCCTGGAGACGGCGCTGGCCCTGCTGGCGCTGGGCCTGGACGCGATCCTGGCACCGACGCTCACCCCGCGCCTGGTCGCCCGGTTCGGGAACACCCGGGTGATCCTCGGCGGATTCGTCCTCGGGGCCGTCGCCTACGCGCTGTTCCTGCCGCTCGGCCAGGACTGGCCGTACGCGCTGATGCTGCCGGGCCTGCTCCTGTCCGGAACGGCCTTCGCCCTGGCCTACGGTCCGCTGACCATCGCGGCGACCGACGGGGTGGTCGAGCGGGAGCAGGGCCTGGCGAGCGGTCTGCTGAACACCGCGATGCAGTTCGGTTCGGCGGTGGGCATCTCGGCGGTGACGGCGGTCTACGGCGTCGTCGCGGCGACCGGGGGACGGATGGACGCCTTCCGGGCCGGCCTGGTGGTCCCGGTGGTGATGGTGGCGCTCGGCGCTCTGATCACGTTGACCGGCGTACGCGGCCGGGCGGGCGGGCGGCGGGTGGCCACCGGCGGTCTCGTCGGCGACGACCCGGCGGGCGGCGCCGACGGTGGCGCGGGCGACGGCGCGGCCGGGGCCCGGCCGACGGCCGGCACGGTGGGATGACTCGCGCGGGGCGGCCGAGCAGCGGTCCGGCCGCCCCGGCGGCCCCCTCGCCCTTCGGACCGGCACCGGGCGACCGGTTCCGGCCCGTACCAGGCGCGCCGCCCCGGACCGCGGCGAGGCATGGGCTCGATCGAGTCACATTCCCGACCGGCGGCCGGGTGGTGCCGCCGGCGCCCGCGCCGGCACATCAGTGCACGCGGGAGGCGCCGGCGGCACGGGGCCGGGCGGGCCGGGACACCCTGGGCACCCGGGCGGATCGGGCCATCGAGAGGGCCTGGCGCCAACGGCCCGACGTGTACGGGCCGTTACGGGCTCATGGATATCCGGCCATTGCCCCCTCCCGGTCCTCCCGCCGGCTCATAGGTTGGCGTCCAAGGATTCAGCCGACCAGTGAGGGACCCCATGTCTGTGACCGACGAGTACCTGCTGAACAACGCCGCTTACGCCGCCTCCTTCGAAGGCCCTCTTCCGCTTCCCCCGTCCCGGCACGTCGCGGTGGTCGCCTGTATGGACGCCCGCCTGAACGTCTACGGGATGCTCGGGCTCCGCGAGGGTGAGGCCCATGTCATCCGCAACGCCGGAGGTGTGGTGACCGAGGACGAGATCAGATCCCTGACCATCAGCCAGCGGCTGCTCAACACCAGGGAGATCATCCTCATCCACCACACGGACTGCGGAATGGCCACCTTCACCGATGACGAGTTCCGCCGCGGCATAGAGGAGGAGACCGGGATCAAGCCGGGCTGGGCGGCCGAGGCCTTCGTGGACGTCGAGGCGGACCTGCGGCAGTCCATCCTGCGCATCACCAGCAGCCCGTTCGTGCCGTACAAGGACTCCGTGCGCGGGTTCGTCTTCGATGTGGCCACCGGCCTGCTGGAGGAAGTGAAGCCCACCTCGTGACCGAGGCCCGGACCGTCAGCGGCCCGGAGTAGAGCGGTCCCGGCGTCCGGCGGGGAGTGCCGCGCCGGAGTCCGGGCCGAAACCACGCCGGGTGGGCCGGGCGGCGGCGCGGTGTTCCCACCCGCGCCGCCGGAGCCGTCGGCCCGGGGCCCATGCCCGGGCGGTCACCCGGTGGCCGGGGTGCGCTGTCCGGTCCCATGGATCCGGTTGTGGTGGATCGTGGTGTCGTCGGTGATGTCGCCCGCCGTGGTGGAGCGGCGCCCGCACCCGGCGGTGGGGGCCGGCCAGCAGTCGCCGCCGCACGGCGAACGGTGGCCGCCCCGCCGGCACGGCCCCCGGACGGCACGCGGCCGGCACCGCCCCCGTGCGGGTGCCGGCTCATGCGGGTGCCGGGGATCGCGTGTCAGGTCAGCGGCGCGGCGGACGGCAGCCCGGCGAGGACCTCCGGGTAAGTGGTGCGGACCTTCTGCCGGTCGAACCCGAACTTGTCCATGGCCGTCGAGGTGATCTCGCGCTCGCAGCCGTGGGAGACGAGGTGAACGGTCGGGTCGGTGGTGCTGCGGGCCAAGTGGGCGTAGGCCGTGAGCGGACCGCCGTCGGCGATGTTCTGAAGAGCCGCGAAACCCGCGAGGGCGATCCAGCACCAACCGCACTCCTCCTGCCCCTCCGGGGGCATCACACCGGCTGCCGGTCACCGTGCGGCCGCGGTCCCCGCTGCGCCGGGCCGGCCGGGGGCACGCCGGCTTCGCCGGAGGGACGGGTCGGGACCGGCGCGGGACAGGCCGAGCAGGCCCCGGCGCGCTTCCTCCAGCGGTACCGATGCCGTTCCGGTCGCGCCGGACGCGGTGGCTGCCGTGGGCGATCGCGCCGGTGGCCGGGGCGACGGAGCCGTCACCAAGGGCAGGGGACACACGGACCGGCGGGACCAGGTCGGCGGGACCAGGTCGGCGGAGCCTCGGGCAAACCCCGCGCCGGGGCGCGGTCAGGCGGCGTCGGGTGGGCGGCTCAGGACTTCGGCGGTGATGGCCGCCAGGGTCTGTCCGGTGCGGAACGCCTGGGCGCGCATGAGTGCCAGGGCCTCCTCGGGGCCCAGTCCCCGCCGCGCCGCCACCGTGCCGACGGCACGCCGGGTGTCGAACCAGTGGGCGCGGACGATGTCCTCCGGCTCCCAGTCGGGTGCCTCCCCGCCCGTAATCAACTGGGCGCGGGCGGGCACCAGGGCGGCCGCCACCGCGTCGGCCACATGCGGCCCCTGCCGCATCGTGGCCTCACCGAGGGTGCCGGGGCGCAGGGCGAGAACGTCCAGACTGCCCAGGACGTAGTCCCCGAAGTACACCGGGAACGCGTACACGGCATGAACCTCGGGGAGTTGTTCGCGCATGCTCGCCCCGAACAGCGGCCACGGCGTGGGCGTGCCGGGCAGGTCCTCCGCCACCACCGGCTCACCGCTGGAAGCCGCGCTGATGCACGGGCCCTCCAGGACGGTGAACTGGATCTCCTCCAGGCGCAGCGCCATGGCGTTCGACGCGCCGAGCAACTGGCGGGACGGCGTGTCGGTCAGCAGCGACAGGGTCGCCCCGTCGGCGCCCAGACTCTCGCACACCGCGGCGCACAGCCGTCTCGGCAGCTCGCGCGGCGACACTCCGGCGGTGGCCTCCGTGACCCACCGGGCCGCCCCCATCTCGTCGGCCGTCACCCGGCGCTCCGCTTCGAGGAGGAGTTCCCGGACGGTGGTGGGGCGCCGGTGCCGGCCGCCCGGCGGGGCGGACGGTGGCGGCGCCGGTCGATGAGCGGCGGAGCGCTGTGGTCATTGGCCATGCATGGGGCGTACCCGGCAATCGCCGACTGCAACGCGGTCTCCTGGAGGCGGGGGCCGGGCCTTCTCTCGGCGCCAGGTCCGGCCGTGCCCGCGGGCGCGGCACGGTGCGGCGCGGCGACCGGCCCGGGGGCCGGCGGCGACCGCCTTCGAGCGGACGCTCAAGTGCGCGTGGTCCGCCGGGAAGGGGACCCGGCGGTCGCGGCGGAGCGCGTCGCGGCCCGGCGTGAGCACGCGCCGCGCCCCTCGCGGTCGGCCCGGCAACGGCCCTTGGCAACCGGGGCGCCGCACCGCGCCGTTGGGCTTCCCGGGCGGCCGGCGGCGGGAGGCGGCGCACGAGGCCGCGACGGCCGATGGTCCCCGGACGACGAACGGCGCCCGGACGGCGAACGGCGCCGGCGCCGGAGCGGCTGAGGCCGTCCTCCTGCCCGGTCGCGGCCGGATCCCGGGAAGCCCGCAGGCCCGGCTCACCCAATTATTGAAAACGATTGTCATCGTGTTACGGTCGCGTCTCCCCGTCCCCCGCCGCTCTCCCCGCCCGGAAGGGTTCCCGTGCGCCTGCCCGCCCACCTCCTCCGCATCACCGCGCTGACCTCGGTGTCCGTCCTGCTCACCGGCTGCTTCGCCCCGTCCGGCAGCACCTCCGGAGCGGGTTCCGGCTCAGGCAAGCGCATACGCGTGGCCATGATGAACCCCCCGCGCTCCGGGCTCTCCCCGCTCTCCGACGACGCCTTCAAGCTGTCGCGCTGGGCCACCGCCGAAACCCTCGTCACCCTCGACGCCGACGGCGACGCGCGGCCGGCCCTGGCCACCGCGTGGCGGCGGTCCGGGCGGACCTGGACCTTCACCGTCCGCAGCGGTGTCACCTTCCACGACGGCAGCCCGCTCACCGCGCGGGCCGCCGCCCACTCCTTGACCAAGGCCGCCACCGCCTCGCCGAAGCCCCGCATCCTGGACGGCGTCGACCTCGACGTACGGGCCTCGGGCGACACCACCCTCACGGTCACCACCGCGGTGGAGGACCCGCTCGTCCCGCAGCGGCTCAGCTCACCCCAGTTGTCGATCCTGTCCGCCGGGGCGTACCGCGGAGAGACCGTCAGCCCGGTCGGCACCGGCACCGGTGCCTTCCGGCTCACCGAGGTCCACGGCACCTCGTCGGCCGCCCTCGACCGCTACGACGGTTACTGGGGTACGAAGGCGAAGGCGCCGGGCATCGACGTCACGTTCGTACCGGACGGCACCGCCCGCGCCGCCGCGCTGCGCGGGGGCGAGGCCGACATCGTGGAGGCCGTCCCCGTCTCACAGGCCGCGCTGCTGGACCAGAAGCTGATCACCGAGGTGCCGATGCCGCGCACCAACACGCTCTACCTCAACACCGCCAGAGGTCCCTTCAAGGACGCCGGGCTCAGGGCCGCCGCCCGTGAGGCCGTCGACGCCGGCGCTCTCGTCCGGGGCGTGTACGAGGGGCGGGCCGATGTCGCCCAGGGACTGCTCGGCCCGGCCCTGCCCTGGGCCGCGGACGCGCGCCTCGAACCGGCACGGGGCCGGTCCCGCGACCCGGAGGGCGCCGCGATCACCATCGGCACCTTCACCGACCGCGCCGAACTGCCGGAGGTCGCCCAGACCCTCCAGCAACAGCTCCAGAAGGCCGGCTTCCGGGTGAAGCTGGAGGTGCGCGAGTACGCGAACATTGAAGCGGACGCCCTGGCCGGCGCGTTCG
Source organism: Streptomyces sp. NPDC050856 (assembly GCF_040653855.1). NCBI lineage: Bacteria > Bacillati > Actinomycetota > Actinomycetes > Kitasatosporales > Streptomycetaceae > Streptomyces > Streptomyces sp. NPDC050856. The sequence continues at coordinate 16,710 of NZ_JBFAGV010000031.1, read as the reverse complement.
ACGCGTTCATCCTCTCCCGGGCGACGGTCCTCGACTCCGGCGACCCGGCCGCGTACCTCTACAGCGACTTCGCCTCCCGCGGCTCCTTCAACCTCTCCCAGCTCGCCGACCCCGCCGTCGACAGGGCCCTGGCCAGGGCGACGGCGGCGCAGGCCGGGGCCGCGCGCCGCAAGGCGGTCATGGCGGCGGAGGCCGCCGTGCTGGCCACCGACGCCGCGGTCCCGCTGCTGCACGAGCGGGTCGTGCAGGGCGACGCGGCGGGTGTCGTGGGTGCCGAGCACGACCCGCGGGAGCGGCTGCTCGTCACTCCGGCCACGCACGTCGAATGAGGGCCGGTGCGACCCGGGCCGCCGGGCTGACCGGCGCGCTCGCCACCGTCCTGACCGTGGTCGGACTGCTGCCGTGGCTCTCCGGCCGGGACCCGGCGCTCGCCCTGCTGCGCGCCAGGTCCGCCGAGCAGGAGGCCACCCCGGAGGCCCTGGACGCCATCCGCGCCGACCTGGGGCTGGACGCCGGGCCCCTGTCGCTGCTGGGCGGTTGGGCCACCGGGCTGGTGCGGGGCGACCTCGGCACGTCGTGGGTGTCCGGCACGGACGTCCTGTCGTCGGTGGCCGGCGCGCTGCGGGTGTCACTGGGCCTGATGGGGGCGGCGCTCGCCGTGGCGCTGGTCGTGGCGGCCGCCGTCGCCGCCCCGGTCCTGGTGCGCGGCCGGGGCACCGCCGGCGCGTTCGCGGCGATGCTCGCCGCCGTACCGGAGTTCCTGCTGGCCACCGTGGGCCTGCTCGTCGCCGGGGTGTGGCTCGGTCTGCTGCCGACGTCCGGCTGGCAGGGGCCCGCGAACCTGGTGCTGCCGGCCGTCGCGCTCGGCGTTCCGGCGGGCGGGCTGCTCGGGCGGCTGGTCGCCGACGCGCTGCCCGCCGTGTTCGCGGAACGGTGGGTGGAGCTGTGGCGGGGTGCGGGCGTCCCGCGGGTACGGATCGCGCACGCCGTGCTCAGACGCGTGACCCCGCCGCTGGTCCCGCAGTTCGGCATGGTCGCCGTGGGGCTCACGGGTGGCGCGGTCGCCGTGGAGACGGTCTTCGCGGTGCCCGGCATCGGGCGTACGTCGCTGGGCGCGGCCAAGTCCCTGGACCTGCCGCTGCTCCAGGGCTCGGTGCTGGCACTGCTCGCGCTGGGTCTGGCCATCGGTGCGTCGGCCGCGCTGGGGAGACGGCGGCTGCTCGGCCCGGGGCTGCGGAACGCGGGGCTGACCCTGCCCGCCGCCCGGCCGGCCCGCCTCGCCCCCGCCGTGCCCGCCGTCCTGGCGGCCGTTCTGGTCGCCGTGGTCGGGTGGGGGCTGCTGCGCGATCCGTACGCCGTGGACACGGCCGCCCGGCTCGCCCCGCCGTCCCCGGGCCACCCGTTGGGCGCGGACGGCCTCGGGCGTGACGTGCTGGCCCGGCTCGGGCACGGGGCGGCGGCGACGGTCGGGACGGCGACCGCCGTGTGCGCGCTCAGCTGGCTGCTCGCGGTCACCCTCGGCTTCGCACCGAACGTGACGTCGGGCCTGTCCGACATCGCCAACGCGCTGCCCCCGGTGATCGTCGGTCTCCTCCTCGCCGCCGTCCTCGGTCCGGGAACGGGCGGCGCCGCGCTCGCCGTGGCCCTCATCTCCTGGCCACCGCTCGCGGGGCACGCCGCCGCCCTGACCGAGGAGGTGCGGGCGTCCGGATTCCTGCTGGCCCAGCGGGCGATCGGGGCGGCACCCGGCTGGATCCTGTGGCGCCACGTCCTGCCGTCGGTCGCGGCCCCGGTCGCCCGCCACGCCGTGCTGCGCCTGCCGGGCACGGCTCTGGCCCTGGCCTCGCTCGGCTTCCTGGGCCTCGGCGCCCAGCCGCCGGCCCCGGAGTGGGGGCTGCTGCTGGACGAGTCGCGCTCCTATGTGGAGCGGGCGCCCTGGGCGGCGCTGGCCCCCGCCGGGGCGCTGGCCCTGCTGGCGGGCCTGGCGGTGTCACTGTCCTCGTACACCGGGACGAACCGGAAGGAGCTCTCCCATGGCCACTGAGCCACTGCTGTCCGTGCGGGACCTGCGGGTGGGTTTCGGGCCCGGCGACGCCGTGCGCGGGCTCTCCTTCGACGTGTACGCGGGTGAGGTCCTGGCCCTGGTGGGCGAGTCCGGGGCGGGCAAGTCCCTGACCGCGCGGGCCGTGCTCGGCATGCCCCCGCCCGGTGCGGAGGTACGCGGCAGCGTCCGGCTGCGCACGCCCGGTGGTGCCCGCGAACTGGTCGGCGCCCGGGCACGGGACCTGCGCGCCCTGTGGGGTCGGCAGGTGGCGCTCGTACCGCAGGACGCGCTGTCCGCGCTGTCGCCGGTGCACCCGGTCGGCGACCAACTGGCCGCCGCCGTGCGCTCCGTACGGCACCCCTCGCGGCCTTCCCGGAACGACGCGCGGGCCCGGGCCGCGCTGGCACTGGAGCGCGTCGGCATCCCGGCGGCCAGGAGCGGCGCGTATCCGCACGAGCTGTCCGGCGGGATGCGGCAGCGCGCCGTGATCGCCATGGCGACGGTCCACGAGCCCCGGCTGGTCGTCGCCGACGAGCCGACCACCGCCCTCGACCCGGACCTGCGCCACCAGGTGCTCCAGGTGCTCGGCGAGCGGCGGAAGGCGACCGGCGCGGCGCTCGTCCTGGTCACCCACGATCTGGAGGCGGTGCGCCAGCACGCCGACCGGGTGCTCGTCGTGTACGCCGGCTGCCAGGTCGAGTCGGGACCGGTGGCCCGGGTGTTCGAACGGCCACGGGCCCCGTACACCGCCGGGCTGCTGGCCTCCCTGAGCCCCACCGCGCGGGGTCGCCGCCTCCCCGTGATCGGTGGCGCGCCGCCGGCGCCCGGGACACTTCCCCCCGGGTGCGCCTTCGCACCGCGCTGCCCGCTCGCCGAGGACCGCTGCCGTGCCGAACGCCCCGCGCCCCGGCCCGTGGCGGACGGTCACCAGGTCGCCTGCCACCGCCACCGCGACATCCCCGAAGACGCCACCGACCTGTTCCGGGAGCCCGTGTGACCGCCCCCCTGCTGGACGTGCGCGACCTCGTCGTACGGTACGGACCGACCGTGGCCGTCGACCACGTCTCCTTCGACCTGCGCGCCGGGGAGACTCTCGCCCTCGTCGGACCGTCGGGCTGCGGCAAGTCCTCCACCGCCGCCGCCGTGCTCCAGCTGCGCCGCCCGGCGGGCGGTCAGGTGTGGTTCCGGGGCCGGGAGCTGACCGGTCTGGGCGAGCGCGAGCTGCGGCCACTGCGCCCGGCGATGCAGCCCGTGTTCCAGGACCCGTACGGTTCCCTCAGCCCCCGCCGCAGCATTCGCCACGCCGTCGCCGAACCCCTGCGCGTACAGGGCCGCTGGGATCCCGCCACCGGTCCGGCCCGGGTCGCCGAACTGCTCGCCATGGTCGGTCTCGACGACGGCGCGCACGGTGGCCGGCTGCCGCACCAACTGTCCGGCGGCCAGTGCCAGCGCGCCGGGATCGCCCGCGCGCTGGCGAGCGAACCGGAGCTGCTGGTCCTCGACGAGCCGGTCTCCGCGCTGGATCCGTCCGTCCGCGCAGGGATCCTCAACCTCCTCGCCGACCTCCAGGAAAGGCTGCGGCTCGGTTTCCTCTTCATCTGTCACGACATGGCGCTGGTACGGCACTTCGCCGACCGGACCGCCGAGATGCGGGCGGGCCGGATCGAACGGATCCACCCGTGACCCCGCTCGGCCGCCTCCTGGTGACCAGCCAGTTCGCGTTCAACCTCGGTTTCTTCGCCGTCCTCCCCCACCTCGGCCAGCACTTGAGCGGCTCGCTGGGACTGGGCGGCTGGCTGGTCGGCCTCGTGCTCGGCCTGCGCACCTTCAGCCAGCAGGGTCTGTTCGTGGTCGGCGGTGTGCTCACCGACCGGTTCGGCCCCCGTCCGCCGGTGCTCACCGGCTGCGCCCTGCGGGTGGCCGGTTTCCTGTGGCTGGCCGCCGCGGAATCGGTGTGGTCGGTGACGGGCGCCGTCCTGCTGGTGGGTTTCGCGGCCGCGCTGTTCTCCCCCGCCGTGGAGTCGGAGATCGCGCGGGAGGCGGTACGCCACGAGGCGGCCACCGGCACGCCCCGCACCCGGCTGCTCGCCCGGTTCTCGGCGGGCGGCCAGGCGGGCGCCCTGCTCGGCCCGGTGCTGGGCCTGCCACTGCTGCACGGCGGGTTCGGCACGGCCTGTCTGGCGGGGGCGGCGGTCTTCGCCCTCGTACTGGCCGGTCACTGGCGGCTGATGCCGCGCGCGGAGCCGGTCCCGGACCGCCGCCGGTCCGCCGCACCACCCTCCGGGCGGCCCACCGCGCGCCGGCTCCTGCGCGACCGCCGCTTCCTGGCCCTGGCCCTGGCGTACTCCTCCTACCTGCTGGCCTACAACCAGCTCTATCTCGCGCTGCCCGCCGAGCTGGAGCGGGCGACGGGTTCCCAGGCCGCGCTCGGCTGGCTCTTCGCCCTGTCGTCCCTGCTCGTGGTCGCCGGGCAGCTTCCGCTGGAGCGGTGGGCGGCCCGGCTGTCCTGGGGGGCCTCGGTCCGTACCGGCCTCCTGCTGATCTGCGGCGCGTTCGCGGCGGCCGGCGCGCTGCGCCCGGCGGGCGGCCTGTGGGCGTCGCTGGCGTTCGTGGTGCTGCTGACGCTGGGCCAGATGCTGGTGGTGCCCGCCACCCGGGCCTGGCTGCCCGACCTGGCCGGTGAGCGCCGCCTCGGGCTGTACACGGGCGCTCTGTCGTCCCTGTCGGGGCTGGTGGTCCTGGCGGGCGGCGCCCCGGCCGGGGCGTTGGTGGAGGCGGGGGGCGTGTGGTCCTGGCCGGTCCTGGCGGCCGTGCCACTGGCCGGGCTCGCCCTGGTGCCGACCGGGTCGGGGAGCGCGCGTGCGGCCACCTCCCCGGCTCCCCCGGCCTCCGCCTGCCCGGCGGACCGCCCGGGTCCGGCCGGCCGGGGGCGGTGAGGGCCCCGGTCGGGTTCCGGCCGGGGGCCGGGCGGATGGGCGGGGGACGATGTCGCTTTTGCGTTCTGCCCGGCGTCCACGGCACATGACAGCATCGTGACCATGACGAGCAGAGGGCACACGCCGCCCGGCCCGCCGGAGCCGTCCGGCGCGGAGCCCGGCCGGAGCGGATCCGTCTCCGGAGGGCTGGCCCCCCTGACCATGGGGGCTGAGGAGGAGTACCTCCTGGTCGATCCGGCATCGCGGCTGCTGAGCGCCGAGGCGGGGCAGGTGGTGGCGGAGGCCGCCCGCGCACTCGGCGACCGGGTCACCACGGAGCTCACGCGGTACCAGGTCGAGGCGCGCACCGACCCGCACACCAGCCTCGCCGCGTTCGGCGAGCAGGTGCGGTCCATGCGGACATCGGTCGCGAGGGCCGCCGCGAACAGGGGTCTGCGTATCGTCTCCAGCGGAACCCCCGTGCTCGGCCAGTCGCACCCGCCGCCCCTGACCGCGGACCCCCGCTACGCGCGGAGTGCCGCGATGTTCCGTGCGTTGGACGACGAGCAGAGCGCCTGTGCCTGCCACATCCACGTGGGCGTGCCCGATCTGGCCACCGCCCTTCAGGTCAGCAACCACCTGCGGCCGTGCATTCCGGTGCTGATCGCGCTCGCGGCCAACTCGCCGTACTGGGACGGCCGGGACACCGGGTACGCCAGTTGGCGCACGCCGCTCTGGGGGCGGTGGCCGGTGGCCGGCCCGCCGCCGTACTTCGCGTCCCCCGCCCACTTCGAGAGTCTCGTCGCCGACCTCATCAGCACGGGCAGTGTGCTGGACCGCGGTGGCCTGTACTGGGACATCCGGCCCTCCCACCATGTGCCGACCCTGGAGTTCCGCGTGCCCGACGCGACCGCCACCGCCGACGAGACCGTGCTGCTCGCCGGGGTCGTCAGAGCGATGGTCGCCACCGCGCTCCGGGCCATCGAGGCCGGGGAGCCCGCCTTCCGGCCCGGCCCGGAGATGCTGCGGGCCGCCTGCTGGCGCGCGGCACGTGACGGCCTGACCGGTGCGGGCATCGACCTGGCCACCGGCCGTCTGTCGCCCGCCGTCACCCAGGTGGACCAGCTCCTGGCCCGGCTGCGCCCGGCGCTCCGGCAGCACGGCGACACGGACGTCGTCCATGCCATCTGGTCGCGGCTGCGCGCCGAGGGCGGGGGCGCCGACAGGCAGCGCGCGGCCCACCGGCGGCGTGCCAGCCTCACCGGCGTCGTCGACCACCTGATCGAAACGACCGCCCCGACCGGCTCGGGCAGCGCCCGGCTCCGGTGAGTCCCGCCTGCCGGCACGGGCCTCCGTCCGGCCACGGTGCGCGGGCCCACGGAACCGGGCCCGCCCACGGTGCGCGGCGTTGCCCGCCCGCGAAGGCCCCGCTTCCTGGACGGTGCGGCGCCAAAGGGCCGTCGCGGGTCAGGATTTCCCACTTCCGGAGTGAACGTACGGCCACCGGGCCGCGTCCTTCCGGACGTGATCGAACTACTCGACCCCTACAGTGATGACGACTCCGGCAAGCCCGTGCCGCCGGCCCCGCTGTGGCGCCACGCCCTGTGGGTGGTGGGCACCGCCGCGGTCGGGGTGTTCCTGGGCTGGACGAGCTCCCTGTTCCGCATCGGTCCGGAGGAGTACGGGCTGCCGTCCGCCCTTCCGGGGGCGCTCTGGCCGTACTTGGCCGCCTGGGCGGCCACTGGTCTGATGGTGGCGGCCGCGCTGCGCGCCGCCGCCACCCGGGCCCCGGTCTACGCGGCGGGCCGGATCGCGATCCTGCTCACCGCCCTGGGCACCCGGCTCTCACTGGGTTGGCGACCGGAGGCACCGGTGCTGGGCGCGATGGTGGCGGCCGCCCTGGCGGCGGCGGGCGTCTGGTGTGCCCTGGCACTGCGTCCCGGCTCCCGCCCGGCCGGCTCCGGCTCCGGCTCCGGTGTCAGTGGGGGCGCGGCGGGTGGACAGGACCGGGCGACCGGCGCCTGAGGCCCACGCCCTGTTCGCCGCGCTCACGCCCGGGCATGGGAACACGGCGCGTCGCTCGCGGTGGCGGCGATCCGCATACGGCGAAACAGATCGCGAGTGACGCGCCGCTCCAGCGTGGTGCGCCACACCAGGTCCGGATAGCGGGCGCGCAGATGCGACAGTGCCCTGGTGCCCAGTCCGCTGTCCTGGAACTGGTCCTCGATGACCACCCCGGTGATCACGCCCGCGGCGCATTCGTCGCAGACCCGGAACGTCACCTGCCCGACCACCTTCCGGATGTGCACCAGCAGCAGGCACCACGCACCACGTCCCTGCGGCGCCGGAGACTGCAGGAGCTCGATGTCGCGGTACGCGAGGATCCTGCGGCGCCACCTGCCGCGCAGGGGTGTGGAACGCCGGTGCTTGGCGCCTCTGGCGCGCTCCTGGACGAGGCCGCCCGGCCTCGACAGCACGGAGTGCAGCAGACGTGGTCCGGCGGTCGTGGCACGCGCGTGGTGTCCCTGCATGCGCTTCCGTGTGCCCGGCGGTGTCCGGGCCAACCCTCCGGCCTCATCGGCGGCCCGCCGCCCGGGACGTCCGGCGTGCGGGCCGGGGGCCGTCCCCCGGGCAGCGCGGCGGCCGGGCGCCCGCCGTGGAGGGCGGCACCGCGACGCGGCGGCCCGGGACGCCGAGTCCCGGGCCGCCGGCCCCGGGCGTTCGGTACGCCGGCGGGCCCGCGCGTCTCCTCAGTGCATCCCGTGCCAGTGCGGCATGGGGGGCATGACCGGCGCCATGGAGCGGGCGCGCTGCCACATGCCGCGCGCCTGTTCGTCGGGGCGCTGCTGCTCGCCGTGCAGGGCGTTGAGGACGAGCAGGCCGCCGGTGAGCGCGGGGACCGCCCACTGCATGCAGGCGAGCTGACGCTGGGCCTTGTCGGTGTCGACGGGGTGCTTGGCCGCCTTCTCGGCGTCCTCGGGGCTGTCGGAAGCCGCGAGTTCGATCTTCTTGCCCAGCACACGGCTGTAGGCGGTGGCGGCCAGGGCGGCGCCGGTCAGGACCGTCTTGGCGAGGGTGGAGGCGGCCACGCCCTGCTGGGTGACGACCCGGGTGGCGTTCGACGCCAGCATCCCGCTGGCTCCGACCAGGTGAACGGCGATCGCGGCGGCGTTGACCGGTGTCCACTTGGCCCACCCCGCGCTGGCGATCCGGGCGGTGTTCCGCCATGTTCCGCCCTCGGTGACAGCGGCGCCGTTCAGACCCACCGCGCCCATCAGTGAACCGCCGAACCATGCGGCCAACCCGAGATCGTGCATACTGCGCAGTCCGGTAACGCGTTCCGTCATCTCATCCGCTCCCTCGCGTGGGCACCACGACGCCGGCGGGCCGCCGGCGCTCTCCCCACCGTTGCCCGTGCCGGGCGCGACTGCATGCGGGGATGGTGCGAACGGAGCACTGCCCGGGTGAGGGGCTGCCCGGTGGGCGGCACGCGGAGCCGGGTCCCGAGCCCGTGGCCGCTGCCCTCAGGGCTCCCCCGGAGCCGCCGGGGCGGGCTCCGGATCCGCGTACCGCCCATACCGCCCGTGGCCCCGGGGCGCCGGGGTGCCCGGGCGTCGGGGCACCGGGTGCGAGTCGACACCGCCCTTTCGTGGGGGTGGGCGGCCGGCTCACCCGAGCGGTGTCACGCGGCCCCGTCGGAGAAGAGGCGCAGTCGCGTCCGGGTCGCCTCCTGCCCGCCGGAACCCGCCTGGATGTCGCTCGCCCGGTCCATCCGCGACCAGCCCGTGCCTGGCTCCGCGTTCACCTCGTCCCGTACGTCCCGGAGGCCGAAGCAGGTGAGGAGCCTCTCCTCGTCCGCCACGGACAGCACGATCCGCCCTCGCACCTCCACCTTCGCCGCGGCCTCGATCACGGCCGCGGGGAACGGGACCTGGACGTGGTCACCGAGGTGGACGGCGTCCCGCAGCGGAACGACGACATCACCCGGCCCCGACGAGTCGCTCCGCAACCAGGCCCACTCGGCCCTGCCGGTGGTGTCGTCCACCAGGACGTGGACCACGTCTCCCACCTTCGGCCCGTCGGCGGTACGGACCGGCTGACCGACCAGATCCGTGAGCTGCTCCTGAGTAATCACTGCCGCTCCTGAACTGCCCTGCCGCGCTACCTGTCCCGGCCCGCCTTGCCCGGCATCCGTCCGGCAAACGGCCTCGTGGCCATGTCCTCGGCCGGGCCGCCGGACACCCGTCGGCCCGGGCGGCCGGGGCGGTCGCTCCCGGGTGCTCCGTCGCCCGGTCCCGCGTCGCCACGGAACCGGCGAAGCAGCCGCAGCAGGTGGCGCTGCGACTGCTTCGTGGGGCGGGGCCGGTCAGACGCCGGCGACGCTCTGTATCCAGGAGCGGTACGCGGTCACGTTCGTGTACGCGGTGGTGGTCTGGCGGTCGCTGGTGGAGGCGACGCCGACCTGCACGCCGTTCGCCATCATCGGGCCGCCCGAGTCGCCGCCCGCCGTGATGCCGTTGCCCCGGCGGGCGCAGATGGCGGAGCCGTTGTAGGCGTCGCGGCAGCCACCGGTGACGATGACATCGGCCACCTTCAGGTACTGCGACTGGCAGTTGGCCTCCGAGCCGCACTGGGAGGTGGCTCCCCAGCCGTACACCTGCACGGTCTGGTTCACCGACACCGAGCCCGGCTGACCGAGGCGCGCGTAGGTGCCCGCGACGGAGCGGTCGAGCTTGACCAGCGAGAGGTCCGAGGACGCGTTGTTGTAGATGCCGACGCCGTTGGCCACGGTGCCGCCCGTGGTCTGGTCGAGGCTGCCGATGCGGAACGACAGCCCGCCGCCGGTGACGCAGTGCTTGGCGGTGAGGATCCAGGTCGGGGCGATGATCGAGGCACTGCAGGTCTGCCGGCCGTTGGAGAACAGGCGGGCGGCCCAGGGGGCGTTGTTGGCGTAGCCTCCGCCGATGATCGGCTGGACGGCGGTCTCGGACGCGACGACGGGCGCCGGCCCGGACGCCGACGGCTGAGCCGTCGCGGTGGGGGCGATCGCGAGCACGGAGAGCGCGGTGGCCGCGAGGGCGGGGATCAGTCCGGTGATTCGCACGTTCTTCTCCATTGTGTGGGGGTTGGAGCGTCCTTCATGAGGACTGGCCGCATAAATATGCGGGCAGATATGCACGCAAGGCCGGGGTAAGCCTGTCGCGTTCATGCCATGTGCGGCTGCGGTGAATCTCCCAGACGAACAATCGCCGGCGCAAGGGGTTTGCGCCGGGCACTTGCCGCCCGGCACCCCCCGGCGGAACCCGCCGCACACCCTTTTCCCAGTTCAGACTGGGTACATCGAATGTGGAACGAGGGCGCGGAAATTAAGGCTGCGCCAAAAGGCCCTCCCGCCCGGGGCCGGCGGCCCGCTGCGGACGAGCGGCCGTTTTCGGGCGGGCCGGGGTCGGAGCGGGCGACACGGGCCCCGAACGCCGGCCGACACTCGGCGACAATCGCGCGTGTAGACATGCATTTTAACGAATAATCAAGCCGAATGACCTGGTCTGGACCAACCTGCGCCAAAAGGTGGTTCCGCCCGTTCCATCGGGATACGGCCGGTGGTACCGCGGAGGACGCCCATCCCGGCACACCCCGGGTCCGTCGCCCGGTCGCGGCCCCGGTGCGGCTCGATACCGTGCCCGGAACCGCGCGCGGTAACCCTTCCCTCAGGCCGGCCCGGTGGCGAAGGGGCCACCGGAGCCGAAGGCCAGGGCGGCGAAGCGCTCACCGATGCGGCGGTGCGCGGCGGCGTCCGGGTGCAGCCCGTCCGGCAGCGGCAGTTCGGCGAAATCCGCCTCGCCGTAGAGGTCACGGCCGTCCAGGTAGTGCAGACACGGGTCGTGGACCGCCCGTTGCCGCACGAGGCGGGCCAGTTCGTCCCGGATCACATTGAGGGTGAGCTTCCCGGCGGCCCGCTCCGCGGGATCACCCGTGGCCCGGAACCTGAGCCTGCCCGCGCCCAGTTCGCTGAAGTCGGGCGCGCTGGGGCCCGGGGTGTCCTCGTGGACAGGGCACAGGATGGGCGAGACGACCAGCAGCGGAGTGGTGGGGTGGCCTTCCCGGATGGTGTCGAGGAAGCCGTGCACCGCCGGGCCGAAGGCGCGCAGACGCATCAGGTCGGTGTTGACGAGGTTGATACCGATCTTGACGCTGATCAGGTCCGCGTCGGTGTCGCGCAGGGCCCGGGCGGTGAACGGGTCGAGCAGGGCGCTGCCGCCCAGTCCCAGGTTGGTCAGCTCCACACCACCGAGGCGAGCGGCCAGCGCGGGCCAAGTGGTGCTGGGGCTCGCGGCGTCGGAGCCGTGACTGATCGAACTGCCGTGGTGCAGCCACTTTTTATTGCCCGTGTCCGGTACGGGCTCGACGGGGGCGTCGGTGCGCAGGGCGACGAGCTGGGTGATCTCGTTGTGGGGCAGCCAGATCTCGATGTCCTTGACGCGGCCGGGGAGACCGGAGAACCGGACGGTGCCCACCGGGCCGGGTTGGGTTTCGGCGGTCCCGGTGACCATGTCCACCAGGAGGACGTTGCCGCCGGGCACACTTCCCTGACCGGCGGGTCGGCCGTCGACCAGCAGGTCGTACACGCCATCGGGACGGGGCGGGGCACCCCGGTACGCGTTCTTGGTACGGAGCGCGTCCAGCTCGACGGCGGTGGCCCGGGTGCGGAACACCAGCCGTACGCCGGAGGGCTGGGCCTCAGCCATGGCCAGTTGTCCGTCGGCGCACTGTGCTCGGGCACGGGCGGGCAACCGGTGCGGGAGGATCCCGTGTTCGGTGCGCTCCAGGTCCAGCGCGCCCCGCAGGACGGCCGTGGTGATGGGTGTGGTGATCCAGGCGGTCGCCCGGCCCCCGGGGGGAGCGCCGGAGACACCGTCGAGCCAGTCGTTCATGGTGGCATTCTGCTGGTCGGACGCATCGCCCGCCCCATGTTTTTCCGCCCACCCCCACCGCCGGCTTCAGGTCCGGCGAGGCTCGGGATCCGGTGCGGGTCCTGTGCGGTGCCGCGGCGCGGGTGTGGTGCGGCGCGGGCCCGGTGCGGCGTGCATTCGGCTCGGGAGCGGTGGCTACGAACGGGCTCCTCCCTGGGCGCCGGCTCGTATGCTGTCGGTCATGGCAGACACTCCGCACGGGGACGGCGCATGGCCCCAGGGACGCAACCCGCAGCGCCGCGGGATCGGCGTGCTCGGCTGGGCCTTGCTGGTCCTGCTCGTGGTCGCGCTCCTCACTCTGGGCCCGCGCTGACCCGGCCCCCGCGATGGGAACCACCGTCCGGCCGTGGGTCGAGCCGTCGGTACTCGCCGCGATGGACGAACGGTGGTCACGGCCGGGCAGCGGCCGCCAGGGTGTCCAACCGACGCGCTGACGCAGGTGTGGTGTCGCCGAACACTCCGTCCCCGCCCTCACCTGACCGGGGCCGACACCCCCGCGCCCCCGAGTCGTTCGCACGCACCCGGCGCCGCTCCCCGCGCGGTACCGGCACGGGCGAACGGGATGGCCGGCCGTCTCCTCCCGTATGACCCGCGCCTATGCCAGCCCCTTATGCCCTGGGTACGGGCAAGATGGCGATTGGATATCGGAACGGTGCCACGGCATTGCCTCGCGGCCGGTCGATGGGTTTGACCCGGCATGTGGAGCACTCACCACGCCGTCATGGACGGCACCCCTGCGCTCGGCGCGGACGAATTGCCCTGCCCGTTCTGCGCCAGCCTGTTCAGCCCCGGCGGCACCCAGGGCCGTGGGGCTTACGGGCCGCCACCGACGGCCCGTGAGCCGGCGGCCGACCCGCTCACCGGTGCGGGCGCCGTGCGGCTCCGCGCGGTCACGCTCAGGTGGTGCGCCGTCGCCGTCACCATCATCGCCGCCGTCGTCCTGGCGATCCCGCACGCGAGGTGACACGAACGGGAGGACGACCTGGGCGGCCCCTCACTCGCCGAAGAACCCCGCCAGGGCGCCGGCCACTGACTCGGGCGCCTCCTCGGCCATGTGGTGCCCCGAGTCGATCCCGTGTCCCCGCACGTCGTCGGCCCAGTGCCGCCAGATCTCCACCGGGTCGCCGTACAGCTCTTCGAGGTCGTCCCGCTCGGACCACAGGACCAGCGCGGGGCAGCGGACTTTCCCGCCGGCGGCTCGATCGGCCGCCTCGTGCCGCGCGTCGATGGTGAGCCCGGCGCGGTAGTCCTCCAGCATGGCCCGCACCACGTCGGGGTTCCTCGTCGCCTCGCGCCACTCGTCGTGGTTCTCCTGGCCCATGGTCCGGGGGTCGCCGCTGTACCAGCCGTCCGGGTCCGCGTTGATGACCCGCTCGGGAACTTCCGGCTGGGCGAAGAAGAACCAGTGCCACCACTGGGTCGCGAACCTGGCGTCGACGCGCGCCAGGTGCTCCGTGAGGGGCAGGCAGTCCATCAGGGCCGCGCGGGACACCGCGGCGGGGTGGTCGAGGGCAAGGCGGAGAGCGACGCTGCCGCCCCGGTCGTGCCCGGCGACGCCGAACCGTGTGTGCCCCAGCGAACGCATCACCTGCACCATGTCCTTGGCGACCGCGCGCTTACTGTGGGCTGAGTGGTCGGCGGTGGGCGCGGGACCACGGGAGCGCCCGTACCCCCGCAGGTCGGGACAGACGACGGTGAAGCCGCGTTCGACCAGGCGAGGGGCGACGCGGTGCCACGTCGCGGAGGTGCGGGGGTGGCCGTGCAGCAGGAGCACGGGCGGACCGTGCCCCCCGTGGCGTACGAAGATGGACGCCTCGTCCACGTCGACCGTCTCGGCTTCGAACTGTTCGAACATGACACCAGCATCTCTTACGGCGTTCCTTGCCGTGAGCGGTTCGGCGGTCCGTCCGTGGGGCGGGAGGCGCTGAGGTGACGGAGGCCCGCACCGCCGGGTGTAGGGAGGAGACCGCGCGCGGAGCTCCCGCCCCGGGGGGCGTGCGTTGGCTGCCCCCACAGCGAGGAGTCCGATGAGCACCGGTCGCGCACGACCGTTCGCGTACGCGGCCCGGCTCGGCCCCGAGGTCCCGACGCTCGACGGGGGGCCGTTCCGCCGGGACGCGCGGCGGCCGGGCAGGCGCAGGCCCCCGGGCCCGGGGGCCGCGCCGGCGGCTCAGCCCTTGTCGAGCTCGTCGGCGAAGGCACGCAGTGCGTCGGCCAGTTCCTTCTTGGTGGGCAGCTCGTCGACCTTCCGGTTCAACTCGTCGACGCGTGCGCTGAGACGGGCGAGGTCGGGCGGGGTGGCCGGGTCGGTGGGACCGGGGCTCGCGGAGAAGGTGGGGCTCGGCCCGTCGTCGCCGCCGGTCTGCCCGCCGGAGACGGCGCCACCGTCCGTGCTTCCCCCGCTGTCCGCGCCTTCGACGTCGGCACCGCCCACCGAGCCGCCGCTGACCATGCCGGCGGTGCCGTCGTCGGGCGGGGTGGTCGGCTGGGGCTGTGCGGTGACCGGAGGTGTCGTCGGCTCACCGCCCGGCGGTTCGTCGGTGGCCCCGGCGGCGAGGGCTCCGCCGATGCTGAGGACCGCCGCCACCGCCGTGCTGGCCACAGCCACGGCGATTCGTCTCGTACGCATGTTCCGTGTGGGTGTCATGGGGTGGAACGTAGCGGTGCCCCCGGGACGGATGGAGAGCTTCCGGTGAGTTCGCACAAGAGGAGTCGCCGGCTCCAGGAACAATCCGCGCACCGGGGTTCTCATCCCGATCCGCCCCCCGGGGCGCGGCCGGGCCACCGCGCGCACCCCAGCCGCCCTGCGCGGCCCCGGCCCCCTCAATTCGCTTGGCTGGCACGGCACTTCGACGGTTCGGGAGGCCGATGTCGAGGACAGCGCACGTGCCGGTCAAACATGGCACGCGTGAGGTGGCGTTGAGAGGGCAGGCGGAGACGTAACGAAGGACAGAACATTGGACGGAAGGAGTGGCCGTGTCGTTTCTCTGGGCCATCATCGCGGGACTCATCATCGGTCTGTTGGCCAAGCTCGTCGTTCCCGGACGCCAGCCCATCCCGCTGTGGCTGACGGTCCTTCTCGGTATCGTCGGCGCGGTCGCCGGCAACGCGCTGGCCACGGCTTTCGGTGTACGTGACACCGGGGGCATCGACTGGATCCGTCACATCTTCCAAATCGGCATCGCCGCCGTCCTCATCGCTTTCGTCACCCCGCTGTGGGCCCGACGACACGCCTGACCCGGCCCCCTGCCGGCAGCCCCGCCCACCGCGTCGCCGGTCGGCGGGGCGCTTTGTCGCGTGACCGGCGACAGCTTCGCTGAACCACCCGGACCGGTGGCTTTTCCGTATCCGCGTTGACCCCGCCCGGCCGGCCCCGGCCCGGCCCACCCGACCGCTGACCCGGCCGTTCGACGGCCGGGCGGGAAGCCCACCGTTCCACACGGACAGGCCCCTCTACCCCGTCCCGGGTCAGTGGATCCGCGCACGTCATCGGCCCTGTTGGTCGGCCACTTCACCCCCGGAGGACCACACGTTGCCCGGCGGCGCCCGATGGGGCGCTCAGGCCGCATGCGGCGGGAACGGGAGTGTTGCGTCCGGCCGCCCCGCCGCCGTGCGGGTGCGTCCGCGACACACTTGCCACGGGCATGGGTTCAAGCGCCCGGAACGTGGCATCGGCGCGACGGGACAGAGGTGTCGTGGGCCGTCGGCGCCCCCCGGATTCCCAACGCCCCGCCGTCATGTACAGGGCTCTCCTTGCCGCGACGGTGTTGACACCTCGGCCCACTGCGCCCATTGTCACCGCTACCCGGACTCTCTCCACCGGCGAATTACCGCAACGCAACAGGATTAGGCTGCACGTCAGCGGCCACCATGAGGCGCAGGCAGATCAGGAAAGGTGCACCATGACTTCCACAGCCGGCACACCGAACAGCATCGCAGCGACAACAGCTCTGCTGGAAGGCGAACTCCCACTGCTGGAACAGCGCCAGCAAGCCCTGGAGAAGGAACTCGCCGCTGTCAGCGACCGGGCCGACTCGGTACGCACCGCCCTCAGCGCCCTGCACGCCCTGGCCAGTGGGAGCCCGGTGCAGGCGGCCGCCGCTCCCACCGGCGAGCCGGGCACCGAGCCAGTCACCGAGCCGGTCGTCCCCTCACCTGCGACCGAGGCCGAGCTCGCCACCGGTCCCAAGATGGCACCGCCGTCGGACGAAGAGCCCAGCGCCACCACAGAGCCCGAGCCGGAGCCCCAGCCGGGCCCCGAGCCGAAGTCCGAGGCGAAGGAAAAGGCACCGGCCGCACCCCGCAGGGCCCGCAAGGCGACCGCCCGGCGTCAGCAGCCGGCCGCCGCAGCGCCGCGGACGCGCCGCCCCGCCACAAAGACCACAACGGCCAAGAAGACCACAACTGCCAGGAGCACCAAGGCCACGACGGCGAAGAAGACCGCCGCCCCCGTTGCCGACGCGGACAACGGCAACCTCACCGAGCAGGTGCTCGGTGTGCTGACGGCCTCCGGCGACAGCCCCGTGCGCGCCCGAGACGTCGCCAAGGCCGTCGGGCGCCCCGACACACCCGGCAGCATCAACACCGTACGCAGCACCCTGGATCGTCTGGTGGCGACCTCCCGCGCCCGGCGCGCCGGCCGTGGCCTCTACCAGGCCTGGACCAAGTAGCGCCTCCCGGCGCCCGGCCCAGCCCCCGGGCCGGGCGGGGGGGGGGGGGGGTCAGCGCCGGCCGCGCCGCCCCCGCCCGCCCCCCCCCCCGCCCCCCCCCCACCAACCCC
>NZ_JBFAGV010000030.1:0-80845 GCF_040653855.1 Streptomyces sp. NPDC050856 | reverse complement strand
CCGGTCTTTTAGGGGCGGTTGGTCCCCAATGTTCCCCGCGCCTAAAACCCTTAACCCGCCCCCCCCCCCGCCCCCCCCCCCCCCCCGGGGGGGGGCCCCCCCCCCCCCCCCCCCCCCGCGGCGCCTTATCCGAACCACTTCACGGAGGCCCTGCGGTGCACGAACTGCCGCAACAGCTGGCCAATGGACTCATCCTCGGCGCGATGTACGGACTCATCGCTGTCGGCTACACGATGGTCTACGGTATCGTCCAGCTCATCAACTTCGCCCACGGCGAGATCTTCATGGTCGGGGGCTTCGGCGCCCTCACCGTCTTCCTCATCCTGCCGTCCGGGTTCTCCCTGGGCGCCGCCATCCCGCTGATGATCCTCGGTGGCATCCTCGTCTCCGTCGCCGTCGCGACAGCAGCCGAACGCTTCGCCTACCGGCCCCTGCGCAGCGCGCCACGGCTGGCCCCGCTGATCACCGCCATCGGCCTGTCCATCGCACTCCAGCAAGCCGTCTGGATGCTCTACCCGGACGCCAAGAAGGACCGTTCCTTCCCCCAGCTGGACGGGGCGCCCCTCGAGATCCTCGGCGCCACGATCCAGCGCGGCGACATCTTCGTCCTCATCGCCGCCCCGCTGTGCATGCTGGCCCTCGGGTTCTTCGTCACCAAGACACGCTCCGGACGCGGCATGCAGGCCACCGCGCAGGACCCCGACACCGCCAAGCTGATGGGCATCAACACCGACCGCATCATCGTGATGGCCTTCGCCATCGGTGCCGCGTTCGCCGCCATCGCCGCCGTCGCCTACGGCCTCAAGAACGGCCAGGTCGGCTTCCGGATGGGCTTCATCATGGGCCTCAAGGCCTTCACCGCCGCCGTGCTGGGCGGTATCGGCAACATCTACGGCGCCATGCTCGGCGGCGTCGTCCTCGGCGTCGCCGAATCCCTCGCCACCGGATACGTCGGGGAGATCCCCGGCATGGAACTCTTCGGCGGCGGCGGCTGGAAGGACGTCTGGGCCTTCAGCCTGCTCATCCTCGTCCTCCTCATCCGTCCCCAGGGCCTGCTGGGCGAACGAGTCGCGGACAGGGCGTGAACACCATGACCACCATCACCAGGAGCACCCCCGCCGCCGGCACCCCGGCGGCCACCCCGCTCATCCCGCTGCCGGCGGCCACCGCGCGGATCACCGCCCTGGCGGGCTCCGTCATCGCCCTCGCCGGCACGTTCCTCGCCTGGACCTGGACCGACGAGTTCCCCGGCGACCTCACCGTCACCGGCTACCCCGGCGGCCTCCAGGTCCTGACCCTCACCGGCGCCGTCCTCACCGTGCTGTTCCTGCTCTCCGGGTACGGCGTCAAGGGGCTGCGCTGGCTCACCCCCGGCGGCACCAACAGCCCGGTGCGCCTCCTCGCCCTCGGTGTCCTGGGCACCACCGGCTACGCCATCGCCGCCATCGCCGCCGCCCTCGGCGGCCTGGTCAACCTGGAGCCCGGCGCCTGGGTCGCCGGCGCCGGCGCGCTGATCGCCGTCATCGGCGCCTTCGGCCTCCCGGCCGACCGCGCCCCCGACGCCGACACCGGTACCGGCCCCTGGGCCCGTCTGCGCCACAGCCTCACCGCGCCCGCCCCCGCCCGGGCCAAGGAGCTCACCTCCTGGGCCGAGATCCTGATCATCGTCGGTGCCTTCGCGGTCGGTCTGTACGTCTTCGTCTACGGCATCGACACCGACTACGCCGAGCTGTTCATCGGCTTCCTCATCACGGTCGCCTTCGCCTTCACCGCGATCAACCGCGCCGGGCTCGTCGCCCGGGTCTCCGCGCTGACCGCCAAGCACCGCACCGTGACGATGGGCGCCGCCTTCGCCGCCGCGATCTGCTTCCCCTTCACCCAGAGCAACGACCAGTTCACCCTCATCGGGGCGAACATCCTCATCTTCGCCACCGTCGCCCTGGGCCTCAACGTCGTCGTCGGCCTCGCCGGCCTCCTCGACCTGGGATACGTCGCCTTCCTCGGCGTCGGTGCCTACACCGCCGCCCTGGTCTCCGGCTCGCCCCAGTCGTCCATCGGCCTGCACTTCCCCTTCTGGCTGGCCGTCCTCACCGGTGCCGCCGTCTCCCTGGTGTTCGGCGTCCTCATCGGCGCCCCCACCCTCCGGCTGCGCGGCGACTACCTCGCCATCGTCACCCTCGGCTTCGGTGAGATCTTCCGCCTCGCCATGCTCAACCTGAACGGCAACAGCGGCCCCGACCTCACCAACGGTGCCCAGGGCATCCCCAACATTCCCGACCTCAACGTCTTCGGATTCGACTTCGGCACCACACACGCCGTCGGCGGCTTCGACCTCACCAGGTCCGGCAACTACTTCCTGTTGATGCTGCTGTTCACCGCCGTCGTCGTCCTGGTCTTCCGGCGCTCCGCGGACTCCCGCATCGGCCGCGCCTGGGTCGCCATCCGTGAGGACGAGACCGCCGCCACCGCCATGGGCATCAACGGCTTCCGGCTGAAGCTGCTGGCCTTCGCGCTCGGCGCGGCCCTCGCCGGACTCGCCGGCACCGTGCAGGCACACCTCGGCTACAGCGTCACCCCCGAGCAGTACCAGTTCGCCGGGTCCGTACCGCCCAACTCCGCCTTCCTGCTGGCCGCGGTCATCCTCGGCGGCATGGGCACCATCGGCGGCCCCCTGATCGGTGCCGCGCTGCTCTACCTCATCCCGGCCAAGCTGCAGTTCATGCAGGACTACCAGCTGCTCCTCTTCGGTATCGCGCTCATCGTCCTGATGCGCTACCGCCCCGAGGGCCTGGTCGCCGACCGCAGGAAGCAGCTCGAGTTCCACGAGACCGGCCAGCTCGACGTACCCGACGACGACAAGCTCCCCGACGGCGCCGTCGGTATCACCAAGGCGGGGGCGTAACACACCATGACCACCACCACAGCCACCCCGGCCGCACCGGCCAGCACCACCGTCCTCGACGCCAGCGGTGTCACCATGCGCTTCGGCGGCCTCACCGCCGTCCGCGATGTGAACCTCACCGTCAACAGCGGCGAGATCGTCGGCCTCATCGGACCCAACGGTGCCGGCAAGACCACCTTCTTCAACTGCCTCACCGGGCTGTACGTCCCCACCGAGGGCCGCGTCAGCTACCAGGGCACCGTCCTGCCGCCCAAGCCGCACCTCGTCACCCAGGCCGGCATCGCCCGCACCTTCCAGAACATCCGGCTCTTCGCCAACATGACCGTCCTGGAGAACGTCCTCGTCGGCCGCCACACCCGCACCAAGGAGGGCCTCTGGTCGGCCCTGCTGCGCCTCCCCGGCTTCAAGAAGGCCGAGGAGGAGTCCCGCGAACGCGCCATGGAGCTCCTGGAGTTCACCGGGCTCGCGGCCAAGGCCGACCACCTGGCGCGCAACCTCCCGTACGGCGAACAGCGCAAGCTGGAGATCGCCCGCGCGCTGGCCAGTGACCCGGGACTGCTCCTGCTCGACGAGCCCACGGCCGGTATGAACCCGCAGGAGACCCGGGCCGCCGAGGAGCTCATCTTCGCCATCCGGGACAAGGGCATCGCCGTCCTGGTCATCGAGCACGACATGCGCTTCATCTTCAACCTCTGCGACCGCGTCGCCTGCCTCGTCCGCGGCGAGAAGCTGATCGAAGGCACCCCCGCCGTCGTCCAGGGCGACGAACGCGTCGTCGCCGCCTACCTCGGCACACCCTTCGAGGGCGCCCCGGGCAGCGAGGAAGTGGCCGAGGTCGAAGCGGCGGAGGCACGCACCGGCACGAAGCCGGAGCCGGAGACCGCTCCGGCCACGGACAGCGGGCCGGACCCGGAGACCGCTCCGGCCACGGCCCCGGCCGCCGAGGCCGACCCGGCCCCCGCCACGGACCCGGCCCCGGCCGGCGGCGCGGACAGCACCACCACCGAAGGAGACAGCAAGTGACCGCTCTCCTGGAGGTCCAGGACCTCAGGGTCGCCTACGGCAAGATCGAGGCCGTCAAGGGCATCTCCTTCAGTGTCGG
The DNA here is from genome assembly GCF_040653855.1 of Streptomyces sp. NPDC050856. Taxonomy (NCBI): domain Bacteria; kingdom Bacillati; phylum Actinomycetota; class Actinomycetes; order Kitasatosporales; family Streptomycetaceae; genus Streptomyces; species Streptomyces sp. NPDC050856. Next base: position 76,841 of record NZ_JBFAGV010000030.1, on the reverse strand, counting down.
CGCCGGTGAGGTCGTGACCCTCATCGGCACCAACGGCGCCGGCAAGACCACCACCCTGCGCACCCTGTCCGGTCTCCTCGAACCCCTCGCGGGGACCATCACCTTCGACGGCAGGCCCCTGCGCAAGGTCCCCGCACACAAGATCGTCGCTCTTGGCCTCGCCCACTCCCCCGAGGGCCGCCACATCTTTCCCCGCATGTCCATCGAGGACAACCTGCGGCTCGGCGCCTTCCTGCGGAACGACAAGCCGGGCATCGAGAAGGACATCCAGCGCGCCTACGACCTCTTCCCCATCCTCGGCGAACGACGCAAGCAAGCCGCCGGTACCCTCTCCGGCGGCGAACAGCAGATGCTCGCCATGGGTCGCGCCCTCATGTCCCAGCCCAAGCTGCTCATGCTCGACGAACCCTCCATGGGCCTCTCGCCGATCATGATGCAGAAGATCATGGAGACCATCTCCGCGCTCAAGGAGCAGGGCACCACCATCCTGCTCGTCGAGCAGAACGCCCAGGCCGCCCTCTCCCTCGCGGACCAGGCCTATGTGATGGAGACCGGCACCATCAAGCTCTCCGGTACCGGTCAGGACCTCCTCCACGACGAGTCCGTCCGCAAGACGTACCTCGGCGAGGACTGAGCCCCGCCCACGCGCACGAGAGGGCCCGCCCCGCACGCTGAGCGTGCGGGGCGGGCCCTCTCGTGCGGTGCGGACGAACGGACGCACCCGGCCCCGGCCGGCTACTGGCCCTTCGCCGCCTTCTTCTCCTCGGCGTCCTCGATGACCGCCTCGGCGACCTGCTGCATCGACATCCGCCGGTCCATCGACGTCTTCTGGATCCACCGGAACGCCGCCGGCTCCGACAGCCCGTACTGCGTCTGCAGGATGCTCTTCGCCCTGTCCACCAGCTTGCGCGTCTCCAGCCGCTGGGAGAGGTCGGCGACCTCCTTCTCCAGCGCCTTCAGCTCCGCGAACCGCGACACCGCCATCTCGATGGCGGGGACCACGTCGCTCTTGCTGAACGGCTTCACCAGGTACGCCATCGCCCCGGCGTCCCTGGCCCGCTCGACCAGGTCGCGCTGCGAGAAGGCGGTCAGCATCAGCACCGGGGCGATCGACTCGCCCGCGATCTTCTCGGCGGCGGAGATCCCGTCCAGGACGGGCATCTTCACATCCAGGATGACCAGGTCCGGCCGGTGTTCCCGGGCCAGCTCGACGGCGCGGGCGCCGTCACCGGCCTCGCCGACGACCGAGTAGCCCTCTTCCTCGAGCATCTCCTTGAGGTCGAGACGGATGAGGGCCTCGTCCTCGGCGATGACGACGCGGGTCGTCAGCGGCGGAACGTGCGACTGGTCTTCGTCGGCGGCGGGCTGGGGAGACTCGGGGGCGGTCACGCGGGCTCCTCGTTCGGCTAGGTACTGCTACATGAGCCTACCTAGCTCCTGTATGTTTGAGTCACGGCGGGTCTCCGCTAGCCTTCTTTTTGAAGGATGCCCCGGTAGTCCAGCGGTAGAGACACGGTGCTCAAACCACCGACAGCGTCGGTTCGAATCCGACCCGGGGCACTTAGCCTTCGATTCCAAGGTCCCCATTCTCCGGGGCGTCCTCCCTCGCGGTCGTGAGCCGGCGGACGGGCCCCGTGCCCCCCCCCAGAGCCCGGCGCCGGCCCTGCTACTTCAGGCTCTCGCCGATGTGGTGGACGCGGACCAGGTTGGTGGAGCCCGCCACCCCGGGCGGGGAGCCCGCGGTGATGACGACGAGGTCCCCCTTGCGGCAGCGGCCGATCCTCAGGAGTTCCTCGTCCACCTGCGCCACCATCGCGTCGGTGGAGTCGACGTGCGGGCCGAGGAAGGTCTCCACACCCCAGGTGAGGTTGAGCTGGGAGCGGGTGGCCGGGTCCGGGGTGAAGGCGAGGAGCGGGATCGGGGACCGGTAGCGGGAGAGGCGTCGGACGGTGTCGCCGGACTGGGTGAAGGCGACCAGGAACGTGGCGCCGAGGAAGTCGCCCATCTCCGCCGCGGCGCGGGCCACGGCTCCCGCCTGGGTGCGGGGCTTGTTCCGCTCGGTGAGCGGCGGCAGTCCCCTGGCGAGGACGTCCTCCTCGGCCGCCTCGACGATGCGGCTCATGGTGCGGACGGTCTCGGTCGGGTAGCTGCCGACGCTGGTCTCACCGGACAGCATGACGGCGTCGGTGCCGTCGATGACGGCGTTGGCGACGTCGCTCGCCTCGGCACGGGTGGGGCGGGCGTTGTCGATCATCGAGTCGAGCATCTGGGTGGCGACGATGACCGGCTTGGCATTGCGCTTGGCCAGTTTGATGGCGCGCTTCTGGACGATGGGGACTTGTTCGAGGGGCATTTCGACGCCGAGGTCGCCGCGGGCCACCATGATGCCGTCGAAGGCGGCGACGATGGCATCGATGTTGTCGACGGCCTGGGGTTTCTCGATCTTGGCGATGACGGGGACGCGCCGGCCCTCCTCGTCCATGACCCGGTGGACGTCCCGGATGTCGTCCCCGCTGCGGACGAAGGAGAGGGCGAGGACGTCGGCGCCCGTGCGCAGGGCCCAGCGCAGGTCCTCGACGTCCTTGTCGGACAGGGCGGGCACGGAGACGGCGACGCCGGGCAGGTTGAGGCCCTTGTGGTCGGAGACCATGCCGCCCTCGACGACGCGGGTGTGGACGCGGGGGCCGTCGACGGAGGTGACTTCGAGGGCGACGCGGCCGTCGTCGACGAGGACGCGTTCGCCGGGGGTGACGTCGTCGGCCAGCCCCGGGTAGGTGGTGCCGCAGGTGTGGCGGTCGCCCTGGACGTGGGGTTCGGTGGTGATGGTGAAGGTGTCGCCGCGTTCAAGGAGTACCGGTCCCTCGCGGAAGCGTCCCAGACGGATCTTCGGGCCTTGAAGGTCGGCGAGGACGCCGACGCTTCGGCCGGTTTCGTCGGAGGCTTTGCGCACGCGGTGGTAGCGCTCCTCGTGTTCGGCGTAGGTGCCGTGGCTGAGGTTGAGGCGGGCGATGTCCATGCCGGCGGTGACCAGGGCTTTGATCTGGTCGTACGTGTCGGTGGCGGGGCCCAGGGTGCAGACGATCTTCGCTCGGCGCATGGTTCGAGCCTAGGGCTTACCGGTGGGTAGGGAGTTGGTCGGAGGTGACGACTCAACGAGCTGGGGGTGAAAGCCAATTGACAAGGGTTGAATTGTGCGCGGGCGTGCTCCGACGAGCCGCTCCAGGGGGTGGCCGCGGAGCGGTCAGAGCTGGGGCGGGTGCATGGTGAACCGCGCGTTGACCTGTGCGGTGACGGTCTGGCGCTGGGGTTCGAGGTCCAGGGCGGGGGCGATGTCGGCGGCTTCGGCGGCGAAGGCCATCCGGGCGCCGCCGGCGGCCGGGGGCAGCGCGCCGTAGGGGGTGGCGTTCTCGGCCCCGAGGTCGGCCAGTTCGATGAGGGCGGCGAGCCCGGTGCCGAGGGCCTGGGCGTATTCGCGGGCGCGCTGGACGGCTTCGGTGACGGCCCGGCGGCGGGCTTCGGCGTGGGCGGGCGAGTCGGGGCGCAGCGCCCACCAGGGTCCGTCGACGCGGGTGAGTTCCAGGTCGGCGAGGCGGGTGGTGAGTTCACCGAGGGCGGTGAAGTCGGTGAGTTCCGCGGTGAGGTGGACGCGCCCGTGGTAGGCGCGGACCCGTTCGGCGCGGCCGTGGCGGGTGAGTTCGGGGCTGATGGAGAAGGCGCCGGTCTCCAGCTTCTCGACCGCCTGTCCATAGGACTTGACGAGGTCGAGGACGGTGGTGTTGCGGCGGGTGAGGTCGTCCAGTGCGCTGCGGCGGTCGGTGCCGCGGGCGCTGACGGTGATGCCGATGCGGGCGATCTCGGGGTCGACTTCGAGTCGGGCCTCGCCGCGGACGGCGACGCGGGGTGCTTCGGCGGTTCCGTAGGGCAGGTCACTGGTCATGGCGTGGCTCCCTGTTGTGGCCGGGCGGCGTGGTCATCGAAACGCAATCTGGAAGGACTATTGCAGGATGTCGTCTCCGGGTCAGAATCTACGCGCGTTGTGCACGGTACTGAACGAAGGAGATCACATGCCGCTGAACCGTAGGACGTTCCTGGAACGGTCGGCCGCCGCCGGCGCCGGGGTGGCCGTCGCCGGCGGGGCAACCGCGCCCGCGCTGGCCGCCCAGGAGCCCGCGGCGGCCCCGACGGGGCGTGGCAAGCGGTACTCCTTCACCGTCATGGGCACCACCGACCTGCACGGCAACGTCTTCAACTGGGACTACTTCACCGACAAGGAGTTCGACGACAAGGCGCACAACGATGTCGGCCTGGCGAAGATCTCGACGCTGGTGGAGCGGGTCCGCGCGGAGAAGGGCCGCCGCAACACGCTGCTGATCGACGCGGGTGACACCATCCAGGGCACCCAGCTCTCGTACTACTACGCGAAGGTCGACCCGATCACGGCCGCGAGCGGCCCGGTGCACCCGATGGCGCAGGCGATGAACGCCATCGGCTACGACGCCGCCGCGCTGGGCAACCACGAGTTCAACTACGGCATACCGGTGCTGCGGAAGTTCGAGGAGCAGTGCGACTTCCCGCTGCTCGGCGCGAACGCGCTGGACGCCAGGACACTGCGCCCGGCCTTCCGCCCGTACAGCATGCACCGGCTGCGCACACCGTGCGGCCGCGATGTGCGGGTGGCGGTCCTGGGGCTGACCAATCCCGGCATCGCCATCTGGGACAAGGCCAATGTCAGCGGCCGGATGGTCTTCCCGGGGCTGGAGGAGCAGGCCGCGCGGTGGGTGCCGAAGCTGCGTTCGATGGGCGCCGACGTGGTGATCGTGTCGGCGCACTCCGGGTCCAGCGGGACGTCCTCGTACGGGGACCAGCTGCCGTACGTCGAGAACGCGGCGGCGCTGGTGGCGGAGCAGGTCCCGGGGATCGACGCGATCCTGGTGGGGCACGCGCACACCGAGATCCCCGAGTACCGCGTCACCAACAAGGAGACCGGCGAGGAGGTGGTGCTGTCGGAGCCGCTGAAGTGGGGGCAGCGGCTGACGCTGTTCGACTTCGACCTGGTGTGGGGCAAGGGCCGCTGGACGGTGGAGCGGGTGGGGGCCACGGTCCTGAACTCCAACACGGTGGAGGAGGACCCGAGGATCACCCGGCTGCTGGGCGATGAGCACCGGGAGGTCGTGGCGTACGTGAACCAGGTCATCGGTACCTGTACGGCCGCGATGTCGACGGCCGAGGCGCCGTGGCGGGACGAGCCGGTCATCGACCTGATCAACCACGTGCAGACCGAGACGGTGCGGGCGGCGCTGGCGGGCGGTGAGTACGCGTCGCTGCCGGTGCTGTCGCAGGCGTCGTGCTTCTCGCGCACGGCACGGATCCCGGCCGGCCAGGTGACGATCAGGGACGCCGCGGGGCTGTACCCGTTCGAGAACACCCTGGAGGCCCGGGTGCTGACCGGTGCCCAGATCAGGGAGTACCTGGAGTTCTCGGCGCGGTACTACGCGCGGACTCCGGCGGGTGCGCCGGTGGACACGGCGAAGCTGACGAACGCCGGGGGGACGCCGGACTACAACTACGACGTGGTGTCGGGTCTGACGTACGAGATCGACATCGCGAGGCCGGCCGGGTCGCGGATAGTGAACCTGTCCTTCGAGGGCCGGCCGCTGGACCCGGCGGCGCGGTTCGTGCTGGCGGTCAACAACTACCGGGCGAGCGGTGGCGGGGCGTTCCCGCACATCGCGGGGGCCCGGCAGGTGTGGGCCAACTCGGAGGAGATCCGCAACACCATCATCCAGTGGGTGAAGGCGACGGGCACGGTCGACCCGGCCCGGTTCGCGTCGGTGGACTGGCGGCTGACCCGGGAGGGCGTGCCGGTGTTCTGACCCCGGTCCGTCCGGGTTCGACGGCGGCGGCCGCCTCCGGTGGTCGCCGCCGTCGTACGTCTCAGCCGTTGGTGGCCAGCGGGGTGAGCCGGGTGGCGGTGCTCTGGGCGGGCAGGCGGGGCGCCGGGTGGGGCCGCAGGCCGAAGGTGGTGAACGCGGTGCGGCGCGGGAGCGGGTAGGGCTGCTTGCCGGTCAGGGAGTTGAGGATGGTGGCGCTGCGCCACGCGGCGAGGCCGAGGTCGGGAGTGCCGACGCCATGGGTGTGGGTCTCGGCGTTCTGGACGTGGACGGACCCGGTGACACAGGGGTCGAGGGCGAGCCGGTACTGGTCGTCGACGCGGGGCCGGTCGGCGGCGTCACGGCGCATGTAGGGGTCGAGGCCGGCCAGGAGCCGGTCGACGGGGCGTTCGCGGTAGCCGGTGGCGAGGACGACGGCGTCGGTGGTGATCCGGTCCCGGGTGCCCTGCTGGATGTGTTCGAGGTGCAGCTCGACCTTGGTGGTGCCGACGCGGCCGGCGGTACGGACGTGGACGCCGGGGGTGAGGACGGCGTCGGGCCAGCCGCCGTGCAGGCTGCGGCGGTAGAGCTCGTCGTGGATGGCGGCGATGGTGCCGGTGTCGATGCCCTTGTGGAGCTGCCACTGGCGGGTGACGAGGTCACCGCGTACGGATTCGGGCAGGGCGTGGAAGTACCGGGTGTAGTCCGGGGTGAAGTGTTCCAGGCCGAGCTTGGAGTACTCCATGGGGGTGAACGCCTCGGTACGGGCCAGCCAGTGCAGCCCCTCACGGCCGGCGGGGCGGGCGCGCAGCAGGTCGAGGAAGACCTCGGCGCCCGACTGGCCGGAACCGATGACGGTGACGTGGTCGGCGGCGATGAGCCGGTCGCGGTGGGCGAGATAGTCGGCGGAGTGGAGGACGGGGACCGCGGGGGCCTCGGCGAGTGGTCTGAGCGGGTCGGGGACGTACGGCTCGGTGCCGACCCCCAGGACGACGTGGCGGGCGTGGGTGCGGCCGAGGGCCTCGGCTTCGCCGCCGGTGCCGAGCTGGGTGTAGTCGATCTCGAAGAGGTCGCGTTCGGGGTTCCAGCGGACGGCGTCGACCTGGTGGCCGAAGTGGAGTCCGGGGACCTGGCCGCTCACCCAGCGGCAGTAGGCGTCGTACTCGGCACGCTGGATGTGGAAGGTCTCGGAGAAGTAGAAGGGGTAGAGCCGTTCCCGGGCGCGCAGGTAGTTGAGGAAGGTCCACGGGCTGGTGGGGTCGGCGAGGGTCACCAGGTCGGCCAGGAACGGCACTTGCAGGGTGGCGCCTTCGATGAGCAGGCCGGGGTGCCAGTGGAAGGCGGGGCGCTGCTCGTAGAAGGCGGTGGCCAGACCGCCGGGCACGCCGTGGGCGAGGGCGGCGAGGGAGAGGTTGAACGGTCCGATGCCGATGCCCACGAGGTCCTGGGGCTGCTGGGGGGGTGTGCCGGTCATCGGGAGGTGCCGCCTTCCACGAGTTGGAGGATGTCCGCGAGGTCGTCGGGGGTGGTGTGGGGGTTGAGGAGGGTGGCCTTGAGCCAGAGCCGGCCGTCGGCGGTCGCGCGGCCGAGGACGGCGCGTCCTTGGGTGAGCAGGGTCCGGCGGAGGGCGGCGACGGCCTGGTCGGAGGCGTCTGTGGGGCGGAAGAGCACCGTGGTGAGGGTCGGGCGCTCGTAGAGGTCGAGTCCGGGTGATTTGTCGATGAGGTCGGCGAGGTGTTCGGCGGTGGCGCAGACCTGGTCGGTGAGGGCGGCGAGTCCGGTTCGGCCGAGGGCGCGCAGGGTGACGGCGATCTTCAGGATGTCGGGGCGGCGGCTGGTGCGCGGGGAGCGGCCCAGCAGGTCGGGCAGTCCGGCATCGGTGTCGTCGTAGGCGTTGAGGTAGTCGGCGGTGTGCCCGAGGGGTGCGAGCAGAGCCCGGTCCGGTACGGCGAGGAGTCCGGCGGCGACCGGCTGCCAGCCCAGTTTGTGCAGGTCCAGGGCGACGGTACGGGCGCGGTCGAGGCCGGTGAGGAGGTGGCGGCGGGCGGGGCTGAACAGCAGGGGCCCGCCGTAGGCGGCGTCGACGTGGAGTTCGGCGCCATGGGCGTCGCACAGGTCGGCGATCTCGGGGAGGGGGTCGATCCGGCCGGTGTCGGTGGTGCCGGCGGTGGCGGCGACGAGGAGGGGGCCGCGCAGGTCGGTGAGGACGGCGTGCAGGGCGGTGAGATCCAGGGTGCCGGCGGGGGCGGGGACGGTGACGGGTTCGGGCAGGCCCAGGAGCCAGGCGGCGCGGCGCAGCGAGTGGTGGGCGTTGGCGCCGCAGACGGTCTGGACGGTGGGTCCGAGGCGTTCACGGGCGAGGAGCAGGGCGAGCTGGTTGGACTCGGTGCCGCCGGTGGTCACCAGGGCGTCGGGGGCGGGCCCGCGGGGGTGGACCTCGGCGGCCAGGGCCTCGGTGACGAGTGCTTCGAGGGTGGCCGCGGCGGGTGCCTGGTCCCAGGAGTCGAGGGAGGGGTTGAGGGCGGAGGCGGCGAGGTCGGCGGCGACCGCCACGGCCAGGGGCGGGGTGTGCAGGTGGGCGGCGCAGCGGGGATGCGCGGGGTCGGCGGCGCCCAGGGCGAGGGTGCGGGTCAGCGTACGCAGGGCTTCCTCGGCACCGGTTCCGCTGTCGGGCAGTACGGCTCCGACGGCGTCCCGCACCTGGTCGGCGACGGCTTCCGGCCCTCCGGCCGGGAGGGGGCCGCCACGGGCGACGGCACCGTCGTGCAGGGCGTCGAGCACGGTGCCGAGGAGGGGGCGCAGGGCACGGGGGCCTGCGGGCCCTCCGGCGAGGGGCGGGGTGCTCATGCTGCCAGCGTGGCGCGGCCACGCCGGGCGTGGCCGGGGTGCGGGCCCATCGCAACCCGAAAGGGGGACGGCGGTACCGACCGGCGGAGCCGGGCGTGCGGCGCCTGGTATGTGTCCCGCTGGGCGGGGGCCGGGCGGTGCGCCGGGGCGGGGCGGGTGGCCCGCCGCGGGCGGGGCCCGGACCGGCGCGGGGGCCGGACCGGGCCCCGGCGGTCGGCGCCGGGGCCCGCCGGGTCAGGCGGTACGGACGCGCAGGGCGCGCCGGAGGTCGTCCAGGCGGTCGACGAGCTGGCGGCGCAGGGCGGGCGTCAGGCCGTCGTCGGTCAGGCGCTCCTCGCCCAGGCGCAGCGCCTCGGCGTCGACCGCGTACGACGGGAAGGCGTAGCGGCCGGCGGCGGTGGCGATGGCGGGGCCCCGGCGGGCGGCGAGGGCGGTGGCGTCGGGGTAGAAGCGGGGCACGTAGTCGCGTACCAGCTCGGTCTGTTCGGGCTGCCAGAAGCCCTGCGCGGTGGCGGTGAACAGGTAGTTGGACAGGCTGTCGGTGTGGAACATCGCCTGCCAGGCGGCTTCCTTGGCCCGCTCGGTGGGCAGGGCGGCCCGGCAGCGGGCGGCGCCCTCCTGGCCGGTGGCGCTGGGGTCGCGGTCCAGTTCGGCGGCGATGCCCCCCTCGTCGGTGGCGCCGAGGACGGCCAGCCGCGCGAGGATGCGCCAGCGCAGCGCCGGGTCGAGGTCGGGCCCGCCGGGGACGGCGCCCTCGTGGAGCCAGCCCTGGAGGGCACCGGGCCGGTCGGCGGCGTCGATGAAGTGGCGCACGGCGGTCAGCCGCAGCCCCGGGTCGTTGCCGTCCTCGGTGCGGCGGATGAGGTCGCGGGTGAGGTCGGTGAGCAGGGCGAGCGCGGCGGGGCGGTCCTTCGGGGCGAGGTACAGGTCGGTGACCTGGGTGGCCGCGAAGTCGAGGACGCCCTGCACGATGGCGAGGTCCCTCTCGTGCGGCAGGTGGGCGCGGGCGGCGTCCAGGTAGGCGGCGGGGGCGAGTTCGCCGTCGCGGACCATGTCGCGGGCGGCGTTCCAGACGACGGCGCGGGTGACCGGGTCGGGGATGCCGGACAGGGCGCGCAGGGCGGTGGCCCAGGAGTGCTCGTCCAGGCGGACCTTCGCGTAGCTGAGGTCGCCGTCGTTGAGGACGAGGAGGGCGGGCCGGATGCCGGGGACCTTGGCGGGCTCGCTCTGCGGTACGTCGATGTCGAGGCGGGTGCGCGGCACGAGGCGCTGGTCGTCGGCGAGGTCGTGGTCGTAGACGCCGACGGCGATGCGGTGCGGGCGGCTGCCGGCGTGGTTGACGGTGAGGGTGCCGTCGGCGGGGTCGTACGCGGGGGTGAGGGCGTCGACACCGGTGGTCCGCAGCCACGCCTCGGCCCAGCCGTGCACGTCCCGGTCGGTGGCGGAGGCGAGGTTGTCGATGAAGTCGGCGAGGGTGGCGTTGGCGAACCGGTGCCGGGCGAAGTGGGTGTTGATGCCGGCGAGGAAGTCCTTCTCCCCCATCCAGGCGACCAGTTGCCGCAGCGCGGAGGCGCCCTTGGCGTAGGAGATGCCGTCGAAGTTGAGCAGGGCCGAGTCGGTGTCGGGCACGGCGTCGGGGTCGGGGGCGACCGGATGGGTGGAGGGCCGCTGGTCGGCGTCGTACCCCCAGGCCTTGCGGGCGACGGAGAAGTCCACCCAGGTGTCGGGGAACCGGGTGGTGGCCTCGTTGACCGTCTGGTAGCCCATGTACTCGGCGAACGACTCGTTCAGCCAGATGTCGTCCCACCACCGCAGGGTGACGAGGTCGCCGAACCACATGTGGGCCATCTCGTGGGCGATGACCATGGCGCGGGTCTGCCGCTCGGTGACGGTGACGGCGGAGCGGTAGACGAACTCGTCCCGGAAGGTGACCAGGCCCGGGTTCTCCATGGCGCCGGCGTTGAACTCCGGGACGAACGCCTGGTCGTAGGAGTCGAAGGGGTACGGCTCGTCGAACTTCTCGTGGTACCGGTCGAAGCACTGCCGGGTGACGTCGAGGATCTCCTCGGCGTCGGTGTCCAGGTGGGGGGCGAGGGAGCGGCGGCAGTGGATGCCGAAGGGCAGCCCGGCGTGCTCGGTGCGCACCGAGTGCCAGGGGCCGGCGGCGACGGCGACCAGGTAGGTGGAGATCGGCGGGGTGGGGGTCGCCTGCCAGCGCCCGTCGCCGTGGGGGGTGGTGACGCCGTTGGCGAGGACGGTCCAGTCGTCCGGCGCGGTGACGCCCACCTCGAAGACGGCCTTGAGGTCGGGCTGGTCGAAGGCGGCGAAGACGCGCTGTACGTCGTCGAGGAACATCTGGGTGTAGACGTACACCTCGCCGTCGGCGGGGTCGGTGAAGCGGTGCATGCCCTCGCCGGTGCGGGAGTAGCGCATGGCGGCGTCGACCCGCAGCTCGTGCTCGCCCGGGGTGAGGGTGAGGGGCAGCCGGTTGCCGGCGAGCGTCTCGGGGTCGACGGGCCGGCCGTCGAGGGTGACGGAGCGCAGGGTCGCGGGCTTGAGCTCGACGAAGGTGTCCCCGGCGGAGCGGGCGGTGAACCGGATGAGGGTGGTGGAGTCGAACGTGTCGTCGTCGCCGGTGGTCAGGTCGAGGTCGACGGTGTACCGGTGGACGTCGAGGAGCTGGGCTCGGGTCTGCGCTTCGTCGCGCGTCAGTGCGGGCATGGGGACATGCTGCCCGATGGGGCGGCGGCGGGGCACGGGAGTTCCGCTGCCGGCTGAGCGGGCGCCGGGCGCGGGTCCGGCCGGGACCGGACCCGCGCGCCGGGCGGCGGACGGGGCGGGCCGGGCGCCGGGCGCGGGTCAGGAAGGGGTGTGGCCGGCGGGGTTGCCGGCGATCGTCTCGTGGTGGCGGATGACCTCCGCGATGATGAAGTTCAGCAGCTTCTCGGCGAACGCCGGGTCCAGCTTCGCGTCCTCCGCGAGCTGGCGCAGCCGGGTGATCTGGCGGGCCTCGCGGTCCGGGTCGGCCGGGGGGAGGTGGTGGCGGGCCTTGAGGAGGCCGACCTGCTGGGTGCATTTGAAACGCTCGGCCAGCATGTGGACGACCGCCGCGTCGATGTTGTCGATGCTCTCGCGCAGCCGGTTCAGCTCGGCGCGGACGGACTCGTCGATGTCGCTGGTGCTCATGACCTGGCAGCTTAGACGGCATCCCGGGTGATCGTCGGCGGGTGTTCGGCATCCGGGACACGGGTGCTCCAGCCGCCGGGGACACTGCGGCTTTGCTGTTCGCGGAAGCGGACCGGCGCGGTACCGACCCGCCGAGTGAACAGCCGGGAGAAGTACGCCGGGTCGTCGTATCCGACGCGGCGGGCGACGGCCGCGACGGGCAGGTCGGTGGCGGTCAGGAGCTCCTTGGCGCGGCCGAGCCGGACGCCGAGCAGGTAGTCCCTGGGGCTGCACCCGGCGCCGCGCCGGACGGCGGTGCGCAACTCGGCGGGGGTCATGCCGTGCCGGGCGGCGTGCTCGGCCACGGTCAGCGGCCGGCAGGCGTCACGGGCCAGGCGGGCCAGGACGGGGTCGGCGTCGGTGTCGGCGCGGGCGCTGCGCAGGGCGACGAGCAGTTCGTGGACGGCGGCGGCGGTCTCCACCTCGAGGAGCGGGTTGCCGTGCCGGGCCGCCCGGGTGATGCGGCCGACGGCGGCGCGGGCGCGGGTGGTGTCGGCCAGCGGGACGACGGGCCGGTCGGGTTCGATGTAGCCGAGCTCGGTGTAGGCGGCGGTGGCCGGGCCGGTGAAGTCGACGAACGCCTCGTCCCAGCCGGTGGCCGGGTCCGGGGCGTAGTGGTGCGGGACGCCGGGGAGGAGCCAGATCAGCGCGGGCGCCGTGACCGCCGTGCGCCGCCCGTCGGGGGCCCGGTACCAGCCGCCGCCCGCGGTGACGACGACCGCCACGTGGTGGTCGAGGGTGCGCGGGCCGACGGTGGGCAGGGCGCCGTGCTGGAGGCCGACGCCGAGGCAGACCAGGCCGAGTCCCAGGTGCCGCGGGCTCGGTGTGAAGTAGCGCATCCAGGTGTGGTACATCGCTCGTCCCTCCCGGCCGGACCGCCGGCGGACCGTTCCCCGCGTCCGGACAGCGCCGATCCTGGTCCATGGGCCGGTCGGTCGCCAGAGGGCGATTCCGGACGCGGCCGGTGGCGGACGGAGGGCGGGACCGCGGCCGTTCCTCCGGTCGGTGACGACGAGGACCGTCCGCCGGCCGACCGCTGCGGCTGCCGTGAGGCGCCGTGCGCGGAGGGGCGGACCGCCGGCGGTCCGCCCCTCCCCCGTTGTCAGCGGGTACAGCGGGTACTGCTACAGACCGGCCGCCGCGGACTGGATGGCGGAGGCGAAGGTGGACACCTCGGTGTACACGCCGGGGTAGTCGGGCCGTGCGCAGCCCTGGCCCCAGCTGACGATGCCGACCTGTATCCACGCCCCGGCGTTGTCCTTGCGGAACATCGGGCCGCCGGAGTCGCCCTGGCAGGTGTCGACGCCGCCCTGGGTGTAGCCGGCGCAGATCTCCTCGCTCGGGACGAGGTCGTTGCCGTAGGAGGCCTTGCAGGTGGTGTCGGAGACGAACGGCACCTGTGCCTTGCGGAGGTAGCGCTGCTGGCCGCCGCCCTCGTAGGTGGCGCCCCAGCCGGCCACGGTGAACGTGCCGTTGTTGTAGGCGGTGGTGGTGGCGATCTTCAGGGTGGGCAGGTTGATCGGCTGGGCCAGCTTGATCAGTGCCCAGTCCTTGCCCTTGCCGTTGTAGCCGGGGGCCTGGAGGACCTTGGTGGACCTGACCTTGATGGCGGTGGGGCTCTGGAGGTCGGTGACACCGGCGGTGGCGGTGATGCTGGTGTTGTTTCCGGAGCCGCTGACGCAGTGGGCGGCGGTGAGCACGATCTGCGGCGTGTAGAGCGAGCCGCCACAGCCCATGGACAGCCGGACCATCCAGGGGAACTCGCCCTGGGCGGCCTGGGTGCCGCCGACGACGGGCCGGGGAGCCGCGTTCGCGGAGAGGGGCTGGAGGCTGATGGCGGCCAGGGCGACCGCGGCGACCGCGGCGCATCTCTGGAACGCGCGAAGAAGCTTGTTCAATTCTCTGCCTTCCGTGGGGGGTTGGCCTTGCGCGCACGACGAGACCCTCGCCCCCAGGCAGTACGGTGACATGGGCTCATCAAGGCGTGGTCGGGATTATCCGGAGCCGCTCGCGCGTGTCACAAGAGGGTCTTTTCGGCCACTGCGCGGCCCTCGCCGGGCCCGTACGCTGGAGGTCGGACCGGCGTCGTGCATGGGGGTACGGGACGTGGCGAACGACAGCGGGGTCGTACACGGCTATCCGCACCTCGACACCGTGCGGACGGCGATCACGGCGCTGTACCGGCGGATCTCGCGGGACGGCCTGTATGCCTACGGAGTCAGCGTCTCCCCAGGTGATGTGGGTTTCGCCGACGGTGACGACCTGCATCTGGGAGCGCAGCGGGTGGCCCGGGCGCTGGTGCGGCAGCTACGGTTGCCGGACGCGCGGATGGTGGTGGGCTTCCGCGGGATGGAGCACGCGGCGAGTGTCGAACTGGCGGCGGGGCCGGAGTACTTCATCGAGCTGAACGACAGGTTCCGGACACACCGCCGGGACATCGGGGCGGCACTGGCCCATGAGATCACCCACGTCCTGCTGCACCGGCTGGATCTGAACTTCCCCGGAACGCGTGACAACGAGATCCTCACCGACACGGCGACGGCGTACCTGGGCGCCGGATGGCTGCTGCTGGACGCGTACCGCGAGGACGAGGTGTCCAGCCAGAAGCTCGGCTACCTCACCCCGGAGGAGTTCGGGTACGTGCTGGCCAAGCGGGCGCTGGTGTTCGACGAGGACCCCGCGCCGTGGTTCACGAGCCCCCAGGGGTACACCGCGTACACCGAGGGCCGGGCGCGGGCCCTGCGCGACACCCGGCTGCCGCCGCTGACCGCGGCGGGCTGGGCGGGCCGGCACCGGTACGCCAGGGACCGGCGGTACGCCATGGACCACACGGAGCCGGCCGCCGGCGCCCCCGGCCTCCCGTACGCCTTCGAGGGCGGCGGCCGGGGCGGGACGGACGGACTGCGCGTCTCCTTCCCGTGCCCCACCTGCCACCAGCGCATCCGGCTGCCGGTACGGGGGCGGGTACGGGCGCGGTGCGGGCTGTGCCGGACGGTGCTGGAGTGCGACACCTAGGGCCCGCCCGCGGCGCCCCCGACCCGGGGCGCCGCGGGCGGGCCCGGGAAACGACGTTGCGTTCCCGGGCCGGCGCGGGTGAGGGTCGGGCCCATGACGGAGGACCTGGGGGAGAAGTTGTTCGGCGCCGTGTACCGCGGGGACGAGGACGCGGTCGTACGGCTGTTGCGCGCGGGAGCTCCGGCCGGAGCGGAGGACGCGTCGGGGTCGAGCGCGCTCCACGAGGCGGCGGTCAACGGCCACGCGGGCGTCGTGCGGCTGCTGCTCGCCTGGGGCGCGGACCCGGGACACGGGGCGGAACTGCCGCTGTGCGGGGCGGCCAGCGCCGGCCGTACCGACGCGGTACGGGCGCTGCTGGCCGCCGGGGCCGACCCCGACCAGGAGGAGGAGTTCGGGTTCACCGCGCTGGCCTGGGCGGTCGGGCAGGGGCACACCGGCACGGTGCGGGCGCTGCTGGAGTACGGCGCGGATCCCGGCCGGCCGGGCGCCGACGGCGGGCTGCCGCTGGTCGCCGCCGCCCGGCGGGGCTCCCCCTCGGTGGTGCGCGCCCTGCTGGCGCACCGGGCGCCCGGCCGCAAGGAGGCGCTGCGCGAGGCACGGCGGTGGATGGACGCGGACGTGGCGGGGGCGCTGCGGGACTCACTCGCCGAGGCGTACGGCGACGACTGCGAGACGGTCACCCGGCGGGTCGCGGAGGACGGCGGGGTCACCGTGGTGGTGGAGCTGCTGCGGGACGGGGTGCCCTCGGCGGGAGCGGAGCGCCAGACGGGGCACCCGGCGATCGTGACGCTCCTGGAGGCCGAGTTGGGCGTACGGACCCCGCCGGAGGAGCTGGCCGGGCGCGCCCTGGGCTGCGGCGACCCGGCGCACGACACCTGGACCGAGTCGGTGCGGGCGCTGCGGGCGCGCGGCGACCGGGAGACGCTGCGCGCGGCGGCCGAGTGGCGTGCGGACGGCGACCCGCTGCGCCGCGCCCTGGCGGCGGACGTACTGGCCGGGCCGGACCCGGCGGCGGACCGGCGGGCGCCTGGCGGCGGCGATGGCGGCGGCAGGGGGCCGGGTGCGGCCGGTGGCGCCGGAGCCGTCGGATGACGACCGTCCGGACGGGCTCAGGGCAGGGAGTCGCTCTGTGTGACGTAACTCTCTCTCCGGGTCACCGGCCCGCCGGGAGCCTCCGGGCGTAACGGGCCACTGGCCCCACGGGTGTTACTCCGGCGCGGCGTCGAGTGAATGGCCCCATAAATGGGGAGAGTGCCGCGACACCTCCAGCGCTGTCATGTGCACCACCACGGCGTGTGACACCATAACCCTGGTGAGTGACGCTTCCGTCCGGCCCTGATGGCGTCGGGCGGGCCCCCAGGGCACCACCCCTGGGGATCCCCGGCCCGACCGCTGGCGCTAGACCGGCCAGGGTTCAACGTCAGCCCAACGAATGTAACGGCGGCCGCACGGAGCCCACTCCCCAAAAAGCAGGTATTACCCGATGGTAACTCTCGAACCCCTGAATTCTCGGGAATTGAGAGCGGGAGCCCCGGCTTGAGCTCCATGTCGACATAGCAGGCTCCGGGCTGTCCGAGGCGTGGGTTATCGTCTTTGGTTAACGGAAGACATGTATTGCCATCCGGACCACCAATCCGGCACGTGATCTTTCGAAAGCTAGACCGGCCACGTTCAGTCGAGTTCATTTCACGTCCGGAGTGATAGAGAAAATGTCAGCGTTCCTGGCGGCCGCGGTGCTCATTGTCGCGATCATGGCAGCCACCGTCGCCTTCGCGATCAAGGCGCTCGCCTCCGCCCCCGCCCGTATCGTCGCGGTCCTCGTCGCCATCACCGCCATGGTGGCCGTACTCCCCCGGGTCTTCGACTCCCTCCAGCCGCAGCCGCAGCCCCGGCCCACCGCCCCGGCGGCGCCCGCCGACGGGCAGGCCGGACCGGGGGTGAAGTGATGGGCTTCTGGAAGCCCGACGAGCCCATACAGATCGGCTCGTCGTTCTACACGGTCGACGCCGTCACCGGCCGGCTCGACCGCGAGACGTACGGCCGGCCCGTCACGGTGCTGGACCGCAACCCCTTCCTGCGCAAGCTGCCCAAGGACATCCAGGCCGTCCTCCGCGAGTCGATGGCGAGTTCCCGCACCTACAGCCGCAAGCACGTCTTACGAGGCGTCGGGGTCGGCTCGATGGTGCACATCGTGCTCAGGGGATGCGTCGCCGAGCGCACCCCGTTCGGCAACTCCGCCACGCTCCGCCTCATGGGCGCGGGGGCCGTCCTGGGCGACGCCGAGATATTCGACGAGCGTGCCCCCGCCCCGACGGCGACCTGCCTCAACAACAACACCTGGACGCTCGCCGTCCCGCTGGACCGGATGCGCCTGCTGGCCGATGCCAGCACCCCCCTGCTCAAGGCGCTGGGCAGCTCCGTCACCAACCGCATGGAAGCCGCCGAACGCATCTACAACCGGCACGCGCTCCGGCCGGAGCAGCGCCTCTGCGGGCTGCTGGCCCACCTGCTGATGCACTGCGCGGTCCCTGGCAAGAAGTACGACTTCATGGTCGAGGGCCCTTCCCAGGCCGACCTCGCCGACGCGCTCTCCCTCAGCATCGGATCCGTCGAGGCGGGGCTGGCCTCGCTCCGGCAGAACAACACCGTGGTGACCGGATACCGCACCTATGAGTTCCCCTCGGTCCGCCGGCTGCTGGAGACCAGCGAGATCAACTTCCCGCCCGGAACGCTGGCCAACAGCCTGTCTTCCTCGGATTAGCCCGGTGTGCGCAGCTGCCCGGCCGGCCGGAATTACCCGGCCCGGCCGGGCGCCCTTTCACCCTTTCACAGGTCTGAACCTGTTCCGCGCAATATCCCGGGGCGAGAAACGACCGAATTACGCGCAGCCGCAGTGACGTGACCACAAAATGCCTGATTTCTCCTTTCCGGGTGAGGTGTGTTCCCGGCGGGCGGGGCGCGTGCGTCATTCCGGCCGGGGCCTCGGCGCCCGGGTGCGGCGTGAGGCCGTGGCGCGACGGGCCCGCGGACCCGTCGGCGGGGCGGCCGGCACGCCCGGCGCGACGCAGGACGCCGGGGCCCGCGCCGACGGCGTGACGCGCCCCCGCCCGGCCCCTCCCACCGGGCCCCGGGAGCCCCGGCCGGTGAAGCGCGCCCGCGCCGCCCGCCCGCCGGTCGTCACGGCCGCCGGACCGACCAGGGGGCGAGGCCGTCAACCACCCTTCCCGCGAGGCGAGTTGGACGGCCGCGACAACGGGGATGAGACCGGTGGGGCCCCGCACGGGACATGGAGTGGCGGCCGTCGGCCGGTCCGGGGGCACGCGGGCGCGTGTCCCCGCCGCCCGCCACCACGGGTGGGGGTGGTCCGTGACGGACCGCCGGGGCTCCCCGGTCGGCCCGGCCCCGGCTCCGGCCCGGGCGCACCGGACCCACGGGCACCGGACCGGACACGCCCGGAACGACAGCGGGCCCGGAGCCCCGCGCGTGGCGGTGCTCCGGGCCCGGCCGCCCGTGCCTGGGCGGTATCGCGTCAGGTCACGCGGCGGTGCGGCGACCGCCACCGCCCTGGGCTCCGCGCCCGGAACGGCCGCTGCCACCGCGACCGGAGCGCTCACCGGAGCCGGTGGCGGCACGGCCCGCGCGGGCGCCGGCGCGAGGTGCGCCGGCCCGCTCGGTACGCTCACCGCGGGTGCGGCCCGCGGAGCCCGCGCCGCCGCCGGCCGCGCTCCCCGTCCCGGTGCCCGTGCCCGGCCCGCCGCCGCCGCGGCGGGGACGGCGGCGCGCGGTGCCGCCGGACTTGGGGGCCTGGACGGCCGGCTGCGGGACCTCGACGGTCACCGGCACGCCGGACGGCTCACGGGCGCCGGTGACCCGGGCCAGCTCCTCGTCCGTCGACTTGACGCGGGCCGAGCGCGGGGTGATGCCCGCGTGGGACATCAGCCGGCTCATGTCGTGCTTCTGCTCCGGCAGGACCAGGGTGACGACACTGCCGGACTCACCCGCGCGGGCGGTGCGCCCACCACGGTGCAGGTAGTCCTTGTGGTCGGTGGGCGGGTCGACGTTGACGACCAGGTCCAGGTCGTCTACGTGGATGCCTCGGGCCGCCACATTGGTCGCCACCAGCGCGGTGACCTGGCCGGTCTTGAACTGCTCCAGGGTGCGGTTGCGCTGCGGCTGCGAACGGCCGCCGTGCAGTCCCGCCGCCCGTACGCCGCTCGACAGCAGCCGCTTGACCAGCCGGTCCACCGAGCGCTTGGTGTCCAGGAACATGATGACCCGGCCGTCGCGGGCCGCGATGCGCGCGGTGACGGCCTTCTTGTCGGTCTCGTCGGCCACGTACAGCAGGTGGTGCTCCATGGTGGAGACCGCGCCCGCCGACGGGTCGACCGAGTGCACGACCGGGTCGGTGAGGAACATCCGCACCAGCCGGTCGATGTTCTTGTCGAGCGTCGCGGAGAACAGCATCCGCTGACCGTCCGGCTCGACCTGCTTCAGCAGCGCCGTGACCTGCGGCAGGAAGCCCATGTCGGCCATCTGGTCGGCCTCGTCCAGCACGGTCACCGCGACCTGGTCGAGCCGGCAGTCGCCGCGCTCGATGAGGTCCTTCAGACGGCCGGGGGTGGCCACCAGGACCTCGGCGCCGCGCCGCAGCGCACCCGCCTGCTTGGTGATCGACATGCCGCCGACGACGGTGGCCATCCGCAGCTGCACGGAGGTGGCGTACGGGGTGAGGGCGTCCGTCACCTGCTGGGCCAGCTCGCGGGTGGGCACCAGGACCATCGCGAGGGGGGCCGTCGGCTCGGCGCGGCGGCCCGCGGTGCGGGCGAGCAGGGCGAGGCCGAAGGCGAGGGTCTTGCCGGAGCCGGTGCGCCCGCGGCCGAGGATGTCCCGGCCGGCGAGGGAGTTCGGCAGCGTGGCGGCCTGGATGGGGAACGGCTCGGTGACGCCCTGGGCGGTGAGCGTCTTGAGCAGGGCGGCGGGCATGTCCAGCTCGCCGAAGGCCGCGACCGCGGGGAGCGCGGGGGTGCCGGTCTCCGGCAGGGTGAACTCGCGCGGGGGCGGCGGGGACGTCGGGGACGCGGTGGCGCCGCGACGTCCGGAGTTGCGGGCGGGGCCGCCCGGCTGCGCGGCGCGCTTGCGGGTGGGGCGTTCGGGTCGGGTCATGCGGTTGCCTTCCTGGGCCTGAGGACAGCACAAGCCGGGACCCGCACCTGCGAGGTGCGGGTCCCGGCTGCGAGGTTCGCGTCCGGTGATCAGGCCGGGACGATGTTCTCCGCCTGCGGGCCCTTCTGGCCCTGCGTGACGTCGAAGGAAACCTTCTGGCCCTCCTGGAGCTCACGGAAGCCCGAGGTGGCGATGTTGGAGTAGTGGGCGAAGACGTCGGCGCCGCCGCCGTCCTGCTCGATGAAGCCGAAGCCCTTTTCCGAGTTGAACCACTTCACGGTTCCAGTAGCCATGTGTATCTCCTTGATGGTCGTAGGCCCCATCCGGAGATGACCGGTAAAAACAATAAAAGCGCCTGCGGAGCATTCCCGTCAGGCGCACATAAAGTTCATGGGTACCAAAACTGCAACGGGAAAAATCGTAGCACGGGCTCGCGGGACGCCGCTGTGGCGTACGCCATACTCCCGGCCACGGCCCCGCGTTGACCCTCCGGCCGGCCTCCGCCGCTGGTGGAACGTCCGGCCGGCCGCCGGTGTGCCGCGGCCGGGCGGGCCTCAGTCGTTCCCGCGCCGCGCGGTGCGCAGCGGCCGGCCCGGGTGCCAGACCTGCACGACGAGGCGGTCGTCCTCGACACGGACGCGCACGACCCCGGTGAGCTCGGCCCGGAAGAGGTGGAACGGCTGGGGCGGATCGGCCTCGCGGGCGTACCGGGCGAGGTCCGTCGGGTCGGTCACCTCCACGGCCCGCCCGTCGACCCGTACGTCACCGCCGCCCATGTCCGTACCGCCCCCCGGGTTGGTGTGCAGCGCGAACCGCGGGTCGCGCCGCAGGTCCAGGGCCTTGCGGGAGCGGGGCATCATGCCCAGCCACAGCTCCCCGGACCGGAAGTCCACCTCCAGGCCGCTCAGCCTCGGTGAGCCGTCACCGCGCAGGGTGCCCAGGACGTGGTGCGGGTAGGCCGCGAAACGCTGCCGCACGGTCTCGGCGAAGTCCGGCTCCGCCGCCTGGAAGTCCGCCCATGTGTGTGCCATGACGTTCAGGAAACCCCGGATACCCGACACCCTCTGTCGGGTATCCCGGTTCCGTTCCCGCTCAGGGCCGGTTGGCGCCGGACACGGCGGTGTACCGGGTCTCGCAGTGGTCGGCCTCGCCCGGTACCTGCCGGCAGATGGCCATGGTCAGCCGGCGGACTCCGTCCGGGTGGACGGCGTTGATGTCGCGGAAGTGGGCGTCGGTGCCGCAACCGCCGGTGTTGTGGCGGTCGCCCAGCGAGGCCGTGCCGCCGTCGCCGGTGGCGACGGTCAGGGTGACGCGGACGGGCCGGTCGTCGCAGGTGCGGTCGGAGACGGTGAGCGTCGCGCCCCCGATGGTGTGCCGCTCGGTCCAGGACATCTCGATCCGGACGCGGTCCCCCCAGCTGGAGGAGACGACGGCGGTCGAGGTCGAGGTGGCTCGCGGCGCCGGGTCCGGCGTCGAGGTGCCGGTCGCGGCGGCGGTGGGGCTCGTCCAGCCCGGTCCGCCCGCTCCCAGCATGAGGGTGGTCGCCGCGGCGACCACGAATCCTGCGCGGCGCATGGGTGTGTCTCCTGTCCCGTCGTTGTGGTCAGCAGCACTACCCCGCCACACGCCGGGGCCACGTCCGGGCGGGCGGAATCACGCGGGTGGCGCAGTGTGCCGCCGCCATCGGTGGCGTGGGACGCCCCGGGCGGGCGAACCGACCCGCACGCGCCGTGGGACGGCCCTCACAGCTCCTCCCCGAGCGGCAGCCGCCGCACGCGGTCCGTACCGCCCTGACGTCGGCGAAGTGGCCGCGCAGCAGGTGCCCGGTGGCCTCGGCCGCGGCCACCTGCCGTTCGGCGGTGAACCGGGGGGGGCGGCTGGTGGGCAACCGCCGCCGGCCGGCGGCGATGTCCTGCAGGGCGGACAAGAAGGTGTCCACGTGTGTGCGCATGGCATCCACGGCGGGTGCCTCGCCTCCCGTAGGGGTCCCCGGCGTGCGGGGCCTTGTCGATGATCTCCCCGACGGCGCCCTCGCCGAAGGTGCGCGGCAGGGGCAGCCCCAGCGCCTGTAAGAGCGCGTGCTCCTCGTCGACGGTCGGCGACAGGCCGAGCGGGATGGCGTTGCGCAGATCGAGCGTGGTGGTCCGCTCACGGCGCCGTCCAGGTGGCCGTGGCCGACCCGCTACTGCCTGACCGAGCTGCACCAGAGGCGCTCGATCCGGCCGGCACCCGTCCGCGCCGCCGTCATCAGGCCCTCCCCCCGATCCTGGGAGAACGGCCGGGCCCCCACCAGGGCGCGTTCCGCGCGTTCGGGTGCGGGTGCGGGGTGCGGGCGTACCGGGGGCGGACAGAGCGCAGCGCCTGCCGGGGTCCGGTCGGGGACGAGGCAGGCGCTGCTGTGTTCCGCACGCCGTTGTACGGGACGTATGGGGTTGTCAGACCGCCAGCGCGCGGTCCGTCGGGCGGATCGGGGCCGGCAGTTCGCTCGTACCCGTCAGGTACCGGTCCACACCACGCGCCGCCGAGCGGCCCTCGGCGATGGCCCAGACGATCAGCGACTGGCCGCGGCCGGCGTCACCGGCGACGAAGACGCCGTCGACGTTGGTCGCGTAGTTCTCGTCGCGCGCGATGTTGCCGCGCTCGTCGAGCGCCAGGCCGAACTGCTCGACCAGGCCGTTGGACCGGTCGGTGCCGGTGAAGCCCATGGCGAGGGTGACCAGCTGGGCCGGGATCTTCCGCTCGGTGCCGGGCCTCTGCTCCAGCTTGCCGTCCTTGAACTCGACCTCCACGAGGTGGAGGAACTGGACGTTGCCGTCCTCGTCGCCCTCGAAGTGCGTGGTGGAGACCGAGTAGACCCGCTCGCCGCCCTCCTCGTGGGCCGAGGTGACCTTGTAGAGCATGGGGAAGGTGGGCCACGGCTGGGTGGCCGGGTTCCGGTCCTCGCCGGGCCGGGGCATGATCTCCAGCTGGGTGACCGACAGCGCGCCCTGGCGGTGGGCGGTGCCCACGCAGTCCGCGCCGGTGTCGCCGCCGCCGATGACCACGACGTGCTTGCCCTCGGCGGTGATCGGGGAGACCGTCAGGTCGCCCTCCCGCACCTTGTTGGCGAGCGGCAGGTACTCCATCGCGAAGTGGACGCCCTTGAGCTCGCGGCCCGGGACCGGCAGGTCGCGCGAGACGGTCGCGCCGGCGGCGACGACGACCGCGTCGTACCGCTGCCGGAGCTTCGCGGCGTCGATGTCTCGGCCGATCTCGATCTCGGTGCGGAACTTGGTGCCCTCCGCGCGCATCTGCTCGATGCGCCGGTTGATGTGCGACTTCTCCATCTTGAACTCGGGGATGCCGTACCGCAGCAGACCGCCGATGCGGTCCGCCCGCTCGAACACCGCCACCGTGTGACCGGCGCGGGTCAGCTGCTGCGCGGCGGCCAGGCCCGCCGGGCCCGAGCCGATGACGGCGACGGTCTTGCCGGACAGCCGCTCGGGCGGCTGCGGGGTGACGTCACCGGAGTCCCACGCCTTGTCGATGATGGAGACCTCGACGTTCTTGATGGTGACCGGCGGCTGGTTGATGCCCAGCACGCACGCCGACTCGCACGGGGCCGGGCACAGGCGGCCGGTGAACTCCGGGAAGTTGTTGGTGGCGTGCAGCCGCTCGGAGGCGGCCTGCCAGTCCTCGCGGTAGGCGTAGTCGTTCCACTCGGGGATCAGATTGCCCAGCGGACAGCCGTTGTGGCAGAACGGGATGCCGCAGTCCATGCACCGGCCGGCCTGCTTGCTGATGATCGGCAGCAGGGAGCCGGGGACGTGGACCTCGTTCCAGTCCTTGACGCGCTCGGCCACGGGGCGGGTCTTGGCGACCTCGCGCCCGGTGGTCAGGAAGCCCTTGGGGTCAGCCATTGGTCGCCGCCTCCATCATCTTCTCGGTGGTCTCGGTCTCGGAGAGACCGGCCCGCTCGGCGGCGTCCTTGGCGGCGAGCACTGCCTTGTAGGTGGTCGGGATGATCTTGCTGAATCGGTCCACGGCGGTGGTCCAGTCGGCCAGGAGCTTCTCGGCGACGGTCGAGCCCGTCTCCTCGTGGTGGCGGCGCACGACATCGTGCAGCCACGCCTTGTCCGTCTCGTCCAGGGTCTCGACGGCGCCGAGGTTTCCGGCGTTGACGTTGTCCCGGTCGAGGTCGACGACGTACGCGACGCCGCCCGACATACCGGCCGCGAAGTTGCGTCCGGTCTCGCCCAGGACGACCGCGTGACCGCCGGTCATGTACTCGCAGCCGTGGTCGCCCACGCCCTCGGAGACCACCAGCGCGCCGGAGTTGCGGACGCAGAAGCGCTCGCCGGTGCGGCCGCGCAGGAAGATCTCGCCGCCGGTCGCGCCGTACGCGATGGTGTTGCCGGCGATGGTCGAGTACTCGGCCAGGTGGTCGGCGCCCCGGTCGGGGCGGACGATCACACGGCCGCCGGACAGGCCCTTGCCGACGTAGTCGTTGGCGTCGCCCTCCAGCCGCAGCGTGATGCCGCGTGGCAGGAACGCGCCGAAGGACTGGCCGGCCGAGCCGGTGAAGGTGATGTCGACGGTGTCGTCGGGCAGGCCCGCGCCACCGAACTTCTTGGTCACCTCGTGGCCGAGCATGGTGCCCACGGTCCGGTTGATGTTGCGGATCGGCACCTGGGCCCGGACCGGCTGGGCCTCCTCGGCGGAGGAGGCGCCGAGCGCTTCGGCGGCCAGCTCGATCAGCTCGTTGTCGAGCGCCTTCTCCAGGCCGTGGTCCTGGACCGTGACCTGGTGGCGGACGGCGCCGTCCGGCAGCTCGGGGACGTGGAAGAGCGGGGCCAGGTCCAGGCCCTGGGCCTTCCAGTGGTCGACGGCCCGCTCGGTGTCGAGCAGTTCGGCGTGGCCGACGGCCTCCTCCAGGGTGCGGAAGCCCAGTTCGGCGAGGAGCTCGCGCACCTCCTCCGCGATGAACCGGAAGAAGTTCACGACGAACTCGGCCTTGCCGGCGAAGCGCTCGCGCAGCACCGGGTTCTGCGTGGCGATACCGACGGGACAGGTGTCCAGGTGGCAGACGCGCATCATGACGCAGCCGGAGACGACGAGCGGCGCGGTGGCGAAACCGAACTCCTCGGCGCCCAGCAGCGCGGCGATGACCACGTCACGGCCGGTCTTGAGCTGGCCGTCGGTCTGGACGACGATCCGGTCGCGCAACCCGTTGAGCAGCAGGGTCTGCTGGGTCTCGGCCAGGCCGAGCTCCCAGGGGCCGCCCGCGTGCTTCAGCGAGGTGAGCGGGGAGGCGCCGGTACCGCCGTCGTGGCCGGAGATGAGGACGACGTCCGCGTGGGCCTTGGACACACCGGCGGCGACCGTGCCGACGCCGACCTCGGAGACCAGCTTCACATGGATGCGGGCCGCCGGGTTGGCGTTCTTGAGGTCGTGGATCAGCTGAGCCAGGTCCTCGATGGAGTAGATGTCGTGGTGCGGCGGCGGGGAGATCAGGCCGACGCCCGGGGTGGAGTGCCGGGTCCTGGCGACCCAGGGGTAGACCTTGTGGCCGGGCAGCTGGCCGCCCTCGCCGGGCTTGGCGCCCTGGGCCATCTTGATCTGGATGTCGTCCGCGTTGACCAGGTACTCGCTCGTCACACCGAACCGGCCGGAGGCGACCTGCTTGATCGCCGAGCGGCGCGCCGGGTCGTACAGGCGGTCGGGGTCCTCGCCGCCCTCACCGGTGTTGGACTTGCCGCCCAGCTGGTTCATGGCGATGGCGAGGGTCTCGTGCGCCTCCTTGGAGATGGAGCCGTACGACATGGCGCCGGTGGAGAACCGCTTGACGATCTCGTCGGCCGACTCGACCTCGTCCAGCGGGACCGGCTGCCGGTCCGGCGCGAAGCCGAACAGGCCGCGCAGCGTCATCAGCCGCTCGGACTGCTCGTTCACCCGCCGCGTGTACTGCTTGAAGATGTCGTAGCGGCCCGAGCGCGTGGCGTGCTGGAGGCGGAAGACCGTCTCCGGGTCGAACAGGTGCGGCTCGCCCTCACGGCGCCACTGGTACTCGCCGCCGATCTCCAGCGCGCGGTGGGTGGCGGAGATCCCGGAGGCCGGGTACGCCTTGGCGTGGCGGGCGGCGACCTCCTTGGCGACGATCTCGATGCCGGCGCCGCCGATCTTGGTGGCCGTGCCGTTGAAGTACTTCTCCACGAAGGCGTCGTCCAGGCCGACGGCCTCGAAGACCTGGGCGCCCCGGTAGGAGGCGACGGTCGAGATGCCCATCTTGGACATCACCTTCAGTACGCCCTTGCCGAGGGCGTGGATCAGGTTGCGGATGGCCTGCTCGGGCTCCAGCCCCTCCACGAACGTGCCCGCGCGGACCAGGTCCTCGACGCTCTCCATGGCGAGGTACGGGTTGACGGCGGCCGCCCCGTACCCGATGAGCAGCGCGACGTGGTGCACCTCGCGGACGTCACCGGCCTCCACCAGCAGGCCCACCTGGGTGCGCTGCTTGGTGCGGATGAGGTGGTGGTGGACGGCGGAGGTGAGCAGCAGCGACGGGATCGGCGCGTGCTCGGCGTCGGAGTGCCGGTCGGAGAGCACGATCAGGCGCGCGCCGCCCTCGATGGCGGCGTCGGCCTCGGCGCAGATCTCCTCGATCCGCGCGGCCAGCGCCTCGCCGCCGCCGGAGACCCGGTACAGGCCGGAGAGCGTGGCGGCCTTCATGCCGGGCATGTCGCCGTCGGCGTTGATGTGGATGAGCTTGGCCAGCTCGTCGTTGTCGATCACCGGGAAGGGCAGCGTGACGCTGCGGCAGGACGCGGCGGTGGGCTCCAGCAGGTTGCCCTGGGGGCCGAGCGAGGAGTGCAGCGAGGTGACGAGCTCCTCGCGGATGGCGTCCAGCGGCGGGTTGGTGACCTGCGCGAAGAGCTGGGTGAAGTAGTCGAACAGCAGGCGCGGGCGCTCGGAGAGCGCGGCGATCGGCGAGTCCGTGCCCATGGAGCCGATCGGCTCGGCGCCCGCGCGGGCCATCGGCGCGAGCAGGACGCGCAGCTCCTCCTCGGTGTAACCGAAGGTCTGCTGGCGGCGGGTGACGGAGGCGTGCGTGTGCACGATGTGCTCGCGCTCGGGGAGGTCCTCGAGCTGGATGATCCCGGCGTTCAGCCAGTCCTGGTAGGGGTGCTCGGCGGCGAGGGCGGCCTTGATCTCGTCGTCCTCGATGATGCGGTGCTCGGCGGTGTCGACCAGGAACATCCTGCCGGGCTGGAGGCGGCCCTTGCGGACCACCTTGGCGGGGTCGATGTCGAGGACGCCGACCTCGGAGGAGAGGACGACCAGACCGTCGTCGGTGACCCAGTAGCGGCCGGGGCGCAGACCGTTGCGGTCCAGCACGGCACCGACCTGGACGCCGTCGGTGAAGGTGACGCAGGCGGGGCCGTCCCAGGGCTCCATCATCGTGGAGTGGTACTGGTAGAAGGCGCGCCGGGCCGGGTCCATGGAGTCGTGGTTCTCCCACGCCTCGGGGACCATCATCAGGACGCTGTGCGGCAGCGAGCGGCCACCGAGGTGCAGCAGCTCCAGGACCTCGTCGAAGGAGGCGGAGTCGGAGGCGTCCGGTGTGCAGACCGGGAAGACCCGGTCCAGCTTCTCGCTCCCGAAGAGGTCGCTGACGAGCTGCGACTCGCGTGCCCGCATCCAGTTGCGGTTGCCCTTGACCGTGTTGATCTCGCCGTTGTGGGCGACGAAGCGGTACGGGTGGGCGAGCGGCCAGCTGGGGAAGGTGTTGGTGGAGAACCGGGAGTGCACGAGCGCGACGGCGGTGGCGCAGCGGCGGTCCGACAGGTCCGGGAAGAAGGGCTCCAGCTGCCCGGTGGTGAGCATGCCCTTGTAGACGACGGTGCGGGCGGAGAGCGAGGGGAAGTAGACCCCGGCCTCGCGCTCGGCGCGCTTGCGCAGCAGGAACGCCTTGCGGTCCAGCGCGATGCCCGTGCTCGTCCCGTCCGCCACGAAGAGCTGGCGGAAGACGGGCATCGTCGAGCGGGCGGTGGCGCCGAGCAGCTCGGGGGTGACGGGGACCTCGCGCCAGCCGAGGACGTCCAGCTCCTCCTCGGCCGCGATCGTCTCGATGCGCGAGACGGCCTCGTCGTGGCCGTCCTCGGGGAGGAAGGCGATGCCGACGGCGTACGAGCCGGCCGGGGGCAGGGCGAAACCGGTGACCTCGCGCAGGAAGGCGTCCGGGACCTGGAGCAGGATGCCGGCGCCGTCGCCGGAGTCCGGCTCGGAACCGGTGGCGCCCCGGTGTTCCAGATTGCGCAGTACGGTCAGCGCCTGCTCGACCAGGGTGTGACTGGCAACACCGGTGAGGGTGGCCACGAACCCGACACCACAGGCGTCGTGTTCGTTGCGGGGGTCGTACATCCCCTGCGGAGCGGGGCGACCGTCCATGGGCGACCAGGCGTCGGAACGCATCGGCTCTCCCGTCGTCGTCGTGGCTGGGGGCGCCGCCCGGACGGGGTCCGGGGTGGGGCGCGAGTGCCGAGGGACGACGTTGGCCCTCGCAAAATTTCGTGCAGGTTACATGATGGAATGCTTCTCGGAAAGCGGATAGTCCATTCCAGCATGCGGACACCGCGGCAAGCGGTGGAGTGGTTTCGCGGGCGTATCGGAGCACCGGGGGGGGACATCCGAGGGCACGCGAGGGAGCAGGCTTCGTTGCCCGCGGCGCTCACGGGTCATGCCCGGTGGAGAGAGAAGCGAAACCACCGGGTAACGACTACCTATGTGGCGTGACGCATAGTGTCCCACCGACTCGCCGATCCCGCCATTGGAGCTTCGTCACAACACGGCCGGGGCACGCCGCCGCCCCCTCGGCCGAAGCACCGAGGGGGCGGGAGGTCGGAGGAGGGGCGCACGGCGGCGACCCGCCGCCGTGCGGGTCAGAGCGCCGCGCCGAAGAGGGCGCCGAGCCCGTACGTCACGGCCGCGGCGGCGCCGCCGAGCACCAGCTGGCGCAGCCCGCTGTACCACCAGCCGCGCGCCGTCACCCGGGAGACCACCGCACCGCAGGCGAACAGGCCGAGCAGCGCGAGCACCACGGCGGGCCACAGCGCGGTCGCGCCGAGCAGGTACGGCAGTACGGGCAGCAGGGCGCCCAGCGCGAACGATCCGAAGGACGACCACGCAGCCACCATCGGCGAGGGCAGGTCGTCGGGGTCGATGCCCAGCTCCTCACGGGCATGGATCTCCAGCGCCTGCTCGGGGTCCTTCGACAGCTGCATCGCCACCTGGCGGGCGAGCGCGGGCTCCACGCCCCGGGCCACGTACAGGGCGGCGAGCTCCTCCATCTCGTCCACCGGGTGCTTGCGCAACTCCCGGCGTTCCACGTCGAGTTCCGCCTCGACCAGCTCGCGCTGGGAGGCGACGGAGGTGTACTCGCCGGCCGCCATGGAGAAGGCGCCGGCCGCCAGTCCGGCCAGCCCGGTGATCACGATGGTCTGCTGGGACACCGCGCCACCCGCGACACCGGTCATCAGCGCGAGGTTGGAGACGAGCCCGTCCATCGCGCCGAAGACCGCCGGGCGCAGCCAGCCGCCGTTGACGTCGCGGTGGGTGTGGTTGTCGCGGTGGGCCTCGTGAAGCGGCGCCTCGGTCTCGATGATGGACACAGTTCTCCCCTTGCTCAGCACAGCGGGTCCGGGTGACCCCGCTCCCCCAACACCTTCGAAAATACGCACGATGTAAGGGGCGTGCCAGCAAGGCAGGCTTTACTAACTTGCCGCTCCGGGATCGCTTCGGGCCGGTCACGGACTCGGCTTCGGCACCGTGGCGGACCGGCCGCGCGCCGCGTACCGCCGCCACCACTGGGTACACGCGACGCACCGGACACCGCGCTCTCCCCGCCGCCTCACCCCCGGCCGACGGTGACCGCGCGCACTCCGCCCGCCGGTGCCGGCGGGAGGTCGGGACACCGGCCCGGCGGTGCCGCACGGGCTCCGTCGCCGGGCGGCCCGACCGCCCGTCCGGCCGCCGGACCGCCGCACGAACGGCCGTACCACCGCCGCCCGCCCCTTCGACCCCACCGGACCCGACGCCCTCACCGCCCCCGACCCACCGACTCACCGACTCGGCTCACCGACCGGTCCCCGCGCCGGCCGACGCAACAGGAGGCACATCACCCATGACGCACATCGCGGTGCTCGGCAGCACCAGCATGGACCTCGTCACCTATGTGAGCAGGGCACCCGGGCTCGGCGAGACCGTCACCGGGCGGGAGTTCCGCACGGTGCCCGGCGGCAAGGGCGCCAACCAGGCCGTCGCCGCCGCCCGTGCCGGTGCCGACGTGACGATGATCGGCGCCGTCGGTTCGGACGAGTTCGGCGCCCGGCTGCGCGCCGGACTCGCCGGCGCCGGAGTCGACACCGGCCATCTGCGCACCGTCGAAGGCCCCTCCGGCACCGCTCATGTCGTCGTCGACGACGAGGGCGGCAACTCGATCGTCGTGATCCCCGGCGCCAACGGCACCGTCACCTGCCTCTGTCCGGGCGACGAAACCCTGATCGCCACCGCGGACGCCCTGCTCCTCCAGCTCGAACTGCCCCTCTCCGCGGTCGTCGCCGGCGCCGAGGCCGCCCGCCGGCACGGCGTCCGCACGGTCCTCACCCCCGCCCCGGCGCGGCCCCTGCCGCCCGAGCTGCTGGCCGCGACCGACCTGCTCGTGCCCAACGAGCACGAGGCCGCCGCCCTCACCGGCCTGGCCGACCCGCACGCGGCGGCCGAGGCACTGCTGCGTGACGTCCCGGAGGTCGTCATCACCCTCGGCGGGTCGGGCAGCCTGTACGCGGCCCGCGGGACGAGCCCCGTCACGCTCCCCGCGCCCCGCGTCCGGGCGGTCGACACCACCGCCGCGGGTGACACCTTCGTGGGCGCGCTGGCGGTCGCGCTCGGCGAGGGCAAACCGGTGGCCGACGCCCTCACCTGGGCGTCGTCGGCCGCGGCGCTCTCCGTCCAGCGCCCCGGCGCCTCGTCGTCCATGCCCTGCCGCCCGGAGATCGACGCGGCATGACCCGCCCGGTCCACCGGTCGCGGGCTTGAGGCCCCGTGCCCCGGGC
This sequence comes from Streptomyces sp. NPDC050856, assembly GCF_040653855.1. Classification (NCBI taxonomy): domain Bacteria; kingdom Bacillati; phylum Actinomycetota; class Actinomycetes; order Kitasatosporales; family Streptomycetaceae; genus Streptomyces; species Streptomyces sp. NPDC050856. The sequence continues at coordinate 45,631 of NZ_JBFAGV010000030.1, read as the reverse complement.
CGGCGCCGGCCCGTGGTGGCCCGGCCGCGACCCGGGACGCACGGCCGTCACCGCCCGGCCCTCTCCGGCCCGGCTCTCTCCCGCCTGCCCGAGCCGGGCCGTGCCACCGCCCGCACAACGGAAGGCGGCCGTCCGGAACCCTGCCGGGTACCGGACGGCCGCCTCTCCCGCCCCACGCGCCGAGCACCGGCGCCGAGCGGTCAGCTCTTGTTGTCCGCGCCCCCCGGGGAGCCCGGGGCCGCCGCGGTGTCCGCCGGCCCCGCCGTCCCGGGCGTCTTCGCCGTCCCCGGCGTCCTGGCCGGCTCGGTCTGCTCGGCCGCCTTCGTCAGCTTGGCCGGCTTCGGTGTTCCGGCCGCCTCCGGTGCCTTCACCGGCTTCCGCCGGGCGGACCGGCCCGTGTCCTCGGGCCCGGTCCCGTCCTGGTCGTCCCCCGGTCCGGCGGCCGCGGGTTCCACGGTCTCCTCGCGGCCCGGCCGCGTCCGCGACGACAGCACGATGTACGTGACCGCCAGCAGGAGGACCAGGATCGCCGTCCAGACGTTCAGCCGGATGCCGAGGATGTGGTGCGCCTCGTCCACCCGCATGTACTCGATCCAGGCCCGGCCCGAGCAGTACGCGGCGACGTACAGCGCGAACGCCCGGCCGTGGCCCAGCCCGAACCGGCGGTCCGCCCAGATCACCAGCAGCGCGACGCCCACGCACCACAGCGACTCGTAGAGGAAGGTCGGGTGGTACAGACCCTCCTGACGGTTCGGGCCCTCGCTGATCCGCAGTGCCCACGGCACGTCGGTCGCCCTGCCGTACAGCTCCTGGTTGAACCAGTTGCCCCAGCGGCCGATGGCCTGGGCGAAGGCGATACCGGGCGCGATGGCGTCCGCGTACGCCGGCAGCGGGATGCCACGGCGCCGGCAGCCGATCCAGGCGCCCACCGCGCCCAGCGCGATCGCACCCCAGATGCCGAGGCCGCCTTCCCAGATCTTGAAGGCGTCGACCCAGTTCTCACCCTCGCTGAAGTACAGCTGGTAGTCGGTGACGACGTGGTAGAGCCGGCCGCCGACAAGGCCGAAGGGCACCGCCCAGACGGCGATGTCCGCCACGGTGCCGGCTTTGCCGCCCCGGGCGATCCAGCGCTTGTTGCCGTACCAGACGGCGACGAAGACACCGATGATGATGCAGAAGGCGTAGCCGCGCAGCGGGAGCGGTCCGAGGTGGATCACACCGGTCGACGGGCTGGGAATGTAGGCAAGGTCCATGGCAGCACCGACGCTACCCTGCCGGGCGGGAGACGGGGCAACCCGCCCGGCAAAGACTGCATAACGAGCGCCGGCCGCCGCGCCGGACCACGGACAGCCCCTGGCGGCCCCCCGGGAATCCCGCTCCGGTGGCCGGGCCATGGGGGCGGGGACGGGTCAGCGCTCCGGCGCGGCGGGGGTCCGCGGGGCGGCCGGCGGCGAGGGGAACGCCGTCCCGGGCTTCTTGCCCTTGTTCGCCTCGGCGACCCACTTCTTCAGGTTGTCCACGGAGATCTGCTCCTTGCCCTTGTTCGGGAAGACGGACTCCCCGTTGAGCAGGACGGTCGGAGTGCCGCGGAAGTCGCCCTCGCGGAACGCCTGGCTGGACTTGTTCACCCAGCCGTCGTGCCTGCCCTCGGACACACAGCCGCGGAAGGCGGGGGTGTCCAGCCCCTTCACCTTCCCGGCCAGCTCGAACAGCTTGGCGTCCTGGGCGAAGGCGTCGTCCGGCTCGGGCGGCTGGTTCTGGTAGAGCACGTCGTGGTACTGCACGAACCGGCCGGCGTCCTGGGCGCAGGCCGCGGCGTTCGCCGCGTTCAGCGAGCCGCTGCCGCCCATGTTCCCGTCGATGATGGTGGCCAGGTGGTACTCGACCCTGACCTGCCCGGAGTCGACCAGCTCGTGGATGGCGTTCCGGGCGGCGTTCTCGAACTGGGCGCAGGCCGGGCAGCGGAAGTCCTCCCAGATGGTGAGCGTGGACGGGGCGTCGGTCGCGCCGACCGGGATGGCGAGCCGGTCCTTGCCGCTCGCGCCCACCGGCGCGGTGACGGGACCCGAGGCGGAGTCGTCGCCGTCCCGGCCCGCGTTGGCGGCGATGACGCCGATGACGGCGGCGAGGCCGAGCACACCCACGACGGCGGCCGACACGATCACGGTGCGCCTGCGCCTGTCGCGGGCCTTCTGCCGCTCACGGTCCCTCTGGAGGCGCTCACGGGCGCTCCCCCTGCCTGCACTGTTGTTCTCGCTCACGCCCACAGCAACGAACCGGGGAGGCACGCGCGTGCCTCCCCGGTCCACATCCACCCGTACGAGCTATGCGCCCGCCGTGGAGCGCCGCACGCCTCGGGCGAGTTCGCCCGCCAGTTCCCGTACGGCCGTGATGCCGGCCGCGTGGTCGTCGGCTTCGAGGAGCCGCTTGACGAACGCGGAGCCGACGATGACGCCGTCGGCGAAGGACGCCACCTCGGCGGCCTGCGCGGCGTTCGACACGCCGAGACCCACGCAGACCGGCAGTCCGCTGGTGGCGCGGGTGCGGCGCACCAGGTCGGCGGCCTGTTCGCCGACCGACTCGCGGGTGCCGGTGACGCCCATCAGGGACGCGGCGTACACGAAGCCGGAGCCGGCCTCGGTGATGGTGGCGAGCCGCTCGTCCCTGCTGCTGGGCGCGACGACGAAGACGGTGGCGAGACCGTGCTTCTCGGCGTGTTCGCGCCATGTCCCGGACTCCTGGACCGGCAGGTCGGGCAGGATGCAGCCGGCGCCGCCCGCCTCGGCCAGTTCGGCGGTGAAGCGCTCGACGCCGTACCGGTCGATGGGGTTCCAGTACGTCATCACCAGCACCGGCTTCCCGGTGGCCCGGTGCGCCTCGCGGACCGTGCGCATCACATCGGCGATCCGGACGCCGCCGCGCAGCGCGATGTCGTCGGCGGTCTGGATGACCGGGCCGTCCAGGACCGGGTCGCTGTGCGGCAGCCCCACCTCGACGACGTCGGCGCCGCCGTCGAGGACGGCCTTGACCGCGTCGATCGCGCCGTCGACGGTCGGGAAGCCGGCCGGGAGGTAGGCGATGAGGGCGGCCCGGTCCTCCGACCTGGCCTGCTCCAGGGTGTCGGTCAGCAGTCGCAGGTTCCCGCTCACTTGGTGTCCCTCTGGATCTCGGCGGCGCCGTCCTCGGCGGAGGCGTCGGCCTCGACCGGGGCGGCGTCGGTGTCGTACAGCCCGAAGTAGCGCGCGGCGGTGTCCATGTCCTTGTCCCCGCGGCCGGAGAGGTTGACCACGATCAGCCCGTCCTCGCCGAGCTCCCGCCCGACCTCCAGGGCGCCGGCCAGCGCGTGCGCCGACTCGATGGCCGGGATGATGCCCTCGGTACGGGACAGCAGGCGCAGGGCCCGCATGGCCGCGTCGTCGGTCACCGCCCGGTACTCGCCGCGCCCGGTGTCCTTGAGGTACGAGTGCTCGGGCCCGATGCCCGGGTAGTCCAGGCCCGCCGAGATCGAGTACGGCTCGGTGATCTGGCCTTCGTCGTCCTGGAGGACGTAGGAGCGCGAACCGTGCAGGATGCCGGGCTCGCCCACGGTCAGGGTGGCCGCGTGCTCACCGGTGTCGACGCCGTGCCCGGCCGGTTCGCAGCCGATCAGCCGCACGCTCGTGTCCGGGATGAAGGCGTGGAACAGGCCGATGGCGTTGGAGCCGCCGCCGACGCAGGCGATGGCCGCGTCCGGGAGCCTGCCCGCGCGCTGGAGGATCTGGCGGCGGGCCTCCACGCCGATGACCCGGTGGAAGTCGCGGACCATCGCGGGGAAGGGGTGCGGGCCGGCGACCGTGCCGAAGAGGTAGTGGGTGCGGTCGACGTTGGCGACCCAGTCGCGGAACGCCTCGTTGATGGCGTCCTTGAGGGTGCGGCTGCCGGACTTCACCGGGACGACCTCGGCGCCGAGCATCCGCATCCGGGCGACGTTCAGCGCCTGGCGCTCGGTGTCGATCTCGCCCATGTAGATGGTGCATTCGAGGCCGAACAGGGCGCACGCGGTGGCCGTGGCCACGCCGTGCTGGCCGGCCCCGGTCTCGGCGATGACCCGGGTCTTGCCCATGCGCTTGGTGAGCAGGGCCTGGCCGAGCACATTGTTGATCTTGTGCGAGCCGGTGTGGTTCAGGTCCTCGCGCTTGAGGAAGACCCGTGCGCCACCCGCGTGCCGGGCGAACCGGGGCACCTCGGTCAGGGCGCTGGGACGGCCGGTGTAGTTGACCATCAGGTCGTCGAGTTCGGCGGCGAAGGCCGGATCGGCCTTGGCCTTGTCGTACTCGACGGCGACCTCGTCGACCGCGGCGACGAGCGCCTCGGGGATGAACTTGCCGCCGTAGGCACCGAAGTACCCCTCGGCGCTGGGGACCTGTCCCTCGGGATCGGGGATGAAGAACTCGCTGGGCATGCGATCGCTCCTCGCGGGGGCGGCGCCCCCGGATGTCTCGGCTGAACGGTGGTCACGGTACGCGTCGGCGCCGCCCCGGCCCCGGTCGCCCGGGGCGCCCGTCGGGGGAGGACCGCGCCCACGCCCGGACGCCGAGCGGAGACGCTCGGGGGGCGGAGGCTACGGGAGACGGGGGCGGCTGCCGGAGGGGCGGAGGCGCGTGGTGCCCGGGCGCCATCGCATGCCGTTGACCTGGCCGGGCTCGTCCCCGATGACATAGCGCACCCGGCGCCCGTGCACCCGCCGGGCCGGTGCCCGGCAGCCGCGCGGGCGGCAGCCCCGGGCGAGCCCGGCGTACGCGTCACGGCCCGCCGGGACGTCCATGGACGCCGTGAGCGGGTACGCGCGGGTGGCGCCGGGAACCGGCGGGGGCACGGTACGGCCGTCCGCGTACGCGCCCGGGGCACCGCCGTCGGCCTGGGTACCGCCTGCCGCGGTGAGCCGCCCGCGCCCGCGTGCGGCCGACGGCGCCGGGCGCGGGCGCGTCCGGGGCGGCGTCGGGGCCGTGGCGGGGTGGGCGGCGGCTGTCATCGCGGGGTCAGCCGCGTCCGTGCCTCAGGGCCGGGTGGGCGCCGGCGGCGACCAGGTCGGCCACCGCGGCCCTGGGGTCGCGCCCGGTGACCAGGGATTCGCCCACGAGCACCGCGTCGGCGCCCGCGTTGGCGTACGCGATCAGGTCGTGCGGGCCCCGGACACCCGATTCGGCGACCTTCACGACGCTGTCGGGGATCTCCGGGGCGACCCGCTCGAACGTGCCCCGGTCCACCTTGAGGGTCCGCAGGTCACGCGCGTTGACGCCGATGACCCGGGCGCCCGCGTCGACGGCCCGCTCGACCTCTTCCTCGTCGTGCACCTCGACCAGCGGGGTGAGCCCGATCGACTCGGCCCGCTCGATCAGCGACTCCAGGGCGGGCTGCTCCAGGGCGGCCACGATCAGCAGCGCCAGGTCGGCGCCGTACGCCCGCGCCTCCCAGAGCTGGTAGGCCGTGACGATGAAGTCCTTGCGCAGCACGGGGATGTCGACCTTGGCGCGCACGGCCTCCAGGTCGGCGAGGGAGCCGCCGAAGCGCTGCTGCTCGGTCAGTACGGAGATGACGGCCGCGCCGCCCGCCTCGTAGTCCGCGGCCAGGGCCGCCGGGTCGGCGATCGCGGCGAGCGCGCCCTTGGACGGGCTGGAGCGCTTGACCTCACAGATGACCTTGACGCCCTCGCCACGGAGCGCGGCCGCGCCGTCCTTGGCCTGCGGGGCCTTCGCCGCCCGCTCCTTGAGCTCGTCGAGGGAGACACGCGCCTGTCGCTCTGCGAGGTCGGCGCGTACGCCGTCGATGATCTCGTCGAGCACACTCACGCGAGAGGCCCCCTTCCGGGAGGGTGATGGTGGAGCAGGATCAGTCACCTCGATGGTATCCGCAGGTGGGCCGAGTGTCCGCATCCGGTTGACGCCGCCGCTGTGACCTGCGGGTTCATGGAGCGAGGGCAGAACCCACCGGCAGGTTTCGGACGATCGTGAAGAGGGCCAGGACGGCGCCGAGTACCCACCACCACACGGGGCGGACGGTGACCCGCGACGGCGTCCCGCGCACGGCGCGCACCAGCCAGACCGCCATCACCACGGCGAAGACGGCGTAACCGGCGACGGCCAGCGCGTTGCAGCCGAGCGCGGTGACCAGGTCGCCCCGGGCGAAGGCGTGGGCGCTGCGCAGGCCGCCGCAGCCCGGGCAGAGGATGCCGGTGAAACGCAGCAGCGGGCAGACCGGGTAGTGGCCGGGCTCGTTGGGGTCGACGGTGCCGACGTAGGCGAAGGCCGCGGCCACACCCGCCAGGGTGGCCACGGGCGCGGCCAGCCGCCGGGCGCGCGAGGGCGGCGCGGGCGGGGTCCGCGGGGGGCCTGGCGGGAGCCCCGGTGGCGCTGCCCCGGTGGCGGGCGGAGCCGGCGGCGGTGTCGAGGCGCTCGGAGCTGGAGTCGGCATGGCGTCCACCCGGGGATTGTCGCCGCTGGAACGGAAAGGCGCAGCCCGGCCGTGCCGGACCGCGCCTCGCGTCGTGGAAGTGCCCGAACGGGTCAGGAGGCGGCGTCCGCGTGCGCGGTCTCCGGGGTGCGGTCCTTGCGGGCCGCCTCGGCGCGCGCCTGGTCCAGGGCGGGCGAGGGCTTCTGGCCGAGCCCGGCGGCCTTCATCGCGAAGCCGACGACACCGCCGAGCAGGATGACGGCCATGCCCACCCAGAAGCCGAGCGGGTTGGCCGCCACCATGCAGGCACCGGCGACGCAGAAGCCGATGAAGGAGATGGTGACACCGGTCCAGGCGGCCGGGGTGTGTCCGTGGTCGCTGCCCGCCATGAATTGCTCCTCGTTGCTGTTGCTCTGTGTACGGCCCCGCCGGGTGCGGACGCTCAGCGCCATTGTCCCGCACGCGCGCGTGCCGGGTGATCCGGGGGTGTGCCTCCCGGGTCGCCGGTCAGACCCCGCGCGTGGGGTCCTCGCCGCGGTCCAGGGCCTTCCACAGGTCCTCGGGCCGGTCGGGGTCGGTGGCCGGACGGGCCCGGCGGGCCGGACGCGGGCCGCCGTCGCGTTCGTACCGGCCCGACATGGCGGGCCAGCTCCGGCCGTGGCGCAGCGCCAGCAGCCCGGCCAGGAGGATCAGCAGGGCTCCGGCGGCCGCCACGTAGGGCCAGGCGGTGTGGCCGAGCTCCGCGGCGCGGGCGGCCGTGTCACCGGTGGTGGCCGCGGCCCTCTCGTGCAGCGCCGTGGCGTCGGAGGCCCCCAGGTACGCGGCGGCCGCCGCGCCCGCGCCGCTCAGCGCGAGCAGGGCCGAGACGACGAACCGGCCGGCGCGCCGTACCGCGAAGACGGCGACCAGGGCGGCGAGGCCGACGACGGCCAGGGCGGTCGGCACGCCGGTGACGTCACCGCCGGAGGCCTCCAGGGGCACGGTCCCGCCGCCGACCGCGACCGTGCCCTCGGCCCAGGTCTGGCCGGAGGAGAGCAGGACGACGGTCGCTCCGACGGCGCCGAGGAAGAGGGCCGCGGCGAGGCTGTGACGGCCGCCCCGGGCGGCCGTCACGTCCGGCGCGCCGGTGGCGCGGGGCTGGGGTACGGATGCGGCAGTCACGCACTCCACTATCCCTTACGTCCTCACGCGCCGTTCATCCGGTTGGCGCTGTGCACGGCGCGCAGCACCGCCGCCGCCTTGTTGCGGCACTCGGTGTCCTCGGCGGCCGGGTCGGAGTCGGCGACGACACCGGCCCCGGCCTGCACGTACGCCACGCCGTCGCGCAGCAGCGCGGTACGGATGGCGATGGCGGTGTCGGAGTTGCCCGCGAAGTCGAGGTAGCCGACACAGCCGCCGTACAGTCCGCGCCGGCTCGGCTCCAGCTCCTCGATGATCTGCATGGCCCTGGGCTTGGGCGCGCCGGAGAGCGTGCCGGCCGGGAAGCAGGCGGTCAGCACGTCGAAGGCGGTGCGGCCCTCGGCGACCCGGCCGGTGACGGTCGAGACGATGTGCATGACGTGCGAGTACCGCTCCACCGACATGAAGTCGACGACCTCGACGGAGCCGGGCCGGCAGACCCGGCCCAGGTCGTTGCGGCCCAGGTCGACGAGCATCAGGTGCTCGGCGCGCTCCTTGGGGTCGGCCAGCAGCTCGTCGGCGAGCGCCTGGTCCTCCTGCGGCGTGGCCCCGCGCGGGCGGGTGCCCGCGATGGGGTGCACCATCGCGCGACCGTCGTCGACCTTGACCAGTGCTTCCGGGCTGGACCCGACGACGTCGAAGCCGTCGAAGCGGAAGAGGTACATGTACGGCGAGGGGTTGGTGGCCCGCAGCACGCGGTAGACGTCCAGCGCGCTCGCGGCGCACGGCGTCTCGAAACGCTGGGAGGCCACCACCTGGAACGCCTCACCGGCCCGGATGCGCTCCTTGATGTCCTCGACGGCGACCTGGTACGCCTCGCCGCCCCACCGGGCGGTGCTGGGCGGCAGCTCGGAGGGCGGCAGCGCGACGGGGGCGGTCCGGACCGGCTGGGCGAGGTCGGCCGCCATGGCGTCGAGGCGGGCGACGGCGTCCGCGTACGCCTCGTCGACGCCGGTGTCCAGGTCGTTGTGGTTGATCGCGTTGGCGATCAGCAGGACCGTGCCGTCCCAGTGGTCGAGCACGGCCAGGTCGGAGGTGAGCAGCATGGTCAGCTCGGGCAGGTGGAGGTCGTCCGTGCCGTGCTCGCCGATGCGCTCCAGGCGGCGCACGATGTCGTAGCCCAGGTAGCCGACCATGCCGCCGGTGAAGGGCGGCATCCCCGCGGCGGGGTCGTGCGCGGTGGCGTCTCCCCCGCCGGGCGCGGGAGGGGTGTGCAGGGCTTCCACGGTGGCTCGCAGGGCGTCGAGCGGGTCGCCGTCGACGGGCACGCCCACGGGAGGGGTGCCGAGCCAGTGGGCCCGGCCGTCGCGGGCGGTGAGCGTGGCGGCGCTGCGTACCCCGATGAAGGAGTACCGCGACCAGGACCGGCCGTTCTCGGCGGACTCCAGGAGGAAGGTCCCGGGCCGCTCGGCGGCCAGCTTGCGGTAGAGGCCGACCGGGGTGTCGCCGTCCGCGAGCAGGCGGCGGCTGACCGGGATGACGCGGCGGTCGGCCGCCAGCTTGCGGAACGTGTCGAGATCCATGGCGTCAGACCCTACTCAGCGGGAGGACGTCGGCGTCGAAACAGGTGCGGGCGCCGGTGTGGCAGGCGGCCCCCACCTGGTCGACCTTGACCAGGACGGTGTCGGCGTCGCAGTCCAGGGCGACGGACTTCACGTGCTGCACATGGCCGGAGGTGTCGCCCTTGACCCAGTACTCCTGGCGGCTGCGGGACCAGTAGGTGCAGCGGCCGGTGGTGAGGGTGCGGTGCAGGGCCTCGTCGTCCATCCAGCCGAGCATGAGCACCTCACCGGTGTCGTACTGCTGGGCGATGGCCGGGACCAGCCCGTCGGGGCTGCGCTTGAGACGGGCGGCGATGGCCGGGTCAAGGTTGCTGGTCATGGGGCCATTGTGCCGTGGGCGGCGCACCGGGCCGGGGGGCGTCCACTGGGCGGACCGTGCCCGCCGCCCGTACGCTGGCGGTCATGTCGACCCATGCCAAACGTGAACGGCTCCTCCTCGCCGACCTGTTGGAGGCGGCGGGCCCCGATGCCCCGACCCTGTGCCCCGGCTGGACGACCCGCGACCTGGCGGCCCATGTGGTGGTGCGCGAGCGGCGGCCGGACGCGGCTGCCGGGATCCTGCTGGCACCGCTGCGCGGCCGGCTGGAACAGGTGCAGGCGGAGTTCGCCTCCAAGCCGTACGACGAACTGGTCCAGCTGATCCGCACCGGCCCGCCGCGGCTGTCCCCGTACGCGATCAAGCAGATCGACGAGGGCGCGAACACGGTGGAGTTCTTCGTGCACGCCGAGGACGTGCGGCGGGCGCGGCGGGACTGGACGCCGCGGGTGCTGGACCCGGTGTTCTCGCAGGCCCTGTGGACGCGGCTGGAGAAATCGGCGCGGCTGCTGTGCCGCAAGGCGCCGGTGGGCCTGGTGCTGCGCAGGCCGAACGGCCAGACGGTGGTGGGGCACCGGGGCACCCCGGTGGTGACGGTGACCGGGGAGCCGGGCGAGCTGACCATGTTCGCGTTCGGGCGCCAGGACGTGGCGGACGTGGCGGTCGACGGCGACAAGGACGCGGTGGAGCGGCTGCACGCCACGAAGCAGCTCGGCATCTGAGCCGGGCGGGGCGGTCGGGTGGGCGCGGCCCGCCGGACCGCCCCGCGCACCGGGGCCCGGGGGGGGACGGGGACCCGGGAGGAACCACCGCGTCTGATGCCGGCGGCCGGGGGCACCATCGAGGGTACGCAGGTGACCCGCAGCCGACCGGGGAGGCCCGACAGTGATCAGAATCGCCATGACCAGCGTGTACGTGGACGACGAGAAGGAGGCCCACGCCTTCTACACCGACGTGCTGGGCTTCGAGACCCGGACGAACCTCGATCTCGGCGGGGCGCACTTCATCACCGTCGCCGCGCCCGGGCAGGACGTGGAACTGCTGCTGGAGCCCGGTGACAGCCCGGTGGCCCAGCAGTACCGCGAGGGGCTGCGGGAGGCCGGGCTGCCGAGCATCGTCCTCGCGGTCGACGACCTGCGGGGCATGTACGAGCGGCTGAGCGGTCAGGGCGTGGTGTTCACCCAGGAGCCGACCGAGCACGGACCGGTGCTGACGGCCGTGCTGGACGACACCGTCGGCAACCTGGTCCAGCTCGCCCAGCCGCTGGGGTGACGCGCGGTCAGCGCACCGGGTGGCCGGCTTCCCGCAGGGCGCCCTTCACCTCGGCGATCCGCAGGTCGCCGAAGTGGAAGACGGAGGCCGCCAGGACCGCGTCGGCGCCCGCCTCGATGGCGGGCGGGAAGTGGGCGAGCCGGCCCGCGCCGCCGGAGGCGATCACCGGGACCGTGACGTGCTCGCGCACCGCCGCGATCATCTCGGTGTCGTACCCGTCCTTGGTGCCGTCCGCGTCCATCGAGTTGAGCAGGATCTCGCCGGCGCCCAGCTCGGCCGCCCGGTGCGCCCACTCCACGGCGTCGATGCCGGTGCCCCGGCGTCCGCCGTGCGTGGTGACCTCGAAGCCGGACGGCGTGCCCGCCGCGGTGCGGCGCGCGTCCACCGAGAGGACCAGGACCTGGCGGCCGAAGCGCTCGGCGATCTCCTGGATCAGCTCCGGGCGGGCGATCGCCGCGGTGTTGACGCCGACCTTGTCCGCGCCGGCTCGCAGCAGCTTGTCGACGTCGTCGGCGCTGCGCACGCCGCCGCCGACGGTCAGCGGGATGAAGACCTGCTCGGCGGTGCGGCGCACCACGTCGTAGGTGGTCTCCCGGTCGCCGGACGAGGCCGTGATGTCCAGGAAGGTCAGCTCGTCGGCGCCCTCGGCGTCGTACAGCTTGGCCATCTCGACGGGGTCGCCCGCGTCGCGCAGGTTCTGGAAGTTGACGCCCTTGACGACCCGGCCGTTGTCCACGTCCAGGCAGGGGATGACTCGAACCGCGAGGGTCATGACGCGGGGCCTCCTGCCGCTCCTGGGGTGCGGTACGCCTCGACCTCGACCTCGACCACGAGCCGGGAGTCGACCAGGCCGTTGACGATGAGCATCGACGCCGCCGGGCGGACCGCGCCGAACAGCTCCTGGTGGGCGCGGCCCACCTCGTCCACGTCCCGGGCGTGGGTGAGGTACATCCGGGTGCGCACGACGTCCGCCGCGCCCAGGCCGAGCTGCGCGAGCGCGCCGAGGGCGACGTTGAAGGCGTTGACCGCCTGCTCGTAGGGGCCGCCGTCGACGATCTGCCCGTCGACGACCGAGGTGCAGCCCGAGACCAGGACCAGGCCGTTGGGCAGCTCCACGGCACGGGAGTAGCCGAACTCCTCCTCCCAAGGCACGCCGGTCACCACATGTCGTACGGAGTCGGTCATTCCGCCACCGCCGCGAGCGCCTCTTCCAGGGTGAACGCCTCGGCGTACAGCGCCTTGCCGACGATCGCGCCCTCGACGCCCTCGGGCACCAGCGCGGCGATCGCCCGCAGGTCGTCCAGGGAGGAGACGCCGCCCGACGCGACGACGGGCTTGTCGGTGGCGGCGCAGACGTCGCGCAGCAGGTCCAGGTTGGGCCCCTGGAGGGTGCCGTCCTTGGCGATGTCGGTCACCACGTACCGGGCGCAGCCCTCGGAGTCCAGGCGGGCGAGCGTCTCGTACAGGTCGCCGCCGTCGCGGGTCCAGCCGCGGCCGCGCAGGGTGGTGCCCCGTACGTCCAGGCCCACCGCGATCTTGTCGCCGTGCTCGGCGATGACCTTGGCGACCCACTCGGGGGTCTCCAGCGCCGCCGTGCCGAGGTTGACCCGGGTGCAGCCGGTGGCGAGGGCCGCCGCCAGGGAGGCGTCGTCCCGGATGCCGCCGGACAGTTCCACCTTGATGTCCATCGCCCCGGCGACCTCGGCGATCAGGTCCCGGTTGTCGCCGGTGCCGAAGGCGGCGTCGAGGTCGACGAGATGCAGCCACTCGGCGCCAGCGCGCTGCCAGGCCAGGGCGGCCTCCAGCGGGGAGCCGTACGACGTCTCCGTACCGGACTCGCCGTGGACGAGCCGGACGGCCTGGCCGTCCCGGACGTCCACGGCGGGGAGGAGTTCGAGCTTGCTCATCTCAGCGGATCCTCGGTGTAGGGCTAGAAGGTGTTGAGCCAGTTGGTCAGCAGCTGGGCGCCGGCGTCGCCGGACTTCTCGGGGTGGAACTGGGTCGCCCACAGCGCGCCGTTCTCGACGGCCGCCACGAACCGCTCGCCGTGCGTCGACCAGGTGACCTTGGGCGCGCGCATGGCGGCGTTGGTGACCTCCATGGTCCAGTCGTGGACCGCGTAGGAGTGCACGAAGTAGAAGCGGGTGTCGCCACCGAGGCCGGCGAAGAGCTCGCTGTCGCCGGGGGCCTCGACGGTGTTCCAGCCCATGTGCGGGACGACGGGGGCCTTGAGCGGGCCGACCGTGCCGGGCCACTCGTCCAGGCCCTCGGTCTCCACGCCGTGCTCGATGCCGCGCCCGAAGAGGATCTGCATCCCCACGCAGATGCCCATCACGGGCCGGCCGCCGGCCAGCCGGCGTTCGACGATCCAGTCGCCGCGGGCGCTCTTCAGGCCGGCCATGCAGGCGGAGAAGGCACCGACGCCGGGCACCAGCAGCCCGTCGGCGTTCATGGCCCGGTCGTAGTCGCGGGTGATCTCGACATCGGCGCCGACGTGCGCCAGGGCCCGCTCGGCGGAGCGGATGTTGCCGAATCCGTAGTCGAAGACCACGACCTTCTTCGCGGTGCTCATGCCGCTCACTCCCAGATTCCCTGGATCCGCAGGACGCCCGCCACCAGGCACATCAGCGAGGCGATCGACAGCAGGACGATCAGGCCCCGGGGCATCTTCTGCTTGGCGAAGGAGTACACGCCGCCGGCCAGGAAGAGGCCGACGACGATCAGGACGGTCGACAGGCCCGTCACAGCGCGCCCTTGGTGGAGGGCAGGATGCCGACCGCGCGCGGGTCGCGCTCCGAGGCGTACCGCAGGGCGCGGGCGAGGGCCTTGAACTGGCACTCCACGATGTGGTGGGCGTTGCGCCCGTACGGCACGTGGACGTGCAGCGCGATCTGCGCCTGGGCGACGAACGACTCCAGGATGTGCCGGGTCATCGTGGTGTCGTAGGAGCCGATCATCGGCGCCATGTTCTCCGGCTCGGTGTGCACCAGGTAGGGGCGGCCGGACAGGTCGACGGTGACCTGGGCGAGGGACTCGTCCAGCGGCACCGTGCAGTTGCCGAACCGGTAGATCCCCACCTTGTCGCCGAGGGCCTGCTTGAAGGCGGCGCCCAGCGCGAGGGCGGTGTCCTCGATGGTGTGGTGGGAGTCGATGTGCAGGTCGCCGTCGGTCTTGACGGTGAGGTCGAACAGGCCGTGGCGGCCGAGCTGGTCGAGCATGTGGTCGTAGAAGCCGACTCCGGTCGACACGTCGACCTCGCCGGTGCCGTCGAGGTCGATCTCGACGACGACGGACGTCTCCTTGGTGGTGCGCTCGACCCGTCCTACGCGGCTCATGAGCTCTGCTCCTTCTTCAGTGCGCGAACCGCATCGAGGAACGCGTCGTTCTCTTCGGGCGTGCCGGCGGTCACCCGCAGCCATCCGGGCACCCCGTTGTCCCGGACCAGGACGCCCTTGTCGAGGATCCGCTGCCATGCGGCGTGGGCGGCTCCCTCGCCGTCGAACCGTCCGAACTGCACGAAGTTGGCGTCGGAGTCGGTGACCTGGTAGCCGATGGCGCGCAGCTCGGCGACCAGCCGGTCGCGCTCGGCCTTCAGCTGCTCGACGTACCCCAGCAGCGTATCGGTGTGCTCCAGGGCGGCCAGCGCGGTGGCCTGGGTGACGGCCGACAGGTGGTACGGCAGGCGTACCAGCTGGACGGCGTCGACCACGGCCGGGTGGGCGGCGAGGTACCCCAGGCGCAGTCCTGCCGCGCCGAACGCCTTGGACATGGTCCGGGAGACCACCAGGTTCGGCCGGCCCTCGATCAGCGGCAGCAGCGAGGGGCGGTGGCTGAACTCCACGTACGCCTCGTCCACGACGACCAGCGACGGCCTGGCCGCCTGGGCCGCCTCGTACAGCGCGAGGACCGTCTCCGCGTCGACCGCCGTACCCGTGGGGTTGTTGGGGGAGGTGATGAAGACGACATGGGGGCGGTGTTCGGCGACGGCCCGCCGGGCGGTGTCGGCGTCGACGGTGAAGTCGTCGCCGCGCGGCCCGGAGATCCAGCCGGTGCCGGTCCCGCGCGAGATCAGGCCGTGCATCGAGTACGAGGGCTCGAAGCCCATGGCGAGCCTGCCCGGCCCCGCGAAGGTCTGCAGGAGCTGCTGGATGACCTCGTTGGAGCCGTTGGCGGCCCAGACGTTGGCGCGGGAGACCTCGTGCCCGGTGGTGCGGGTGAGGTAGGCGGCCAGCTCGGTGCGGAGCTCGACGGCGTCCCGGTCGGGGTAGCGGTTGAGGGTGCGGGCGGCCTCCCGCACCCGCTCGGCGATCCGCTCGACCAGCGGCTCGGGCAGCGGGTACGGGTTCTCGTTGGTGTTGAGGCGCACCGGCACGTCGAGCTGGGGGGCGCCGTAGGGCGACTTGCCGCGCAGCTCGTCGCGGATGGGCAGGTCGTCGATACCGGTGGTCACCGCTGCGGCACCTTCCAGCCGAACCTGGCCTTGATCGCCGCGCCGTGCGCGGGCAGGTCCTCCGCCTCGGCGAGCGTCACCACGTGGTGGGCGACCTCGGCCAGGGCGTCCCGTGTGTAGTCCACGAGGTGGATGCCGCGCAGGAACGACTGCACGGACAGGCCCGAGGAGTGGCAGGCGCAGCCGCCGGTGGGCAGGACGTGGTTGGAGCCGGCGCAGTAGTCGCCGAGGGAGACCGGCGCCCACGGGCCGACGAAGATCGCGCCCGCGTTGCGCACGCGTCCGGCGACGGCGGCGGCGTCGGCGGTCTGGATCTCCAGGTGTTCCGCGCCGTAGGCGTCGACCACCCGAAGGCCCTCCTCCACCCCGTCGACCAGCACGATCGCGGACTGCCGGCCGGCCAGGGCGGGCCGGATCCGGTCCTCGACGTGCTTGGTGGCGGCGACCTGGGGCGCCAGTTCCCTCTCGACCGCCTCGGCCAGCGCGACGGAGTCGGTGACCAGGACGGCGGCGGCCAGCGGGTCGTGCTCGGCCTGGCTGATCAGGTCGGCGGCCACGTGCGCCGGGTCGGCGGTGTCGTCGGCGAGCACCGCGATCTCGGTCGGGCCGGCCTCGGTGTCGATGCCGATCCGGCCGGTGAAGTACCGCTTGGCGGCGGCCACCCAGATGTTGCCGGGGCCGGTGACCATGTTGGCCGGAGCGCAGGACTCGGTGCCGTACGCGAACATGGCGACGGCCTGCGCGCCGCCCACGGCGTACACCTCGTCGACGCCCAGCAGGGCGCACGCGGCCAGGATGGTGGGGTGGGGCAGGCCGCCGAAGTCGCTCTGCGGCGGGGAGGCGAGCGCGATGGACTCCACCCCCGCCTCCTGCGCCGGTACCGCGTTCATGACCACGGACGAGGGGTAGACGGAGCGCCCGCCCGGCGCGTACAGGCCGACGCGCTCGACGGGAACCCACTTCTCGGTCACCGTGCCACCGGGCACCACCTGGGTGGTGTGCTGGGCTCGGCGCTGCTCGCGGTGGACGGTCCTGGCCCGCCGGACGGACTCCTCCAGCGCCGCGCGCACGGCGGGGTCCAGCTCGGCGAGGGCACGGGTCAGCGCGGCGGCGGGCACGCGGACCTGGTCGAGCCGGACGCCGTCGAACCTCTCCGCGTAGTCGATCAGCGCCGCGTCGCCCCGATGACGCACGTCCTCGCAGATCGGCCGCACCTTCTCCAGGGCGGCCGCCACGTCGAACTCGGCTCGGGGCAGCAGGTCGCGCAGGGCGCCACCCTCGGGGAGGGCGTCGCCGCGCAGATCGATTCGTGAGATCACAGGTCAATTCTCGCAGACGGTTTCCCGCCTCAGGTCGTCCGTATCACTGGCTGATACACGCCCCGGTGGCGGCTTCTCGTCACTCCTGACCGTGAGCGTTCAGGCCGTTACTCAGCGGGAAGAACAACCGTACGAAACAGGGACCGGAGGGGGCGGCAGTGACCGAGCCGCACGAGGAGGATGTGCCGGGCGACCTCAGCCCCGCCGAGCTGGGGATGTGGCAGGCGTTCCGGATCGGCGCCACCTATGACCTGAGTACGGGCAACGCGATGCTGGACGATCCGTTCTCGCCGCGGGTGTGGCCGCACGAGCGGCAGGTGCGCGCCGACAAGGTGGCGCTGCTGCTGCTCGACGGTCCGCCCGCGCTGGCCGGCCGGGTCTCGGCGCTGAAGCTGCGCGGGGTGCACGTCACCGGGACGCTGGACCTGGCGGGCGGCACCGTCGCGCCGTACGTGGAACTGCACGGCTGCCGGTTCGAGCACGAGGTGGTGCTGCCGGAGTCGCGGTTCACCACGCTGCGGATGGTCGGCTGCGCGATACCCCGGCTGGAGGCGGCCCGGCTGCACACCGAGGGCGATCTGCACCTGCCGCGCTGCCGGGTGGACCGCGGGGTGCGGCTGACGGACGCCCAGATCGGCACCGACCTGCTGATCAACCAGATCCACGTGGGGCCGGACCGGCGCGGCCGGGCCATCGTCGCGGACGGGATGTCGGTCGCCCAGGACCTCCAGGCGGAACTGATCGAGACCTACGGCGAGTTCAGTCTGCGCGGTGCGAAGGTGGGTGTCTCGCTGAGCCTGCGCGGCAGCCGGCTGCGGGGCGCCGAGGGTCGGCGGGCGCTGAACGCGCCGCAGCTCAGCGTGGAGCGGACGCTGTACATGACCTACGCCTGGGTGAGCGACACCACGGGCGCCGTGGCGGGGGCGACGCCGCCGGGCGGGCTGGGCCTGGCGGGCGTGTACACCCCGACGCACGGCACGCGGAAGCAGCCCTTCGAGTGCCGGGGCGGCGTCCGGCTCGACGACGGCCGGTTCGGGGACGCGGTGGACCTGCACGAGGCCCGGTTCCTGCTGTCGACGGAGCGCCGGGAGGAGCTGTCGCTGCGCCGGATCGTCACCCCGGAGCTGCGGTTCAACGCCGAGCGGCCGGAGCAGGGGCGCGTGGTGCTCAACGGCGCGAAGGTGATCACGCTGATCGACCAGTCCACCAGCTGGCCGGGGCCGGGCGGGCTGGCGATGGGCGGCTTCGTCTACGAGAACCTGGTCCCCTACGGGCACTTCCCGCTCGCCCGCCGCCTGGAGTGGGTGGCGGCGGCGACCCCCGAGTACGCCCCGGAGCCGTACGAGCGGCTGGCGGCGGTGCTGCGCGCCAGCGGCGAGGACTCCGACGCCCGGGAGGTGCTGCTGGCCAAGCAGCGCCGCCGGCGCGAGACGCTGCCGCTGGCCGCGAAGATGTGGGGCTACCTGCAGGACTGGACGGTGGCCTACGGCTACCGGCCGGGCCGGGCGGCACTGTGGATGGCGGTGCTGTGGGCGGCCGGCACGGTCGCCTTCGCCCGCGCCGGCCCCGCTCCGATCAAGACGGAGGAGCATCCGCACTGGAACGCCGCGCTGTACGCGCTGGACCTGCTGCTGCCGGTGATCAACCTGGGGCAGGACGGGTACTGGCGGCTCGAGGGCATCTGGCAGTGGGCGTCGACGGTGATGATCCTGCTCGGCTGGGTGCTCGCCACCACGGTCGCGGCGGGCGCGTCCCGGCTGCTGCGGCGCAGCTGACGTCCCGCCCGGCCGGTGCGCCGCCGTACGCCGTCCGCCTTCTTTACCTTCTCTTGACATTCGGCAGTGCAACCATTCCGCTCCCACGAAAGCTTCACAGACCACTACTGGCGCGGCTCCCACCTGCGGTTTTCAATGGTCCGCACCATGACACTGCTCCGTGCCCTGTTCCGGCCGGCCCGCGCGGCCCGGCGCCCCGCGCGGCTCGCCGACGCCCCGCCGCCGGAGACCGCCGACGGTCTGCCGCCGGACGACGCGGTGCTGCTCGACGCACCCGACGAGCGGCTCGGCCCGGTACTGGTGGCCGCCGCCCTCGGCGACCACGGGCCGGCCGCGACGATGCTGCGCGCCACCCGGACCGCTGCCGAGTGGGAGCGCCGCGACCGGTACGTGACGCGGCTGGCCGCCTTCGCCCTCAGCCGCGACGAGTGGCTGACCCGCTGGCTGGCGCTGGCGCCCGGGGACCCCGACGCGCTGCTGGTGGCGGCCCAGCTCGCGGTCCGCCGGGCCTGGCGCAGCCCGGCCCGGACGGAGCGGCTGCGCGAGGCGGCGCCGCTGATCGACGCCGCGGCCCGCACGGTGCCGGCCGATCCGGTGCCCTGGCGGCTGGCGCTCGACCACGCGCGGGGCACGCGCGCCTCCCACACCGCCTTCGAGGCCCTGTGGGAGCAGGCGGTACGCCGCTGCGCGCACCACTACGGCTGCCACGTGGCGGCGCTGCGGTACCTGTCCGCGTACCGGTACGGGGCGCACCGCGAGTGCTTCGACTTCGCCGAGCAGGCCGCCGAGGACGCCCCGGCGGGCTCGCTGACCAGGGCGCTGCCGGTGCGGGCCGCCTACGCGCAGCTGGTCAGCGGCGACACCGCCGCCGTACCGCCGGACCGCCTGGACGCGGCGGCGGACCTGGCCATCGAGGTCTCGGGGCGGTACGCGCCGGCCGACCCGTGGCCGGCCGAGGTGCGCAACGTCCTGGCGTACGTACTGGTGGAGCGGGCCCGGTGGGCGGCGGCGCACGATCAGTTCCGGCTGATCGGGCCGTACGCGACGTCCGTTCCCTGGTCCTCGTCCGGCCCCGACGCGCTCCTGGGCTTCCTCGACGCGCGTGCCGGGGTACGCCGCGAAGTGGCGGGTGACGTCCCGTTGCGCGGACGGGCCGGACGCGGGCGTCCCGGCGGCCATTAGGCTTGACCGCTGTGACCACCGCTCGCCTGCCCCTCTTCCCGCTGAACGCGGTGCTGTTCCCCGGCCTCGTGCTGCCGCTCAATGTCTTCGAGGAGCGTTATCGCGCCATGATGCGCGAGCTGCTGAAGATCGACGAGTCGGAACCGCGCCGCTTCGCCGTCGTCGCCATCCGTGACGGCCGCGAGGTGGCACCGACCGCGCCCGGCCTGCCGGACCAGACCGCCCTGCCGGAGAAGGGGCCCGCCGCGGGCTTCGGACCCGACCCGATCCAGGCGTTCCACCCAATGGGCTGCGTCGCGGACGCCGCCACCATCCGGGAGCGGGACGACGGCAGCTTCGAGGTGCTGGCGACCGGTACGAAGCGGGTCGAGCTGCGCTCGGTCGACGCCAGCGGTCCCTTCCTGACCGCAGAGGTCGAGGAGCTGGAGGAGGAGCCGGGTGAGGAGGCGGACACCCTCGCCGAGGGCGTTCTGCGGGCCTTCCGCTCCTACCAGAAGCGACTGGCCGGCGCGCGCGAGCGGTCCCTCGCCGCCGGGGTGGAGCTGCCGGACGAGCCGTCCGTGGTCTCGTACCTGGTGGCAGCGGCGGCCGTGCTGGACACACCGACCAAGCAGCGGCTCCTCCAGGCGCCGGACACGGCGGCGCGGCTGCGCGAGGAGCTGCGGCTGCTGCGCTCGGAGACGGCGGTGCTGCGGCATCTGCCCTCCGTGCCCGCGGTCGATCTGACGCGCGCGCCCACCAGCCCCAACTGACGCGAGGGAGACGGACCCGACGTGGTGAGGAAGGCCGGCAGGCAAGCGGACGCAGGACGTGGAGCGCGCCCGGACAAGGGCGGCGGCCGGCGGGCCGGCGGCACCCCGGCGACGGTGGCCCTGACGGCGGCGGGCACGCCCTTCACCGTCCACGCCTACGACCACGACCCGGCCTCCCCGTCCTACGGCGAGGAGGCCGCCGAGGCGCTCGGGGTCTCCCCCGACCGGGTGTTCAAGACCCTGGTCGCGGAGGTCGACGGCGAGCTGACGGTGGCGGTCGTACCGGTCGCCGGCCAGCTCGACCTGAAGGCCCTGGCGGCGGCGGTGGGTGGCAAACGCGCCGCGATGGCCGACCCGGCGGCCGCCGAACGCACCACGGGGTACGTCCGGGGCGGCATCTCGCCACTGGGGCAGCGCAAGCGGCTGCGCACGGTGCTGGACGCGTCGGCCTCGCGGCACGCCACGATCTGCGTCTCGGCCGGCCGCCGGGGCCTGGAGGTGGAGCTGGCGCCCGCCGACCTGGCGGCCCTGACGGGCGCGGTACTGGCGCCGATCGGCCGCGGCTGAGCGCGGTCCGGCCCCGGCGGGGCGGGCGCGGTGTCAGATCCCCGGGGCGTCCCAGTCGGGTTCCGGGTCACGGGGGCCGAAGAGGGCCGTGAGGCCCAGGTGCACGAGCATCGCCGCCACCGGCCAGGCCAGCAACGCCCCGTACGCCTGGAGCTCCAGCGGCGCGTCGAACACGACACCCTCGCCGACCGCCCTGGCACGGGCCGCCACGTCGTGCGTCGGGCCCAGCAGCGTGCCGACGCCCCAGCCGAGCACCGAGCCCAGCAGGCCGCCCAGCGCGAGGCCCACGACCACCGCGATCCCGCCGTGCCGCCGCAGGAGGAAGACCACCGCGGCGCTCAGGGCGCCGAAGCCCAGCCCGAGCAGGGTGAACGTGCCGTCGGCGCCGACCGCGCCCTCGCCCTCGGTCTCCTTCAGGAACACCGCCCTGCCGTCCGAGACCAGCGGGACCCGCGGCGCCAGCCACAGCCACAGCAGCCCCAGCGCCAGGCCCGCCGCCGCCACCGCGACCAGCACCACGCCGCCCTGCCGCACCTCCGTCGCGGTGTCCGGGACGTCGTCGGCCGCGGCCGAGGCGGCCGAGGGGTAGGGCGGCGGCCAGGCGGCCTTGCCGTGCGGTGGCTGGTGAGGCGGGGTCAGCGGTGCGGTCACCCCGCCATCGTGCCAGGCCCGGTCCCGGCCCGCCTCACCGGACCGCCGCGCGCCGGTAGGCCCACGTCGCCACGGCCAGCGAGAACACCCCGACCGCCGCGCAGACCGTGAGGTCCAGCCCCACGGCCGCCCAGTCGGGGGCCGGGTCGAAGGTACGGGCCAGTGCCTCGACCCCGTACGTGGACGGCAGCAGATCGCGCGCCCACCCGATCGGTCCGGGCAGCCGGTCGGCGGGCAGGACACCCAGCAGCAGCGCCGCCGACATGCCCAGCTGCCCCAGCAGCGTGGCGAGTTCCTGCCGCGGGGCGAGCAGCCCGAGCGCCGCGCCGAGCCCGGCCAGGGCGGCCCCGGCGAGCGGGACGACGGCGGCCAGCACCCACAGGTGGGTCAGCGGGAGCTGGAAGAGCACCGAGCCGATGACGGCCGTGACGACCGTGCCGGGCACCGTGAAGGAGGCGTACGCGCCGGCCGCGCCCAGCACGACGGCGGCGGGCGGCACCGGCAGGGTGGCGTAGTGGTCCAGGCCGCCGGTCGCCCGGAGCTGGCCGAAGTACTGGGCGAGCAGATTGAGCGCGACGAAGGCGACCACCAGCACCGACGACCCGGCGACCACGGCCCGCGCCTCCGCGCCGCCGTCCACCACGCCGCGCATCAGGACCATGATCCCCACGGACTGGAAGGTCGCGACGAACAGCAGCGGGATGCGCGCCACCCTGGCCCGCGAGAGCTGGGCGCGGTAGACCGCGGCGAGGGCGGGCAGCAGCCGCGCGCGGGGCGCGAGCGGCGCGGTGGCCACCTCCTCGGCGGCCCGGGGGCGGACCGCGCCGGGCGAGAGAGCCTCTGCGGGCACGATGCTCACCTGACGCCGCTCCTGTCCAAACCGTCCACTACGCCGATGTTCATGCCTTGACCAGCCCTTTCGCCTCGCCGCCCAGGGCCAGGTAGACGTCCTCCAGGCTCGGCGTGGCCAGCGTGAAGTCGTCCAGTGCCGCGAACGCCGCACCACCCGTCACCGCCGCGACCGCCGCCCGGGCCTCGTCCGGGGCGAGCCGGAGCACCCATGTGCGCCCCGACTCCTGGGCGCTGGCCCGCAGTGCGGCGACCTCGGGCACGTCCAGCGGCGCCCGTTCCCGCCACACCAGCTCCACGCGCACCTCGCCGGCCACCCGTTCCTTGAGCCCGGTGGGAGTGTCGCAGGCGATGACCCGCCCGCGCTCCAGGACGGCCACCCGGTCCAGTACCGTCTCCGCCTCGATGACGTTGTGGGTCACCAGGAGGACGGTGGCGCCGTGCTCGGCGCGCCGCCGGTCGACCGCGGCCCACACCGCGCGGCGCGCCACCGGATCCATTCCGGTGGTCGGCTCGTCCAGGATCAGCAGCGGCCGGACGCCGACCAGGGTGGCGGCGAAACAGGCCAGCCGCCGCTGCCCGCCGGACAGCTTCTTCAGGGGCCGCGCGGCCAGCGCGGTCAGGCCGAGCTCCTCCAGCACGGCGTCCCGCGCGGCCCGCGCCTCGCGGGCGGGCAGGCCGCGCAGCCGGCCGGTGGTCTCGGCGGCCAGCGCCACGGTCAGCTCGTCCAGCGCGGTGGACTCCTGGCCGAGGTAGCCGATGAGGCGCGAGGCGCGCTCGGGGTGGCGCACCAGATCGTGGCCCAGCACCTCGACGGTGCCGGAGTCGGGGCGCATCAGCCCGGTGAGCTGGCGGACCAGGGTGGACTTGCCGGCGCCGTTGGGGCCCAGCAGCCCGAAGATCTCACCTCCGCGCACCTCCAGGCAGACGCCGTCGGTGGCGCGCACCTCGGGCGTCGCGGGCGCCCCGCGCCTGCCGCGCGCGGCGGGGTACGTCTTGACCAGATCCCGCACCACGCACACCGTACTCACGAGGGATGAGCCTAAAGGGTCCGGCTGCCCGGAACGCGCCCGGGGCGCTCCCGAGCCGTCCGGTCCGCTCCGCCGGGCCCCCCGCTACTCCCGTGCCTGTTCCGCCACCGGCGGGTGGTCGGCCGCCGCCCGGACGTCGATCTCGCGCCAGAAGCCGGCCCGGATCGCGTACCGGTCGTGCTCGTCGATCTGGTCGTCCTTGTGGGCCAGCAGCCCGAACCTGGCCGCGTACCGAAGCAGTTCCCCGTCGATGCGGTGCGGGATGCGCGGGTACATGGTGGACAGTTTCTGCACGTGCCCGGGCTCGGGGAGCCGTCCCATCCAGCGCCGGGCGAAGACCTGGCCCACCTCGAACGGGTCGCCGCCGACCGTGGTGATGTCCTCCTCGCGGTCGGCCCAGCGCTGTTCGGCGCTGGTCAGCTGGGCCAGGGTGGGCAGCGAGGCGGTCTCGGGCGGCTCGCCGATCTGGCTGCCGTGCCGTTCGATCCAGCCCCGGTCGGAGGACCAGCGCAGGGTGGCGTTCGCCGGCTGCGGCGGGGGCTGGGGGCCGGGGGCGCGCAGCCCGGCGGCCAGTTCCTTGGGGGTGGGGACGCTCTTGCCGCCGTTCGGGGCGCCGACCGGGACAGCGGGGGCGACACCGTCCGCGCCGGGCGTGCCGTCGCGGACGGCCGCCGCGGCTGCTCCGGCCGCCGCCCCGGCGGCGCGCTCGGCGGAGGCGGCGAGCGCCGACTCGGGCAGCGGGGCGGAGAGGATGGCGGCGATCTCCGGGCGCGGGGTGTGCGGCGTGGCGCAGCCGCCGGTGAGCTCCTTGGCCCGTACCGCCCGGGTGATCCACTGGCGGTCGAGGACCCGGCGCTCGTCGGCCTCGGCGACCAGGTCCTCTGACTGGTTGTAGTCGCCGTCGGCGGCCTGGACGGCCCACAGGTGGACGGCGACGCCGTGCTCCTTGGCGGACATCAGGCCCGGCAGGAGGTCGCCGTCCCCGGTGACCAGCACCACGTCGGAGCAGGCGCGGTTGCGGGCCAGTTCGGTGAGCTCGGCGTGCATCGCGGCGTCGACGCCCTTCTGCGCCCAGCGCCCGTCGCTGCGGGTCAGCGCGCCCAGCCGGACGGTGACGCGGGACATCACGCGCAGCCGGCGGTGCTCCGGCTGGGGTACGCGGTCGGGGGCGCCGTCGAACCAGTAGATCCGCAGCAGGGGCTGCTGGGTGTCGGCCTCGGCGCGTTCGCGCAGGGCCTGGATGAGGGCGGCGTGGTCGACGGTGATCCGGGAACGGGCCGGTTCTCCGGCGAGAAGGCTGGCGGCTGCTCCCAGCAGATAGCCGGCGTCCACCAGAACGACGCAGCGGTCCACGTGTTCCACCCTCTTTCGGGAACCTCGGGATCGGAGTTGCTTCGGTGTTCCTGAGAGTCTGCCCGACTGCCGGAGGGTTAACGGCCGGAACTGGATCATCGGCGTGGCGCATGGCCGAAGCCGTGCCCCCAGAGGGCGGTTACGCACCGCAATGATCCAAAATGCGCGGCCTGTGTGCCTATGTGAGTCTGATCGCGGCCCTGGCCCCTACACCCCCACGGAGGCATCCCATGGCCAAGAACAGGAAGTCCGAGCGCGGTCAGCAGAAGACGTCGCCCGCTGAGCGCGGCACGCAACAGGCCAGGAGCTCGTCGGTGGAGTCCTCGGCCGAGCAGCGCATATCCCAGGTCACCCCCTCCGACGTGGCCCACAAGGGCCGGCAGAAGCGCTTCGGCCACAACTGACGCCGGTCGGGCGGATGCCCGAAGGGGCGCGCCCACGAGGACGGGCGCGCCCCTTCGCCGGTGTGCGGGCGCGGCTCAGCCGGCCAGGCAGGACGGCCCGAGCAGGACCTTCAGGTCGCCGAAGAGCGCCGGGTCGGGCTGCACCCGGTGCCGGTCCAGGCGCAGCACGGTGGTCTTGCGCGGGCCCTGGAGTTTGATCCGCACCTCGGTATTGCCCTTGTGGTGGCTGAGGATCTCGCCGAGACGGCTGACCATCGGCGGGGTGACCTTGACGGTCGGGATGGTGACCACGACCGGGGCGTTGGTGCCGGCCGACGACAGGTCGGGGACCATCAGCTCCATCGCCACCAGCCTGGGCACGTCCTCGCGCTTGTCGAGACGGCCCTTGACGAAGACGACCGTGTCCTCGACGAGCTGGGTGGACACCAGCTGGTAGGTGGCCGGGAAGAACATGCACTCGATGGAGCCGGCCAGGTCCTCGACGGTCGCGATGGCCCAGGCGTTGCCCTGCTTGGTCATCTTGCGCTGGAGGCCGGAGATGATGCCGCCGATGGTGACGACCGCGCCGTCGGCGTGCTCGCCCCCGGTGAGCTGGGAGATCGACGCGTCCGCCTTGTCGGACAGGACGTGCTCGATGCCGAAGAGGGGGTGGTCGGAGACGTACAGGCCGAGCATCTCCCGCTCCTGGGCGAGCAGGTAGGACTTGTCCCACTCGATGTCGGAGAACTCCACGTCCAGCCCGAAGCCCGGCTCGCTGCTCTCCTCCTCGCCCATCCCGCCGAAGAGGTCGAACTGTCCTTCGGCCTCCTTG
Source organism: Streptomyces sp. NPDC050856 (assembly GCF_040653855.1). Lineage (NCBI taxonomy): Bacteria > Bacillati > Actinomycetota > Actinomycetes > Kitasatosporales > Streptomycetaceae > Streptomyces > Streptomyces sp. NPDC050856. Next base: position 19,729 of record NZ_JBFAGV010000030.1, on the reverse strand, counting down.
CGCTTGACCGCCACCACGTTGTCGATCATCGGCTCGTGGTGGGCGACCAGTCCCTTGCGGGTGTGGCCCATGGTGTCGAAGGCACCGGCCTTGATCAGCGATTCGACGGTGCGCTTGTTGCAGACGACCGCCTCGACCTTGTCCAGGAAGTCGGGGAAGGAGGTGTACTTCCCCTTCGCCTTGCGGCACTTGATGATCGACTCGACCACGTTGGTGCCGACGTTCCGGACGGCCGAGAGGCCGAAGAGGATCACGTCGTCACCCTGGGCGGCGAAGTTCGACTCCGACTCGTTGACGTTGGGCGGCAGCACCTTGATGCCCATGCGGCGGCACTCGTTCAGGTAGACGGCCGACTTGTCCTTGTCGTCCTTGACCGAGGTGAGCAGCGCCGCCATGTACTCGGCCGGGTGGTTGGCCTTGAGGTACGCCGTCCAGTACGAGACCAGTCCGTACGCGGCGGAGTGCGCCTTGTTGAAGGCGTAGCCGGCGAAGGGGACCAGCACGTCCCAGAGCGCCTGGATCGCCTCGTCGCTGTAGCCCTTCTTCTTCGCGCCCTCCTGGAAGAGGACGAAGTTCTTGGCCAGCTCGTCGGGCTTCTTCTTGCCCATCACGCGGCGGAGGATGTCGGCCTCGCCCAGTGAGTACCCGGCGACGATCTGGGCGGCCTTCTGCACCTGCTCCTGGTAGACGATCAGGCCGTGGGTGACGCCGAGGACCTCCTTGAGCGGTTCCTCCAGCTCGGGGTGGATCGGCGTGATCTCCTGCTGGCCGTTCTTGCGCAGGGCGTAGTTGGTGTGCGAGTTCATGCCCATCGGGCCCGGCCGGTACAGGGCCGAGACGGCGGAGATGTCCTCGAAGTTGTCGGGCTTCATCAGCCGCAGCAGGGACCGCATGGGCCCGCCGTCGAACTGGAAGACACCGAGGGTGTCGCCGCGCTGGAGCAGTTCGAAGGTCGTGGGGTCGTCGAGCGGCAGGCTCAGGAGATCGATGTCGATCCCCTTGTTGGCCTTCACCATCTTGACGGCGTCGTCCATGATCGTGAGGTTGCGCAGGCCCAGGAAGTCCATCTTCAGCAGGCCGAGCGACTCACAGCTCGGGTAGTCCCACTGCGTGATGGTCACGCCGTCGGTGTGCCTCACCCAGACCGGGACGTGGTCGGTGATGGTCTCGCTGGACATGATCACGCCGGCGGCGTGCACGCCCATCTGCCGCACCAGGCCCTCGACGCCGCGGGCGGTGTCGATGACCTTCTTCACGTCCGGCTCGTTCTCGTACATCGACCGCACCTCGCCCGCCTCGCTGTAGCGGGGGTGGGAGGGGTCGGTGATGCCGGAGAGCGGGATGCCCTTGCCGAGGACGTCGGCGGGCATCGCCTTGGTGATCCGGTCACCCATCGCGTACGGGTAGCCCAGCACCCGCGCGGAGTCCTTGATCGCGTTCTTGGCCTTGATGGTGCCGTAGGTACCGATCATGGCGACCTTGTCGGCGCCGTACTTCTCGGTGACGTACCTGATCACCTCGACGCGCCTGCGCTCGTCGAAGTCGATGTCGACATCGGGCATGGAGACGCGCTCGGGGTTGAGGAAGCGCTCGAAGATCAGGCCGTGCGGGATCGGGTCGAGGTCGGTGATGCCCAGCGCGTACGCCACGATCGAACCGGCCGCGGAGCCCCGGCCGGGGCCCACCGCGATGCCGTTGTTCTTGGCCCACATGATGAAGTCGGCGACCACGAGGAAGTAGCCGGGGAACCCCATCTGGATGATGACGTCCATCTCGTAGTCCGCCTGGCGCTGGCGGTCCTCGGGGATACCGCCGGGGAACCGGCGCTCCATGCCCCGCCGGACCTCCTCCTTGAACCAGCTCACCTCGGTGTGGCCCTCGGGGATGTCGAACTTGGGCATCAGGTCGCGCTTCTCGAACATGCCCGTGGTGTCGACCTGCTCGGCGACCAGCAGGGTGTTGCGGCAGCCCTCCTGCCAGGCGTCCGAGGAGTCGATGGCGTACATCTCGTCGGTCGACTTCAGGTAGTAGCCGGTGCCGTCGAACTTGAAGCGGTCGGGGTCGGAGAGGTTCTTGCCGGTCTGGATGCACAGCAGCGCGTCGTGCGCGCCGGCCTCGTGCGCGTAGGTGTAGTGGGAGTCATTGGTGACCAGCGGCGGGATGCCCAGCTTCCGGCCGATCTCCAGCAGCCCGTCGCGGACCCGGCGCTCGATCTCGATGCCGTGGTCCATCAGCTCCAGGAAGTACCGGTCCTTGCCGAAGATGTCCTGGTACTCGGAGGCCGCCTTGAGGGCCTCGTCGAAGTGGCCCAGGCGCAGCCGGGTCTGGACCTCTCCGGAGGGGCAGCCGGTGGAGGCGATCAGGCCCTCGGACCACTGGGAGATGGTCTCCTTGTCCATCCGGGGCCACTTCTGCAGCCAGCCCTCCTTGTACGCGTCGGAGGAGAGCCGGAAGAGGTTGTGCAGGCCGGTGGCGTTCGCCGCCCAGATCGTCTTGTGGGTGTAGCCACCCGAACCGGAGATGTCGTCGCGCTTCTGGTGGGGCTGGCCCCAGAGGATCTTGCGCTTGTTGCGCCGAGACTCGGGCGCGACGTACGCCTCGATGCCGATGATGGGGGTGACCCCCGCCTTCTTCGCCGAGTGGAAGAAGTCGTACGCGCCGTGCAGGTTGCCGTGGTCGGACATGGCGATGTGCGTCATGCCCATCTCGTTGCACGCGTCGAACATGTCCTTGAGCCGCGCGGCACCGTCCAGCAGGGAGTACTGGGTGTGCACGTGGAGGTGCGTGAACGGCGGCTTCGACACGGCTGCGGCTCCGGGCGGTCGGGGATGGGGGACAGCTCGGAAGTCTACGTCTCCGCGCTGACAGCCGGGGGCGGGGCGCGGGGCACTCGTCGGTACGGTCGTGCGTTGAAGGAGGCGGACGTCCCGTCCCTTTTGTCATGTACGAACCCAGGCACAGCCGTACCAGGAGGCACCCCGCGATGTCGGTCCCGCAGCCCACCGCCGAGGAGCGCGGTGAGCAGATCCTCGCCGTCTTCGGCACCGCCTTCGGCGAGCTCCTCGCCGCCGACCCGGCGGCGTTCCGGGTGAAGTTCCGGAAGATGGCCGCCTCGGCGTTCGCCTTCTACCGGGGGACGGCCTGCCTCTTCTACGCCGACCTCGACGGTGAGCCGGAGAGGGGCCCCTACCTGGACGAGCGGACCGGCCGGGTGTGGATCCACGGTGACCTGCACGCCGAGAACTTCGGCACGTACATGGACGCCACCGGCCGGCTGATCTTCAACGTCAACGACTTCGACGAGGCGTACGTCGGCCCCTTCACCTGGGACCTGAAGCGGCTGTCCGCCTCGCTGGCGCTGATCGGCTACACCAAGGCACTCAGTGACGGGCAGATCACCGACCTCGTGCGGATCTACGCCGCCGCCTACCGCGAGCGCGTCCACGCGCTGGCGGTGGGCACCACGGGAGGCGGGCCGGCGGACCTGCCGCCGTTCACCCTGGACACCGCCGACGGCCCGCTGCTCGACGCGCTGCGCGTCGCCCGCTCGCTGACCCGGTTCGGGCTGCTGGAGTCGATGACCGAGATCCGCGACTTCGAGCGCCGGTTCTCGCCCGGCGGCGGAGCGACGGAGCTGGACGCGGCCACTCGGTACAAGGTCCTGGCGGCCTTCGACGGATACCTGGAGACGCTGCCGGAGTCCAGTCTGACCCGGCCCCACTCCTACCGGGTGAAGGACGTGGTCGGCCGGCGCGGCATCGGCATCGGGTCGGCCGGGCTGCCCTCGTACAACATCCTCCTGGAGGGCAACAGCGACGCCCTGGAGAACGACGTCGTCATCTACATGAAGCAGGCCCAGACGCCGGCGGTCTCCCGCCATGTCACGGACGCCGCGGTGCGCGAGTACTTCCAGCACGAGGGGCACCGCACGGTCATCTCGCAGCGGGCCCTCCAGGCGCACGCCGACCCGTGGCTGGGCTGGACGGAGCTGGACGGGGCGGGCCAGCTGGTGGCCGAGGTCTCCCCGTACGCGGTGGACCTGGACTGGTCCGACATCGACGACCCGGCGGAGATCGCGGCGACCGTCGCCGACCTGGGGCGGGCGACGGCCACCATGCACGCGGCGGCGGACGCCGAGAGCGGGCACTCCCTGGTGCCGTTCTCCACCGAGCGGGCCATCGACGCGGCGATCGCGGCGGACGAGGAGGGCTTCGCGGACCTGCTGGTGGAGTTCGCCCACCGCTACGGGGCGCGGGCCCGTGCGGACCACCAGATCTTCGTCGACCTGTTCCGCAACGGCCGCATTCCGGGCCTGTAGCGCTCCTGGCCCACCGTTCACGGGGCGGGCGTGGCACACTCTCGGCGATGGACGAGATATCCGGGACTCGGCTCAGGGGGCTGCGGGCGGCGCTCTTCACGGCACTGGTCGTGACGCTGTCGGCCGCCTCCCACGTGCTGCTGTCCGGAGTCCCGCTGCCGCTGGTGAGCCTCGCCGCCGTCTCGGTCGGCGTGTTCGCCGCCGCCTACGCGCTGGCCGGCCGGGAGCGCGGCTACTGGCGCATCGCCGGGCTGCTCGTCCCGCTGGAACTGGCCGCCGACACCGTGTTCACCACCGGTCAGCACACGTGTTACGGAGCGCTGGGCGGCCCGGTGGCGGGTTCCCTGCGGGCCGTCGGCGTCGATGTGCTGTGCGGCGGCGACGTGGGCACCCCGCTGCCCGGGGTGGTCGCCCCGGCGGGCGGTGCCGCCGCCATGCTGCACTCCCCCACCCCCGCGCTGCCCTGGCTGCTGCTCGCCGCGCACGTCTCGGTCGGGCTGCTCGCCGCAGCCTGGCTGCGGCGCGGCGAGAGCGCGCTCGCCGGGCTGCTGCGGGCGGTGGCCGCCCTCGCCTTCCGCCCGCTGCTGCTCGCGGTCGCCGCGGTGGGCACGGCCGGACGCGAAGCCGTCCGGCGGGCCCCGCGCCCCGTGAGCCGGCCGCGCGGCTCCCGCACCCGGCTCCTCGTGCACTGCGTGGGGCGGCGCGGACCGCCCCGCCGGGCTCTGACCGCCTGAGCGGAGCAGTCCCCACCCCACACCACTGACACGGAAGACATCACCATCATGAGTGCACGCAACAGCCAGGCCAACAAGTCGGCGGCCCGCGAGCGGCTGCGCCAGGAGCGCGAGCGCCAGGCCAAGAAGGACAAGGTCCGCCGGCAGGTCACCGTCGGGGTCTCGGCCGTCGCCGTCCTGGCGCTGGCCGGCGGTATCGCCTACGCCGTGATGCAGGCGAACAAGCCGTCCGCCTGGGAGGCGGCGAAGGAGCAGGACAAGGTCACCGCGCCCAAGAACACCTCGGGCGAGAACGGCACCACCGTCGTGATCGGCAAGCCGACCGCGAAGAAGACGCTGGAGCTGTACGAGGACTCCCGCTGCCCGATCTGCGCCACCTTCGAGCAGCAGGTGGGCCAGACCATCGACAAGGACGTCGAAGCCGGCAAGTACAGGATCCGCTACGTCGGCGCGACCTTCATCGACAACGGCGTCCCCGGCGAGGGCTCCAAGAACGCGCTCTCCGCGCTGGGTGCCGCGCTCGACATCAGCCCCGAGGCGTTCCTGGACTTCAAGGCGGCGCTCTACTCCGCGCAGTTCCACCCGGAGGAGACGGACGACAAGTTCGCCAAGGACTCCTACCTCCTGGACATCGCGAAGACCGTCCCGGCGCTGAAGGGCAACGCGCAGTTCAAGAAGAACGTCGAGGACGGCACCTTCGACGCGTGGGCGCTGAAGATGTCCGAGACCTTCGACAAGAGCGGGGTCAAGGGCACGCCGTCGCTGAAGATGGACGGCAAGTTCGTCACCGACCAGGGCGGCAAGAACGCCCCCATGACGTCGGCCGACTTCACCACCGCGATCGACAAGGCGCTCAAGGGGTAAGCAGGACACGGCTTTCGGCCAACGGGCGGGCGAACTCTGCGGAGTTCGCCCGCCCACCTGTTCGGCCGGTCAGTAGTCTGATCGGCCGTGACCAGTCGAAACCTTTCCGCTGTGAGCATGCCCGCTCCCAGCCGCCGCGCGGTCGTCAAGGCCGCCGCCGCCACCGCCGTCGCCGCTCCCGTCCTCGCCTCCGCCCCGTCCGCCGCCGCGGACGTCAGGACCGCCGTCTTCCTCCACGGTGTCGCCTCCGGCGACCCGCTGCCGGACGGGGTGCTGCTGTGGACGCGCGTCACGCCCGCTCCGGACGCCCTGCCCGGATCGGGCAAGGGCCCCGACACGGAGGTGAGATGGGAGGTCGCCGAGGACCGGGCCTTCACCCGAACCGTGGCCGGGGGCTCGGTCGTCGCCACGGCCGCCTCCGACCACACCGTCAAGGTGGATGTGAGGGGCCTGCGCCAGGCGACCGACTACTACTTCCGCTTCACCGCCGGGACCGTCCTCTCGCCCGTCGGGCGCACCCGCACCACCCCGGCCCCCGACGCCGCCACGCCCGGTGTCCGCTTCGGGGTGGTCTCCTGCGCCAACTGGGAGGCGGGCCACTTCGCCGCGTACCGCCATCTCGCCGCCCGCGCCGACCTGGACGCCGTCCTGCACCTGGGGGACTACATATACGAGTACGAGTCCGGCCGTTATCCCGCACCGGACCGTGTCGTGCGCCCGCACGAGCCCCGGCACGAGATCGTCACGCTCGCCGACTACCGGCTGCGGCACGCCACCTACAAGACGGACCCCGACCTGCGGGCGCTGCACGCCGCGCATCCGGTGATCGCGGTCTGGGACGACCACGAGATCGCCAACGACACCTGGTCGGGCGGCGCCGAGAACCACACGCCGGGCGCCGAGGGCGACTGGGCGGCCCGGGTCGCCGCGGCCAAGCGGGCGTACTTCGAGTGGATGCCGGTGCGCGCCTCCACCGAGGGCACCGTCTACCGCCGGCTGCGCTTCGGCAAGCTGGCCGACCTGCACCTGCTGGACCTGCGGTCGTTCCGCTCGCAGCAGGCCTCGGTGGGCAGCGGCCAGGTCGACGACCCGGACCGCACGCTCACCGGCCGGGCTCAGCTCGACTGGCTCAAGGCGGGGCTCGCCTCCTCCGACGCGGCCTGGAAGCTGGTCGGCACCTCGGTGATGATCTCACCGGTCGCCTTCGGTTCGCTGCCCGCCCACCTGCTGGGGCCGGTGACCGAGTTGCTGGGCCTGCCCAAGGGCGGTCTCGCCGTCAACGTGGACCAGTGGGACGGCTACACGGACGACCGCCGCGAACTGCTGGCCCACCTGACCGACCGGGGCATCCGCAACACCGTCTTCCTCACCGGCGACATCCACATGGCCTGGGCCAACGACGTCCCGGTGCGGGCGGCGACCTACCCCAAGTCGCCCTCGGCCGCCACGGAGTTCGTGGTGACCTCGGTGACCTCCGACAACCTGGACGACCTGCTGCGGGTCGCGCCGGGCACGCTCTCGGTGGTGGCGAGCACCGCCATCAAGGCCGCCAACCGCCATGTGAAGTGGCTGGACATGGACCACCACGGCTACGGAGTCCTCGACGTCACGGCCGAGCACTCACAGATGGACTACTACACCGTGTCCGACCGGACGGACCCGGACGCCTCGTCCGCTTGGGCCCGGTCCTACCGGACGGCGAGCGGCACGCAGCGGGTCGAGCGGGTCCACGCGCCGGTGCGCTGACGCGACGGCAAGGGACCTTTTCCAGCCAATCCGGCCCGTGCCGGCGCACCGGAGCGGGACCGCGGCGGGTGGTGCGTCGCGGGCGGACACCCGGACGCACCACCCGGGCGCGGCGCGTGTCGGACACGGAGGCCCCCGAGCCCGGCACGCGCCGGGGGCGTCATCCCCGCAGGCCCTCCAGGAAGGCCAGCGCCGTCCGCCAGGTCCGTTCGGCGGCGTCCTCGTCGTAGTCCGGCAGGCCCGGATCGGTGTACAGGTGCCCGGCGCCCGGATAGCGGTGGACCTCGACGTCCGCCCCGGCCCGCCGCATCCCCAGGTACCAGGCGTTCAGCCAGTCGTGCGGCTCGAACGGGTCGGGGTCGGCGATGTGCAGTTGTACGGGCAGCTCGTCCACCGACGCGTTCTCCGCGAGGTCGGAGGTGCCGTGCAGCAGCAGCAGTCCGCGCGCCTTCTCGTCGCCCAGCGCGAGGGTCTGCGCGATGGACGCGCCCAGCGAGAACCCCGCGTACACGAGCCCCTGCTCCGAGTACGGGGCGGCGGCCAGGACGGCCCGCCTGAGCAGCTCTTCCTTGCCGATGCGGTCCTTGAGCGCCATGCCCTCCTCGACCGTGCCGGCGGTTTGCCCGTCGAAGAGGTCGGGCACGCGCACGTGGTGCCCGGCGGCACGCAGCCGCTCAGCCGCTGCGTCCACGGCCGGGCCCGGACCGTAGACCGAGTGAAAGAGCATGATGTTCATTCGGCCCATCCTGCCAGTTAGCTTCGGAGCCATGGAGAACGTACTGCGCCCCTTGACCGTCGTCGGTGGCTCGGTCGTGGTCACCCTGCTGGCCGGCTACCTCGCCGACCTGCTGCTGCGCCGAGCCGATGCCCGGCATCACGACACCCCGCTGTGGGGGCTGCTGCGCCGTTGCCGGCTGCCCCTCCAGGTGGTCCTGCTGACCGCCGCGCTGCGCGGCTCGTACCGCCAGGCGGGCTGGAAGATCATCGACGATCACAAAGCCGCCATCGGCCAGGTGCTGAGCCTGGTGCTGATCGGGGCGAGCGCCTGGCTCGTCGTGCGGATCGCCGCGGCCATAGTGGAGTCGAGCTACGCCCGCTACGCCTCCGGATCGCGCGACGCGGCCCGGGTCCGCCGGGTGCGCACCCAGGTCACGCTGATCATGCGGATCGTCACCGCGGTGGTCGGGGTGGTCGCGGTCGCGGCCATGCTGCTGACCTTCCCCGACTTCCGGACCATCGGCACGTCGATGCTGGCCTCCGCCGGCATCATCGGCATCGTCGCCGGTGTCGCCGCGCAGTCCACCCTCGGCAACATCTTCGCCGGCTTCCAGATCGCCTTCGGCGACATGGTGCGCATAGGGGACACCGTGGTGGTGGACGGCGAGTGGGGCGTGGTGGAGGAGGTCACGCTGACCTTCCTGGCCGTACGGACCTGGGACGAGCGCCGGATCACCATGCCGGTGTCGTACTTCACCAGCAAGCCGTTCGAGAACTGGTCGCGCGGCGGTGCCCAGATGACGGGCACGGTCTTCTTCCACCTGGACCACTCGGCGCCGGTCAGCCTGATGCGCGAGAAGATCCAGGACATCCTGCGCGCGTGCCCGGCCTGGGACGGGCGCGACTGGTCCCTCGCGGTGACCGACACCACGCCCAGCACGATGCAGGTCCGGGCGGTGGTCACGGCCAAGGACGCGGACGACGTCTGGACGGTGCGGTGCGCCGTGCGCGAGCAGATGATCGCCTGGCTGGTCGAGAAGCACCCCTACGCCCTGCCGCGCATCGCCACGACGGCGGCCTCGCTGCCGGCGGACGGTCAGTGGCCCGAGCTCGGCAAGGCGGACGGCCGCCCGCCCCGGGCCGCCGAGATCCACAGCAACAACGCGGACGGCTACCCCCTGGAGGACGAGCGGCGCCCGGGGGCCGGACGGCTCGACGGCCACCACCGCCTGGACAAGGACGGCGTCCGCACCGGCCGCGGCTGATCCCGCGGGCCGGGTGCGCCGTCCCGGCAGGCCCCTGACGCGCCCGTGGCTCCGGGTGAGCCACGGGCGCCCGCACGCCCGAGCGGCGGCACCGCCCCCGGGCCCCGGGCGCCCGGCTGTGCCCTCCGGGCCCGGTCGCGGCCGAGCGGGGCCGGCCGGCCCGAGCGGGCCGGGTTGGGTACCGCGCCACGGGGCGGGCGGCACGGCCCCCGGCACGCTCGCCGGCAGCCGCACGGCACGGCGCACCCCGCCGCGGGGTCACCTCAGGCTGTGGACGTCCAGCTGGCGCAGGACCCGGTCGACGATCTCCGGGTCGGCGCCCGGTTCGCTGCGGGCGGCCAGGACCTCGTGACGGGCGGCCGACAGCAGCTCGCGCTGAATGCGCTGGATCGTCCTGAACCGCTCCGTGCGCTTCATGAACGCCGAGCGCCGCTCCTCGTCCACCATGTCCGGGCTGATCCTCGCCCCCACGTCGTACGCCACCCGGTGGAGCCGTTCCTGGAGCTCCTCCGGCAGTTCCTCGACCTCCTGGATCTCCTTCAGGCGCCGCTTCGCGGCCTTGGCGGCGCGCAGGGCCAGACCCCGCTCCAGGTCGCGTTCGGCGTCCGTGTCGGCGCGCACGCCCAGCCTGCGGACCAGCCAGGGCAGGGTGAGGCCCTGGACGACCAGGGTGGCCATGATCACGCAGAAGGCGATGAAGACGATCTCGTCACGGAGCGGGAAGGGCGCCCCGTCGTCCGTGTGCAGCGGAATGGCGAGGGCCAGGGCGACGGACGCCACCCCGCGCATCCCGGACCACCACATGACGACGGTCTCCCGCCAGCTCATGGGGATCTCCTCGCTGACGTCCCGCCGCGTGTGCAGCCGCTTGGCCAGCCAGGTGGCGGGCAGCAGCCACAGCAGCCGTACGCCCACGACGCAGGCGACGACGCACGCGCCCCAGCCGAGCATCCGCAGTTCGCGCCCGTCGGCCGTGCCGAAGACGTTGTGCAGTTCCAGGCCGATGAGACCGAAGGCGATGCCGGTGACGAGGGTGTCGACGATCTCCCAGAAGGTACGGCCGGCCAGCCGGCCCATCACGTCGTCGGCGTCCGCGGCGTGTTCGGCCAGGTAGAGGGCGGTGACCAGGACCGCGAGCACCCCGGAGCCGTGCAGTTCCTCGGCGAGCACGTAACTCACGAAGGGCACCAGCAGGGTGAGGCCGGTCTGCAGCGTGGCTTCGCCGACCACGCCCATCAGCTTGTTGGTGAGCCAGCCGAGCGCCACTCCGACGGCGATGGCGACCACGGCGGAGAGCACCAGTTCACCGGCCGCCCCCGGCCAGGAGAAGGTACCGCCGACCACCGCCCCGACCGCCACGTGGTAGAGCACGATCGCGGTCACGTCGTTGAACAGCCCCTCACCCTCCAGGATCGACACCAGGCGGCGCGGCAGCCCCAGCGAGCCGGCCACGGCGGTCGCGGCGACCGGGTCCGGCGGGGCGACGAGCGCGCCCAGCACCACCGCGGCGGCGATCGGCAGACCGGGGACCACGGCGCTGGCGACGGCCGCGACAGCAGCGGTGGTCACGAAGACCAGGGCCACGGCGAGCAGGAAGATGGGCCGCTTGTTGGCGGCGAACTGGCGCCAGGAAGTGCGCTGGACCGCCGCGTACAGCAGCGGCGGCAGCACCAGCGGGAGGATGTAGTCGGGTGGGATCTCGACGTTCGGCACGAAGGGCAGCAGCGCCAGTACGATGCCGGCGAGCGTCATCAGCACCGGCGCGGGCAGCCGCAGCCGCTCCCCCAGGGGTACGGTCAGCACCGCCCCGAGCAACAGCGCGAGCAGCAGAGCCAATTGATCCACGGTGCGTCCTTCCGGCCCCTCGGGCCCCGACGGTCAGCGCCTCAACCCTGCCACGCGTTACCGCCGAACCGGGTCAATACGCCTGCCACCGCCTGGAAGGGGTCATATGCCCGGGATGTCGGGATGCTCTACAGGCTGCGCCGCATCGCGAGGTGCGGGATCCCCGCGTCGTGGAACTCCGCGCCGTACGCCGCGTACCCCAGCCGCTCGTAGAACCCCACCACCCGGGTCTGCGCGTGCAGGTCCACCGCCGTCAGGCCGCGGGCACGGGCAGCGTCCTCGATCGCCCGCACCAGCGCCGCACCGGCCCCCAGGCCCCGCGCCGCCTCGGTCACGGCGAGCCGCCCGAGCGAGCCGACGCCCTCGTCGCCGCCCGTCCGGCCGGCCGCGTCCGCCCCGTACAGCAGCCGGCCCGTACCCAGGGCGGTCCCGTCGCCGCGGCGGACCGCCAACACATGCACGGCGGTGCTGTCGTGGGCGTCGTACTCCAGCTCCGCCGGTACGCCCTGTTCGACGACGAACACCTCACGGCGGACCGCGAAGGCCGCCCGCCGGTCGGCCTCGGTCACGGCCTCGCGTACGACGAACTCGGTGAAGTCCGTCACGCGCTCTCCGCGGCGATCCTGTCCAGCGCGTTCTGCAGGTCGGCCGGGTAGGTGCTGGCGAACTCGACCCACTGGCCGTCCGACGGATGCTCGAAACCGAGCCGCACGGCGTGCAGCCACTGCCGGGCCAGGCCGAGCCGCTTGGCCATGGTGGGGTCGGCCCCGTAGGTCAGGTCGCCGACGCACGGGTGGCGGTGGGCCGACATGTGCACCCGGATCTGGTGGGTGCGGCCGGTCTCCAACTTGATGTCCAGCAGGGAGGCCGCGCGGTACGCCTCGATCAGGTCGTAGTGCGTCACCGACGGCTTGCCGTCCGCCGTCACGGCCCACTTGTAGTCGTGGTTGGGGTGCCGCCCGATCGGCGCGTCGATCGTCCCGCTCAGCGGGTCGGGGTGGCCCTGGACCAGCGCGTGGTAGCGCTTGTCGACCGTGCGCTCACGGAACTGCTGCTTGAGCAGCGTGTACGCCCGCTCGGACTTGGCGACGACCATCAGCCCCGAGGTGCCCACGTCGAGGCGGTGGACGATGCCCTGCCGCTCGGCGGCGCCGGAGGTGGAGACGCGGTACCCGGCCGCGGCCAGGCCGCCGATCACGGTCGTCCCGGTCCACCCGGGGCTCGGGTGCGCGGCCACGCCGACCGGCTTCACGATCACGACGATGTCGTCGTCGTCGTGCACGATCTCCATGCCCTCGACCGGCTCGGCGACGATCCGCACGGGCGCGGGCGCCCCGGGCATCTCGACCTCGAGCCACGCGCCACCGCTGACTCGCTCGGATTTGCCGACGACGGCGCCGTCGACGAGCACCTTCCCGGCAGCGGCCAGCTCGGCCGCCTTGGTGCGGGAAAACCCGAACATACGGGCGATGGCGGCGTCGACGCGCTCGCCTTCCAGGCCATCGGGAACGGGCAGCGTTCGGATCTCGGGAATCGTGCTCACCCGTCGAGTATGCCTTGTCAGTCCTTGTGGACGGTCCCGTCGGGGTCCAGCCCCTTGAAGGAGAGGATCACGATCAGGACCCCCCCGCAGACGATCGCCGAGTCCGCGAGGTTGAAGACGGCGAAGTGCGCGGGCGCGATGAAGTCCACGACCGCGCCCTCGAAGACGCCCGGCGCGCGGAAGATCCGGTCGGTGAGGTTGCCGAGCGCGCCACCGAGCAGCAGCCCCAGCGCGATCGCCCACGGCAGGCTGTACAGCTTGCGCGCCAGCCGCACGATCACCACGATCACCACCGCGGCGATGACCGTGAAGATCGCGGTGAAGGCCTCGCCGATGCCGAACGCCGCGCCGGCGTTGCGCACCGCCCGGAACGTCAGCAGGTCACCGATGACCTCGATCGGCTCGTGGTGCTCCAACTTGGCCACCACGAGCATCTTGGTGCCGAGGTCCAGCAGGTACGCCACCAGAGCCACGGTGAACAGCACGAGAATCTTGCGCTTCCCCCGGGGCCGCTCGGCGGGCGCCGCGGCCCCGTCGTCAACATCCGGCGTACCGATGATGCGCTCCGCCTCTGCCACGTGAGTCCCTCAACCTAGGTGCCTGACTGTGCACGAGGGTACGGCACACGCGTACGGAATCAGCCTCGGCGTTCCTGTTTCTGCTTGTCCTCCACGCACAGGGTGGCCCGGGGAAACGCCTGCATCCTGGCCTTGCCGATCGGCTCGCCGCAGACCTCGCACAGCCCGTACGTCCCCGCGTCGAGCCGCTGGAGCGCGTGCTCGGACTGCTCCAGGGTGGCCCGGGCGTTGGCGGCCAGCGCCATCTCGTGCTCACGGGTGATGTTCTTGGTGCCGGTGTCCGCCTCGTCGTGGCCCGCTCCGTCCCCGGAGTCCCGCATCAGCCCGGACAGCGCCTCCTCGGAGGCGGTGATCTCGGCCTGCAGCCTGGCCACCTCGGACTCCAGCTCGGCGCGTGCCTCGGCGACCTCCTCCGACGTCCAGGGGTCCTCCCCGGGCCGTACGGCGAGCTCATCGGGCGCCACCTCGGCGATTCCACGCGACTGGGGCACCGCCGATACGGCCGCAGCGCCGTCCCTGCCCGCCGCCGTGGTCACGTCCGCGATCTTCTTTGCTGCCACCGTCCTGGCTCCTGTCTGCTCCGCGGCCTCGGCCGCCCCCTCGGCCGCGGATGCGGCCTGCTTCGTGGCCGTCCTGGCCACGGCCTTCCTGGCCGCGCCCCTGGACGCCGCCGCCTTCTTGGCCGGTGTACTCGTTCCCGACTCCACGGCCTCCTTCACCGGACCCTCCCGGGGCACGGCCTCGACACCCGCGCCGCCGGCCGGCGACCGGGACCGTCGGGCGGACACGGCCGCCACCTGTTCACCGGCGTCGGCGTGCTCGGCCACGGCCTTCCTGGCCGCCGTCCTGGAAGCCGCCGCCTTCCTCACCGGCCGCGCTTTCCGCCCTGTGGCCGGCGCCTTCCCGGGGGAAGGCTCCCCGGCGGAGGTCTCCCCGGTGGAGGGCTCCTCGGCCGCGGTCTTCTTCGCGGTGGGCGAGTTCCGGGCGGCGCCCTTCCCGCCGGGCGGTTTCCGGTCCACCGGTCCGCCGGCGGATGGCTTCCCGGCGGCGGCCCTCTTGACACCCGGCTTCCCGGCCTCCCCGCCGGCCCGCTTCCCGCCACCCGACTCCTCAGCGGCCGACGGCTCCTTCGCCGTGGCCCTCCTGGCAGCCGGCTTCCGGCCCGGGGCCCGAGCGGCGGGTGGCTGCTCCCCGGCGGCCTTCTGGGCGCGGGTCCTGCGGGCCGCCACCTGCCGGACCGGTACCTCCTCGGCCGGGGTGTCCACGGGGGCGGTCTTCTTGGACGCCCTCCCGGCGGTGGACTTCCTGGCGCGGGCCTCCTCGGGCGCGGCCTCCTCGGCGGGGGCCCTCTTGGACGCCGGCCTCCCGGCCCGGCCCTCCTCGGCAGCGGACCCCTTGCCGACCGACTTCCCGGAGGTCGCCTTCTTGGAAGCCGCCTTCTTGGAAACCGCCTTCTTGGCCGGGCCCTTCTCGGCCGGGCCCTTCTCGGCAGCGGGTTCCCCAGTCCTGGCCCTCTTGGCGGCCGTCTTCCCGGCCGGAGCCTCCTCGGCGGCGGCTTTCGCGGCCAGAGCCCTCCCGGAGGGCCCCTTGGCCGCGGGGCCGCTCCCGGCCGCCGTCCCGGACGCGGACCTCCCGGCCGGGGCCTCCCCGGCGGCACTCGTCCTGTCCTGGGCCTTCTCGGCCTGGGCCTTCTTGGTCTGGGCCTTCTCGGCCTGGGCCTTCTTGGCCGGCGTGCCCCCGGCCGCGGTCCTCCCGGACGCCGGCGCCGCGCCACGGGCCTTCCCGGTGGCGGGTCCCTCCGCGGCCGGGGTCTTCTGGGCCGACGCCCTCGTGGCCGGAGACTTCCCGGCGGACGCGCGCCCGGCGGCCGGAACCGCCTCGCCCGCCCGCTCGGCCCGGCCCTTCCCGGCCGTCGTCCTCCTGGCCCCGGACGGGGCCCCGCCGCCCGCCGGCGCGGGCGGCGGGGCGGCCACCTCCCGGGCGCCCGCCCGCTTCGCGGCCGTGCTGCCGCCGCTCGCCCGCCCCCCGGCCTGCTTGGTCAGCGCCTCCTTGGCGGCGGGCCGGCCCGCGGCCGTCCCGCCCGCGCCGGCCCCGGCTGTCCCGCCCGCGCCGGCCCCGGCTGTCCTCTTCGCGGCGGCCTTCTTCGCGACAGCGCTCTTCTTCCCCGTCGGGTCCTTCGCCGCCGCGTTCGTGGCGGTGGATCTCGCGGACGCCGTCCTCTGCACGGCGGTCTTCTTCGCCACCATCCCGCGGCCCCTTCACATATTGTGATCTTGCTCGCGAATCGTGCTGGGACGATAAATCGACTCCAGCCCCGCGGCAACGGGGCACGCCGCCGGTTCCGGTCGCTCCATGTCCGCGGCAAGGCGAACCTGCCTCCGTTGTGCCCAGCTCCCCGCCCGGTAATCCGCCCGGTGACCGGCCCCTGGACGCCCCTGCCGCCCCCTGGGCACCATGTGGCCATTCGGGTCACGCGGCGGACCCCGGAAAACCGGTCGGCCGCCCCTCCTCCAGCCCCTTACACTGGGCGCAGCGAAAGGCTTGGATGGGGACGAGTAGCGTCGTACGCAGCCATGAGCGACCCGGGGACGGTGCGAGCCCGGGGGCGTGCCCGATGTGAAGCATCACCCCGGAGCCGCCGGAAGAACGCCGCAAGGCCAGTAGAACCGGCATCGCGACCCGAATGAGGGGGCTCAGGACGCTCACGAGGCGCCCGGGGCCAAGGAGGGTGGTACCGCGGGAGCGCACAGGCTCTCGTCCCTCCGACGGAACGAGAAACTGTCCGCCGGAGGATTCGATGACGCAGTACCGCTCGGTACCCGCCCAGGTCGACCTGCCCGCCCTCGAGCACGCCGTGCTCGATTTCTGGCGCGAGCACAAGGTCTTCGCCAAGAGCCTCGAGCAGTCCGAGGGCCGCCCGGAGTGGGTGTTCTACGAGGGCCCGCCCACCGCCAACGGCATGCCGGGCGCCCACCACATCGAGGCCCGCGTCTTCAAGGACGTCTTCCCTCGCTTCCGCACCATGCGCGGCTACCACGTCGCCCGCAAGGCCGGCTGGGACTGCCACGGCCTGCCGGTCGAGCTCGCCGTCGAGAAGGAGCTCGGCTTCTCCGGCAAGAAGGACATCGAGGCGTACGGCATCGCGGAGTTCAACGCGAAGTGCCGGGAGTCGGTGACCCGCCACACCGACGCGTTCGCCGAGCTGACGACCCGCATGGGCTACTGGGTCGACCTGGACGACGCCTACCGCACCATGGACCCCGAGTACGTGCAGTCCGTGTGGTGGTCCCTGAAGGAGATCTTCGACAAGGGCCTGCTGGTCCAGGACCACCGCGTCGCCCCCTGGTGCCCCCGCTGCGGCACCGGCCTGTCGGACCACGAGCTGGCGCAGGGGTACGAGACGGTCGTCGACCCGTCGGTCTTCGTCCGCTTCCCGCTGACCTCCGGCCCGCTCGCGGGCGAGGCGGCGCTCCTGGTCTGGACGACCACCCCCTGGACGCTGGTGTCCAACACCGCGGTGGCCGCCC
Organism: Streptomyces sp. NPDC050856; assembly: GCF_040653855.1. Lineage (NCBI taxonomy): Bacteria > Bacillati > Actinomycetota > Actinomycetes > Kitasatosporales > Streptomycetaceae > Streptomyces > Streptomyces sp. NPDC050856. The sequence continues at coordinate 2,592 of NZ_JBFAGV010000030.1, read as the reverse complement.
ACCCCGACGTCACCTACGTCGTCGCCACCGACGGCCACGAGAAGCTGGTCGTGGCCCAGCCGCTGCTGGAGAAGGCCCTCGGAGAGGGCTGGGAGGCCACCGGCGAGTCGTTCACCGGCGCCGAGATGGAACGCTGGACGTACCAGCGCCCCTTCTCGCTGGTCGGCATCGAGGGCGCGCACTTCGTCGTCAACGCCGACTACGTGACGACCGAGGACGGCACGGGTCTGGTCCACCAGGCGCCCGCCTTCGGTGAGGACGACCTCAAGGTCTGCCGGGCGTACGGGCTGCCCGTGGTCAACCCGGTCCGCCCCGACGGCACCTTCGAGGAGGACCTCGACCTGGTCGGCGGCCAGTTCTTCAAGAAGGCCGACGAGGCGCTCACCGCCGACCTCCAGGCCCGGGGCCTGCTCTTCCGGCACATCCCGTACGAGCACAGCTATCCGCACTGCTGGCGCTGCCACACGGCGCTGCTGTACTACGCGCAGCCGTCCTGGTACATCCGCACCACCGCCGTCAAGGACCGCCTCCTCGCGGAGAACGAGAACACCAACTGGTTCCCGGACTCGGTCAAGCACGGCCGGTTCGGCGACTGGCTGAACAACAACATCGACTGGGCGCTCTCCCGCAACCGTTACTGGGGCACTCCCCTGCCGATCTGGCGCTGCGAGGACGACCACCTCACCTGCGTCGGCTCGCTCGCCGAGCTGTCCGAACTGACGGGCACCGACCAGTCGTCCCTGGACCCGCACCGTCCGTACATCGACGACGTGACCTTCCCCTGCCCGACCTGCCGGGAGACGGCCACCCGCGTCCCGGAGGTCATCGACGCCTGGTACGACTCCGGCTCGATGCCGTTCGCGCAGTACGGCTACCCGTACAAGAACAAGGACCTCTTCGAGAAGCGCTACCCGGCGCAGTTCATCTCCGAGGCCATCGACCAGACCCGCGGCTGGTTCTACACGCTGATGGCCGTCGGCACGCTGGTGTTCGACAAGTCGTCGTACGAGAACGTGGTCTGCCTCGGTCACATCCTGGCCGAGGACGGCCGGAAGATGTCCAAGCACCTGGGCAACATCCTCCAGCCGATCCCGCTGATGGACCAGCACGGCGCGGACGCCGTGCGCTGGTTCATGGCGGCGGGCGGCTCCCCCTGGGCGGCGCGCCGCGTGGGCCACGGCACGATCCAGGAGGTCGTCCGCAAGACCCTCCTGACGTACTGGAACACGGTCGCCTTCCAGGCGCTGTACGCCCGTACGGCGGGCTGGGCGCCGTCGGCCGAGGACCCGGCCCCGGCGGACCGTCCCGTCCTCGACCGCTGGCTGCTCTCCGAGCTGCACGCGCTGACGGACCAGGTGACGCAGGCGCTGGAGGCCTACGACACCCAGCGCGCCGGCAAGCTGCTCTCGGCGTTCGTCGACGACCTGTCGAACTGGTACGTCCGCCGCTCCCGCCGCCGCTTCTGGCAGGGCGACAGGGCGGCACTGCGCACCCTGCACGACGTGGTGGAGACCGTCACGCGCCTGATGGCGCCGCTGACCCCGTTCATCACGGAGCGGGTCTGGCAGGACCTGGTCGTCCCGGTGACCCCGGACGCGCCGGAGTCGGTCCACCTGTCCACCTGGCCGGAGGCGGACCTGTCCGCCATCGACCCGGCCCTCTCCTCCCAGATGGCGCTGGTGCGCCGCCTGGTGGAGCTGGGCCGCGCCACGCGCGCGGAGTCCGGCGTCAAGACCCGGCAGCCGCTCTCCCGCGCGCTGGTGGCGGCGGCGGGCTTCGACGCCCTGTCGCCGGAGCTGCACGCGCAGATCACGGAGGAGCTGAACGTCAGCTCCCTCGCGTCCCTCTCCGAGGTGGGCGGCTCGCTCGTCGACACCACGGCCAAGGCCAACTTCCGTGCCCTGGGCAAGCGTTTCGGCAAGGGCGTCCAGGACGTGGCCAGGGCCGTGGCGGCGGCGGACGCGGCCGCCCTGTCCCTCGCCCTGCGCGAGGGCGGCGCGACCCTGGAGGTGAACGGCGAGACGATCACCCTGGCCCCGGACGAGGTGATCATCACCGAGACGCCCCGCGAGGGCTGGTCGGTGGCCTCCGACGCGGGGGCGACGGTCGCCCTGGACCTGGAGATCACCCCGGAGCTGCGCCGTGCCGGCCTGGCCCGTGACGCGATCCGGCTCATCCAGGAGGCCCGCAAGAACAGCGGCCTGGACGTGGCGGACCGGATCGCGCTGCGCTGGACGTCCACGGACCCGGAGGTCGCTTCGGCGCTCATGGACCACGAGCGGCTGATCGCCGAGGAGGTCCTGGCGACCGACTTCGCGGCCGGTGAGGCCGACGACGCCTTCGGTGGTCCGTTCACGGACGATTCCCTGTCGCTGGCGTTCCGTCTCCGCAAGGCGTAACCCGGCGAGGCGAGGGCCCGGTCACCCGTGGGGGTGGCCGGGCCCTCGCCGTCGCGCCGGCCCGTGACCGGGGGCGCGGGCGCGGGCCGGCGTGCGCGGACGGAAAAGGGCCGGGGGGCCAGGCGGGTAGTGCGGGGGCCCCGCCCAGGAACACAGCCGGCCGCCCGCAAACGGCGGCCGGCGCCAACCGCCC